>CAZGXT010000007.1:0-33489 GCA_964529675.1 uncultured Caulobacterales bacterium
TCCGCCTTGTTCAAATCGACGGAAACAAGCTGCGAGACGCCGCGTTCGACCATCGTCACGCCGAAGAGACGGTTCATGCGCGACATCGTCAGCGCATGGTGCGTGATGATCAGGAAGCGGGTCTGCGTTTCGCGCGCCATTTCGTGAAGAAGGCGGCAGAAGCGTTCGACATTGGCGTCGTCGAGCGGGGCGTCGACTTCGTCGAGCACGCAGACGGGGGCGGGGTTCGCCATGAACACGGCGAAGATGAGCGCGGTCGCGGTGAGCGCCTGTTCCCCGCCTGACATCAGCGACATCGAGGCGAGCTTCTTGCCCGGCGGCGAGGCGTAGATTTCGAGGCCCGCTTCCAGCACGTCCTCGCTGTCGATGAGGCGCAGTTCCGCCTGGCCGCCGTTGAACAGGCGCGTGAACAGCGAGGAGAAGTTGCGGTTGACGGTTTCGAACGCGGCGTTAAGCCGTTCGCGCGCTTCGCGATTGAGGCTGCCGATGGCGGCGCGCAGTTTCCGGATCGCGCCGTCGCAATCCTCGCGCTCACGCGTCAGTTCTTCGAGGCGCGCGGAGACTTCCTGCATCTCCTCGTCGGCGCGCAGGTTCACGCCGCCGAGATTTTCGCGCTCGCGCTTGTAGCGGTCGAGGCGCGCGTCGATGTCGGCGCGGGTCGGCAGGTCTGCGCCGTCCTTGAACTCGGCGATGGCGGGCAGGTCTTCCGGCGCGGCATTGCAGGTCTCCTGCGCGAGGATGGCGGCTTCCTCGACGCGCGCGACGGCGGCCTCGGACTGCGCTTCAAGCCGGGCGCGCGCCTCGCGCGCTTCAGCGCTCGCCGCGTCGGCGGCCTTCGCGGCGCGGTCGGCGTCGGCGGCCGCCGTGACCGCGACTGCAAGCGCATCGCCCGCTTCACGCCGGCGCGTTTCCGCGGCGGCGATCTGGTCGAGAAGGGCCCCGCGCTTTTCTTCAATCTGCGCCGGAAGCGCCTGCGCCGCGGCGAGCCCGGACTTCGTCGCATCGAGGCGTGCATTGATTTCGGCGATGCGCGCCGCCGCGGTCTCGCCGCGCGTCGCCCACACGCTTTTCTCGCGCGCGATCTCGTCGACGCGCTGGGCGCGCATCTGCGCTTCGCGAGTCAGGTCGTTGTGCGCGGCGCGCGCTTCCGTCGCTTCGCTGCGGGCGCGCGCGGCGGCGTCGCGGGCGGCGGCCAGCGCTTCGGCGATCAGCACGGGATCGGGCAGGGCGGCGCGCTCGGCGTCCGCGCCCGCGCGTTCTTTCTCGTTCTCCGCGCGCTCCGCTTCGGCGAGCGCGATCGCGTCGGCGATCGAGGCGAGCCGCGCCGTCGCGCGTTCATTCTCGCGCCGCAGGTCGTCGAGCCGCGCGCGCGCAGCGTCAAAGGCGCGGCGCGCTTCGGTGAAGAGCCCGCGCGCATCGCGCTCGACGCCTTGCGCGCGTGTGAAGTCTTCCTGCGCCAGGATGTGCGCTTCGACAGCGTCGCCGGCGCGCGATTCCGCAAGCGTGAAATCCTGCTCAAGCCGCGACAGCCGGTTCTGCTGTTCGAGGCGGATCGCCGCGGCGGTCTTTGCCTCGGCGCGGCTGACAAACCCGTCCCAGCGCCAGAGATCGCCGGCGCGGCTGACGAGCCGCTGGCCGGGCGACAGCGCCGCGGCAAGGCTCGACCCGTCCGCCGCCTCGACGACGCCGATCATCGCAAGGCGCAAGGACAGCGCAGCCGGCGCGCGCACGAAATCGGAAAGCGGCGCGGCGTTCGCCGGCAACGGCGCGGCAGCGCTCGCCGTCCGCCCGCTCCAGTGCGCGGGCGCGGCGTCGTCAAGCGCGGCGAAAAGATCGTCGCCGAGCGCGGCGGCGAGCGCGTTCTCATAACCGGGCTCGACTTCCACCGCCTCGATCAGCGCCGGCCAGTCGCCGTCGGCCTGCGAGTTCAGCACGCGTTTCAGCGCATCGCGCTCGGCCTTCAATTCCGAAAGGCTTTGCTCCGCCTTCTGGCGCGGCGTCTTCATCGCCTGTTCGCGCGCTTCGGCGCGGCTGCGTTCTTCTTCGGCGCGGTGATAGGCGCCTTCTGCGGCGCGCGCGGCGTCTTCGGCGGCTGCAAAGCGCGACGTCGCGGCGTCAAGCGCGGCGGCCTGTTCGGGCGTCGGCGCGATGCGCGCGCGTTCCTCGCCGAGCTGCGCGATCTGGGCGAGGGCCCTCTGGAGCCGGCGCTCCGCGGTTTCGATCGCCGCCGCGACCGCCCGCCGGCGCGCGTCGAATTCAGCCGAGTCCTTGCTCTTCTCGTCGAGCGTCGCTTCGGCGCCGGCGACGGCCTGCGTCGCAGTATCAAGACGCGCTTTCGCCGCCGCGATGCGCTCACGCTCGGCGGTTTCGCGCTCCGCAAGCCCCGCTGATTCGCGGTGCAGCGTGTCGACGGCGTCCTCGGCGTCGCGCTTCAGCGCCGTCTCGCGCGTCAGATCGGCGCCGAGGCGTTCTGCCTCCTGCGACAGGCGCCGGATTTCGGTTTCGGCGCGCGCGGCCTCATCGTCTAGCCCTTCGCGCGCGACGTTGAGGCGGTGGAGCGCCGCGGCGGCGGCCGCTTCATCAAGGCGGAGGGGATCAAGCGCCGCATGGGCCTCGGCCTGCGCGGTCGACGCGCTGGCGCTCGCCCGCACGGTTTCTTCGATCAGCGCGGCGATTTCCCTCAGGTGCTCGCCGGCGGCGTCGCGCGCCTCGACCGCTTCCTTCCAGCGGAGATATGCGCTCGCGGCCTCGGCGCGGCGGATGTCGCCCGACAGGTTGCGATACCGCGTCGCCTGCCGCGCCTGGCGCTGCAGGGCGGTCTTCTGCGTTTCAAGCTCGCCGATCACCTGATCAAGGCGTTCGAGATTTTGTTCCGCCGCGCGCAGGCGCAATTCCGCCTCGTGCCGGCGCGAATGAAGGCCGGTGATGCCGGCGGCTTCTTCGAGGAGACGCCGCCGGTTCTGCGGTTTGGCGCTGATGAGCTCGGAAATCTGGCCCTGCCGCACGAGCGAGGGCGAGTTTGCGCCGGTCGAAGCGTCGGCGAACAGAAGCTGCACGTCTTTCGCGCGCACTTCCTTTGAATTGATGCGATAGATCGACTGCGTGCCGTCATCCTTGTGGAGGATGCGGCGAGAGACTTCGATGACGTCGTTTTCGTTGTATTCGGCGGGCGCGGTGCGGTCTGAATTGTCGAGCGTCAGGACGACTTCGGCCCAATTGCGGGCCGGGCGCATCGAGGTGCCGGCGAAGATCACGTCGCCCATGCCGTCGCCGCGCAGCGCCTTCGCCGAGGTCGCGCCCATCACCCAGCGCAGCGCCTCAAGCAGGTTCGACTTGCCGCAGCCGTTCGGCCCCACGACGCCGGTCAGGCCGTCGCGGATTTCGAGATCGGTCGGCTCGACGAAAGACTTGAAGCCGACGAGACGGAGGTTGACGAACTTCACGAGAACGATCCTGACGGGCGCATACCGCGCGCCGCACCGCTGAACGCCCGACTCATCGCCGATTCTCCGTGGGCGGCAATTTCAGGCGCAACGCTGTGGATAAATCGCCCCGTCATCAGGCTCCGGCTTTCGCGACCGCGTCGGCGATCGCTTTTTCGAAGTCTTCCTTGGTGCGGAAGGTCAGCTTTTCGCCGTTCAGGAAGAAGGTCGGCGTGCCGGTGACGCCGAACTTTTCAGCGCCGAGGCGGGCGTTCTCGTTGACGATGTCGACGATTTCCTTGCGGGCGACGCAGGCGTCGAGCGCGGCTTCGTCCATGCCGGCCTGCGCGATGATCTTGGTCAGCTCGGCGCGCGCATCCTTCGACACCCAGGTCTGCTGATTGCGGAACAGCGCGTCGGTGATCAGGAAATAGGCGTCCGGCCCCGACTTCTCCGCCGCGCAGCGCGCCAGCACCGAACCGATGATCGAATAGTTCGCCGGCGCGGTCGGAAACTCGCGATAGATCAGTTTCACTTTGCCGGTGTCGATGAACTTCGCCTTGATTTCCGGAATGATCTGCGTGTTGAACGCGGCGCAGGCCGGACAAGTGACCGACGCGTATTCCATCAAGGTCACCGGCGCGTCGGCGCTGCCCATCACCATGTCGGTCGGCAGGATTTCGACCTTTGACGCGCTGGCGCTCGCGGCGGGCTTTGCGCTCTCCGTCTGCGAGCCTTCCGAGGACGCCTTGGAACAGCCGGCGAGAACGAGCGGCGCGGCGAGGGCGATGGCGCAGAGCGTCTTGAGGGACATCGGGGTCGGCCTTTCAGGGTTCATGGCGCGCCGCTAAGGCGGCGTTTGCGCCGGGGCATAGCAAGCGCGCCCGCGCTTGTAAAAGATCGCGCGGGCGGATCGACGCATCGTGAAAAACATCGTGAAAATTCGGGGATCAGGCGTCCCGAAATCTTGAAAATCGGGGCCGGGCCGGCCCGGCGGGGGCGGGCCCCTGGACAACCGCGATCCGCTCGATGGCGTTGGGGCCGAAATAGCCGTTGAGCCGCCGGCGCAGCGTCTCCGCCGCAAATTCGACCGACGCCGCCGCCGCGCCATGAGGGACGATGACCTCGAGCGTGCGGCCGTGGGTTCCCCCGGTCAGTCGACCCGGCCGGCACATCCGTGACAGCTCGTGCCCGGCGAACTCCGTCCAGCGCGCGGTAAGGTCCGGATCGACGAATCGGGTCTTGCGAGCGAGGTCGGCGACGAGCGCAGTCGCCGCCCGGGCGAGCGGCGGCGCGGCGGGCCTTGGCCCCCGTGTCGGCGGGGGGCTGAGGTCGCGCAAGGTCGGGCGGCGGGTTTTGACCATGGGGGGAGCCTATCATATCGGCTGGCGCGATGTCCCCTGACCCCAAGGCGATCCTTCGCTGGTACGACAAGAACGCGCGCGCGTTGCCCTGGCGCGTCAGCCCGGCCGCGCGCAAGGCGGGCGAGCGGCCCGATCCCTATCGCGTCTGGCTCTCTGAAGTGATGCTGCAACAGACGACCGTTGCGACAGTCGGCGCGCGCTACGCTGCTTTCCTTACGCGCTGGCCCGACGTTGAGGCGCTCGCGGCGGCGCCGGTTGATGACGTGCTCGGGGAATGGGCTGGGCTCGGCTATTACGCGCGGGCGCGAAACCTTCACAAATGCGCGCAGGTCGTCGCGTCGCTCGGGGCCTTTCCCGACACGGAGGACGCCTTGCGCGCGCTGCCGGGCGTCGGCGATTATACGGCGGCGGCGATCGCGGCGATCGCCTTCGACCGGCGCGCGATCGTCATGGACGGCAATATCGAGCGCGTGGCGGCGAGGCTGTTCGCCGTCGAAACCCCGCTGCCGAAAGCAAAGCCTGCGCTGAAGGCGGCCATCGGCGCGATCTGGCCGCAGCGGCGTTCCGGCGATTTCGCGCAAGCCCTGATGGATCTCGGCGCCGGCGTCTGCGCCCCGCGCGCGCCGAAATGCCTTGTTTGTCCGCTTACGGAGCACTGCAAAGCGCGCGCGGCGGGGATCGCCGAAACGCTGCCTGCGAAGGCGAGGAAGCCGGAAAAACCGACGCGCTATGGGGTCGCCTACGCGCTGATCAACGCCAAGGGCGAAGTGCTGTTCGAACGCCGCCCTGAAAAGGGCCTCCTCGGCGGCATGCTCGGGCTGCCGGGCGCGGCGTGGGTAGAGACCACTTCGCCTCCCCCGCTCGCGGGGGAGCAGAAAGAGTGGCGCCTCGCCGGGACCGTCCGCCATACCTTCACGCATTTTCATCTGGAGCTTGCAGTGATGATCGCGGCCGCGCCGAAGGGCGCCCTCGCCGGGCCCGGCCAGGTGTTCCTGTCGCCTCGTGGCGCGCGCCTGCCGACCGTGATGCGCAAGGCGGTCGAACGGGCGCTCGGCGCAACGACCGGCTAGCCCATCGCCGCGGTCGCTCTTTCCGCGAACGCGCCCGGCAACGCCCTTGCCTCGCACGGCCGCTTCCGTCGCTCCCCCGCGAGGCGAGGGAGCGGCCGAGCGTCGATTGCATTTGCGTGATAGGGTTATGGAAACGCCTTAGTGTTACGGTTAACCCGGCCGCGCCCCCGCCGGCGCTGACCGCTGGAGCCCGCAGAACGCCTGGGGCGCGCTCCCCTGGCGCGGGATGAGCGGCCGGGGTTTGCCCGCTCGCCTCTGACTATTCACCATTCACCGGTCACGCAAAGCCCCCCGCGACATCAGAGCCCGAGCGCCTTGCGCAATTCGCTCGCGCACGCCGCCGCCGCGCCTTCAACGTAGGGAACGCGCGTCCCCGCGCCCCAAACGGGGCCAGGCCAGGCGTCGTCGAGATTGGTGCGGCCGATGACATGAACGTGCAGTTGCGGAACGACATTGCCGAGCGCGCCGATGTTTATTCTCTCCGCATGCGCGACCTTCTTGAGCGCGCGGCTGAGCTGCGCGATTTCCTCGATAAGGATCGTGCGATCCGCGGGCGGAAGATCGTGGATTTCGGTCGCGTCTGCGCGGCGCGGGACGAGAATCGCCCATGGAAAGCGGCAGTCGTCCATCAACAAGACGCGGCAGAGCGGCAGATCGCCGACCGGCGCGCAATCGTTCGCCAAACGTTCGTGCAGAATGAAGGTCCCCATGGCGGCCATCATAGGCGCTGGATTTTCCGCCGCAATTCGGCCAATTTCCACGCCGATCCGCGGAGGCCTCAACGCCTCCGCGTTCTTTTGGCCGGGGGAAACATCAGCGGGCGCAGACGGGGCCGGGGCGGCCCCTGTCGCCTGAGCGGAGGGAATTCATCGATGGCGTCGGCGGAAAAGGGATGGTTCGGCCATCCGAAGCAGCTTGCGATCCTCTTCACATCCGAAATGTGGGAGCGGTTCGGCTATTACGGGATGCGGGCGCTCCTCATCCTTTACCTCGTCGAGCATTTCGTCTTCGCCGACAACGTCGCAAACGGTCTCTACGGAGCGTTCACCTCGCTCGTCTATCTGACGCCGTTGATCGGCGGCCTGATCGCCGACCAGTATTTCGGATCGAAAAAGGCGGTGAAGTTCGGCGCGATCTTGATGTCCGCCGGCTATCTCCTTCTCGCCTTTTCGGGCGGCGACAACGCCAAGCCCTTCGTGTCGATCAACGACCAGCGCTATGAAGTCGCCATCGAGAAAGACGGCGACGCCGCCGGTCAATATGTCATCGACGGCGAGAACCGCTATCGCATTCGCGGCAATGAAGACGGATCGCTGACGCTTGAAGGCGCGGGCGGGTCGGTTCCGGCGGCCGTCGCGAAGGGCGCCTTCAAATTTGACGCAGAGCGGAGCGACGCCAGCGTCATTCTCCTGTTCCTGTCGCTCGGCCTCGTCATCGTCGGCAACGGCTATTTCAAGCCGAACATTTCGACGATCGTCGGCACGCTTTATCCGGAAGGCGACAGCCGGCGCGACGCCGGCTTCACGATCTTCTACATGGGGATCAATCTTGGCTCGCTGATCTCGCAGTTCCTGGCGCCGCTCATCGCCGTCACTTACGGCTACAAATGGGGATTCGCCCTTGCCGGGTTCGGGATGCTGCTCGCGTGGGCGCGCTTCCAGTTCGCCGGCAAGGCGCTCGCGGAGTACGGAAACCCGCCGGAGGGCGGCAAGAATCGCGATGCGCTCATCATCCTCCTGTCGCTGCTCGCCGTGCCGCTGATGTGGTTCCTCCTCAATAACGCAATGGAGACGGCGAGCGTCGCGCGCGAAGTCGCCGCGACCGGCATTGTCGGCTACATCCTGTCGCAGCCGCTGCTTGGGCAGGTGATGTTCTTCTCCTACCTCGTCGCCATGATCGGCATTCCGCTGTGGGCGGTCTTTTCGCTGAAGGCGAAGGAACGCGACCGCATGATCGTCGCGGTCGTGCTGACGTTCTTCTCGGTGGTGTTCTGGACGCTGTTCGAGCAGGCGGGATCGTCGCTGACGCTCTTCGCCGACCGCAACACCGACCTCAATATTCTCGGCGTCTACACCATGCCGGCGGGGCAGGTGCAGATCTTCAATCCGCTGTTCATCGTCATCTTCGCGCCGATCTTCTCGGTGATGTGGGGCTGGCTCGGCAAGCGCGGGCTGGAGCCTTCCGTTCCGCTGAAATTCGCGATCGGCCTCATCCTCGTCGGGCTCGGCTTCCTCGTGCTCGTCTTCGGCTCGCAGTTCCATGACGAGCGCTTCCTCGTGCCGCTGTTCTGGCTCGCGCTTGCTTACTTCATTCACTCAGTCGCGGAGCTGTGCCTGTCGCCGGTCGGTCTTTCGATGATCACCAAATTGTCGATACCGAAACTCGTCGGCATGATGATGGGCGTGTGGTTCCTTTCCTCCGCGATGGCGCAATATGTCGGCGGCATCGTCGCGCAGCTCGCCTCGACCGAGACGGTCGGCGGCGAAGTGCTCAATCCCCAGGTCTCGCTTGCGACCTATCTCGGCGTCTTCCAGACGATCGGCCTTGCGGGCATCGTCGCGGGAGTCGTCCTGCTCGTGCTCTGGCCGCTTCTGAAGGGCGGCATGCACGGGGTGAAATAGGAGGGCGTCATACCGGACAGGCTCAATCGCATCGTCACGCGCGGCGGCGACAAGGGGGAGACCTCTCTTGGCGACGGCACGCGCGTGGCGAAGACCGAGCCGCGTGTCGCGCTGCTCGGCGATGTCGATGAGCTGAACGCAAGCCTCGGCGCCGTGCTCGCGCTGGCGCCCGGACCGGAGGTCGCAGAAACGCTCAGCCTCGCGCAGCACGATCTTTTCGATCTCGGCGGCGCCTTGTGTTTTCCGGGCATGGCCGTGCTGAAAGAGGGCCATGTCGCGCGCATCGACGCTGCCGCCGCGGCCCTCAACGCCGGCCTGCCGCCGCTCAAGGAGTTCGTGCTGCCCGGCGGTTCGCCGCTGCTTGCAAGCCTTCATGTCGCCAGAACGCTCTGCCGCCGCGTCGAGCGGGGCGCCGTTGCGTTCTTCGCCGTCGCGCCGGGCGGCGAGCATGCGATCGCCTATCTCAACCGCCTCTCGGACTTTCTCTTCATCGCCGCGCGCTTCGAGGCGCGTCGTACGGGCGTTCAGGAAGTCCTGTGGCAGAAGGCGAAAAGCGTCGGCGGTCAATGATCGGCGACGCCGAAGACTTGCTCAAGAATTGACCCCGTCAGCACCTGTTCCGGCGCCTCGTCTGCAACGATGCGTCCGCAATCAAGCACGATCATCCGTGTACAGAAGCGCTGCGCAAGTCTCAGATCATGCAGCGCCGCGATCACGAGCCCGCCGGCGTCCGCCTTTGCGCGAAGCGCGCGCATGATCGCCTGCGCATGCTTCGGGTCGAGCGCCGCCGTGGGCTCGTCGGCGAGGAGAACCGGCGTTTCGGCGCAGAGCGCGCGGGCCAGGTGTACGCGCGCCTGTTCGCCGCCGGAGAGCGTCGGCATCGTCCGTGCGCGAAACGCCGTCGCATCCGCTTCAGCTAGGGCCCGTTCGACGGCGTCGCGGCTCTCTCCCGACAGGCGCTGCGGCGAACCGAACGCAAAACGCCCGAGTGCGACGACGGCCTCAGCCGTCATCGCCCACGCGACTTCGCGCGCCTGCGGCAGATAAGCAAGCTTGCGCGCCCTCGCTGCGGGAGCGAGCGCAAGGACGTCCGCGCCGTCGATGGTTGCGCGCCCCGCCGCCGGCGCTTCAAGCCCTGCAAGCGTCCTCAGCAGCGTCGTTTTTCCGGCGCCGTTCGGCCCTGCGAGCGCGATGAACGCGCCGCCTTCGGCCGCGAAGGAAATCGCCTCGATCAGCGGCCGTCCGACGCGCCGCGCGGTAATCGCTTCCGCGTTGAGCCGGATCATGACGCGATCCTCTGCGTGCGCGCGGCGATCCAGATGAACGCCGGCGCGCCGATCAGCGCGGCGGCGACGCCGAGTTTCAGCTCCTGCTCGAAGGGCGCAAGCCGGATGACGAGGTCGGCGAGCGCCAGCATCGCGCCGCCGATCAGCGCGGAGGGGATGATCGCCCGGCCCGGATCATGTCCGGTGAGCGGGCGCGCAAGATGCGGCGCGACGACGCCGACAAACCCGATCGCGCCGGCGAGCGCGACGGCGCCCCCGGTCATCAGCGCGGCCCCCCCGATCGCCAGCATCCTTGTGCGGATCATGTCGGCGCCGAGGCTCGCAGCGGTTTCCTCGCCGAGAGAAAGCGCCGACAGGCCGGGCGCGGACATCAGCGCGAAGGCAAGGCCGATCGCGATGAAAGGCGCTGTCAGGGCGAGATCGGCGAAGCTGCGGTTCGTCACGGCGCCGAACAGCCAGTTTACGAGATCGGAGAGAATGAAGGGGTTCGGCGCAAGGTTCATGACGAGCGCGATCGCCGCCCCGGCGAACGACGAAAGCCCGACGCCGACAAGGATGAGCCGCGTCGCCGAAAGCCGCCCGGCCCCTAGCGCATACAAAAGCGCGGTCGCAACGCCCGCCGCGAAAATCGCCGCCGCCGGCGTCATCCAGAATGCGGCGAGGGAAAGATTGAAATAGATGGCGATGACGGCGCCGAGCGCGGCGATCGACGACACGCCAAGCACGCCCGGATCGGCGAGCGGATTTCGCAACAGACCTTGCAAGGCCGCGCCGGCGGCGCCGAGCGCCGCGCCGGCGAGAAAAGCGGCGAGGGCGCGCGGCAGGCGGATATCGCGGACAATGACAGACGCCGGCCCGTCACCGAAAAGGGCGGCGAGCGCTTCGTCGGGCGGCAGCGCTGCTGGCCCGATGATCAATGAAGCCAGCAGCGCGATCAGGCTGACGGCGGCAAGAAGCAACGTGGCGCGCGCGTTCATCGCTGCGACTGCGCGCGGTCCGCGGCGTCGCGGATGAGCTCAGCGGCGTCAACGGACTGCAGGCCGGGGCATCCGAGGAGATCCGCTGTCGGGGCGACCCCCGGCCGCTCCGCCAGGATCGCCTGCAGCACCGGATGTCGTGCAGCGGACCAATGATTGATCCTTTCCGCCCCGGAGGAAAAAAATCCTGCGACAATGAAATCCGGCGGATCAGCGACGACAGCTTCCGCCGATAAGGGCGGCCAGTAAGAGAGTCCCCTTTCGGCGGCTTCGTTGCGGACCCCCGCGGCGTTGAGGATCGCATCGATCATCGTCGACTTGCCCGCGGTGACCCCGCCCGGCGTGAGATAAAGCGCCGTCACGCCGGAATGGCCGCGCGCGGCGAGAGCGGCGAGGCGCCTGTCGATCTCGCTGATCAGCGCCCGCCCCGCCGCGTTTCGTCCGATCGCCGCGGCTGCGACATCAATATTGCGCTTAACGCCCTCGAAATCGCTGGCGTAGTCGAGCGTCACGACCTTGACGCCGAACCGTTCGAGCCGTGCAGCATCGCCGCCCCAGAAGCGCAATACGACATCTGCGTCGGCGGCGGCGACCGATTCGACGTCTGCGCGGCGTTGCGCAATCCCTTCCGACCGGCGGCGATAAAAGGAAAAGTCCTTGTCCGCATCCAGCGACAGGGCGGCGATCTGGCGAGGCTCGGCGAGGGCGAGCGTCAATTGGTCGGCGCAGAAGTCCGCCGAGAAGACGCGAAGCCCCGCTGCGAGAATGGCTGCCGAAGTGATCACAAGCGCACCCTCATTCCGCCGAAAGCGGATGCGCCCGGTTCGCCATAGCCGGAAACGTCCTGATACCTCGTATCGGTCGCGTTTTCGACGCGGCCGTACAATTCGAAGCGGTCGGAAACCGCCCATGCGGCGCGCAGGTCAAGCCGGACGAACGCCTCGTTTGCGGTCGGGAAATCGGCTTCGCGTCCATTGACGATAACGCTTGCCGAAAAGGTCAGCGGCGGCGTGGGCGTCCAGTCGACGACGGCGGTTCCCTTGTGACGCGGCACGCGCAACAGGTCGGTCCCTGCGTCAAGATCGATCGCATCGGTCAGCGTATAGGCCGCACTGGCCCGCAGCGTCTCGGCGACGCGCCAATCGAGTTCGACTTCAACGCCTCGCGAGCGCGTGCGGTCAATGTTAAAATAGCCGTTGCCCAGAAAGTCAAAGTCGATCTGATCACGGACGCGGGTCCGGAAGAACGTCGCCCGCGCGGTGAGGAAAGGATCGTCGCCGCCGAACCGACGCTCGATTCCCGCGTCGAGGCCCGTGGCCCGTTCCGGGCGCAGGTCTGGATTAGGCGTGATTCCGAATTGGTCGAAGTTCAGCTCAAAGAGCGTCGGCGCGCGAAATCCCTCGCCCCAGCTTGCGCGCAGGATCCAGCCGTCAAAACCCGACCACGCCGCAGCAACACGCGCGGTCGTCGCGCCTTCGAAATTCGAGAATTCGTCTCGCCGTCCGCCAACCGTAACGACCAGGCGCTCAATCGGCTCAGCCTCAAGCACGCCGAAGACCGCGCCGCTCGTCGCGCTCTCATCGACGCCGGAAACGTTGACCGACGTGTGTTCGATTTCAGTCCCGCCGACTAGGTTAAGCCGCGCCGACAGGGGAACATTGGCGACATAGTCCGCAGCGAGACGATCGCCTTCGGCCGCGAAGGTTTCGGCGCCTTGATCCGCATTGCGCCGCTCGATGGCGGCGTAGGCGAGGGTGAGGGCCCCGCCAAGCCCCTTGAACCCGCGTCCGTCCGAATGGCGCAGGACGCCGGAAATCGAATAGTCGCGGGTTTCTTCAGTCTCGAGCGTGTCGGCGAGCACGAAATCCGGCGGCGGGAAGCCGTCGATTTCGGCGCGCGAATCGCTCAGTCGCGCCGTTCCCTCAAGGCTCCAAACGCCGCTGAGCGCGGCCTTGCCGCGCAGCGATCCGGCGACCGAGCGAAACCCGTCGGCTTCGGCGCCGCCATCCGCGCGCGAGATGCCGTCCGTTCTGATGCCGGAGACCGTTGCGCGCAGGAACGCTTCGCGATCGCCGATAGCCGCCGTCGCGCCCCCGCGCGCGGTCCCGAAGGCGCCGCCTTCCACAAACGCCGCGAGCGGCTGAGCCGTCGGGCCGGCGGTCGTTATCGAGATCACGCCGCCGATGGCGTCGGCGCCGTAGAGAATGCCCTGCGGTCCGCGGAGGATTTCAATGCGCCCGATGTCCACAAGGTCGAGATTGGCGAAATTGAAGCCGCCTTGCGGCGCCGCGGGATCGTTGACCTGGACGCCGTCGATGAGGACGAGCGTCTGGCCGCTCGCCGCGCCGCGCAGCCGGGCGCTGGCGACCCCGCCCGCCGACCCGTTGCGCGCGATCGCGACGCCCGCGGCGTCGCGAAGGACGTCCGCGACGAAGGCGTACTGTCTCCGCTGCAATTCTTCGGCGTCGATGACGGTGACGGCCGACCCTATTTGCTCGGCGGGCCGGCCCGTCCGGGTCGCCGAGACGATGACGTCGTCGCTGCGCGATGCGAGGGGCAAGGCCTGGACGTCAGGCCCACCGTCCCTCGCGGCGACACCCTGCGCCCGGGCGGGCGCGGCGAGGAAACAGGCGGCGCATAGAAAAAAGCTTCGTAGACGGAACATCTCCGGCGACTCCTTCGTTCGGTTTCAAGGATGTCGCCGCGACGGGATTCCGCATTCTGCGGCTCTTCCCGGCCGCAAAAAGGACGACGCCGACGGCAGGTCTCCTGGCTTCGCGGGTCGCCGCGCCCGCCGCGCCTTCCCGGCCCAAGAATGGGGGCCAGTGGCTTCTTGCGGAGGGCGCTCGCCGCTTACAGTTGCGGGTACAGCCGCGGATTTTCGCCGCGTTCCCTATTCTCCCCCGCTTCCGGAGGCACCGTCGAGATCGGACGATAGACCGCCCCGAGAGCAGTGGGCAACCGGTTGGACGACCTGATCTTAATGACGGGGGATCAACGACTTGAGGCGAGACGATTAACCTTGTTGTAACAAACTGCAAAAGGCGATGCGCCGAAGCCACAACCGGCCTGCGATCTCGCGTTTCCTAGGATGCTTGGTTAAAAAAGGGGCTGTTTTCCAAGGCCCGAATTGGCTAGGGAATCGGCAACGTCGAGGGTCCCGCATCCGCGTGGCCGCAGCCTGTTCACCTGAGGAGGGGACTTCATGAAGCTCAAGACCACCCTGTTAGCCGCCGCCGCCACCATCGCGGTTGCGCCCGCTGCTCATGCCTATCAGGGCTTCTATGGCGCGATCGGCGCCGGCCTGAACTACCTCCAACCGGATCAGGACGTAGAATCGGTCGGCGCGTTCTCGCCGGCGTTTGACAGCGAAGCCGACTACAAGAACGGCATCGGCGTCTACACTGCGCTCGGCTACGACTGGGGCAACAAATATCGCGGCGAGATCGAATTCGCTTACCGCCAGAACGATGCGCGTCATTACGCGGGCGACGGCCTCGGTTTCGCCGGCTGGCCGACCCTTGACGGCGACCTTCAGGCTTATTCGATCATGTTCAATGCGATCCGCGACTTCGACACCGGTGGCGCACTGACCCCTTATGTCGGCGTTGGTGTCGGCGCAGCGAGTTTCAAGAACCAGGTGTCGGGTCCGAACCCGGTGCTTGGCACGCTTGTCATCGACGATTCGTCCAGGCGCCTCGCTTATCAGGCGATCGCGGGCGTCGCGGTGAAGCTCGCCGAAGGCCTCGCGCTTGATCTGTCCTACCGCTACTTCGCCTCTGCGGGGACGCCGAAGTTTGACGGGACGATCGGCGGAACGCCAGTCTCGATTCGTCACGACTATGACACGCACAGCCTTTTCGCCGGCTTGCGCTGGAACTTCGGTGCGCCCGCCGCCGCGCCCGTCGCCAAGTACAAGGACTGCTGGGACGGCTCGAGCGTGCCGGCAGCTGCGGATTGCCCGCCGCAAGTCGGAACGCAGGAAACTGCGAACCTCGATCCGATCAATGTCATCGTCTATTTCGACTATGACAAGTCGAACCTGACGCCGGAAGCGTCGAACCTTGTTCGCGAAGCGGCGTCACGCGCGCTGGCGAACGACGTCAATACGGTGATCGTCTCCGGCCACGCTGACCGTTCCGGCGGCTCGGCCTACAACCAGCAACTCTCTGAGCGCCGCGCGTCGGTTGTTCGTGACGCGCTGATCGCCAATGGCATCGCCGCCGACAAGATCCGCGTCGAATCCTTCGGCGAAGACAAGCCGGCCAAGCCGACGGAAGACGGCGTTCGTGAGCCGCTGAACCGTCGCACCGAAGTCGTCATCAGCTTCCAGTAAGCTGAAGCGACGAGCAAGGAATAAGAACCGGCGCGGCGAAAGCTGCGCCGGTTTTTTTTGTTTGAGAAAGTTACGCGGAGCCCGGGCTTTCGCGTCGGGCCCGCTGAGAAAGATCTCAGCGGACGTAGATTTTCCAGAAGGTGGCGAGCCCGCGTTCGATCTGGCGGTGGATTGCCGATTCGAGGTCGGCCGGCGCCACGCCAAGCAACGCCTCCGTGTAAAGCGGCTCCATGATCAGCGCGCCGAGCTGGTGTATCGCAGTCTCGACGTCATCGATCTTGACGCCTTCCCGCTCTGCTGCGCGCTTCAGGATCGGGGTGAAGGCTTCAATCATGTAGACCGGCCCATGCAGGTAATAGAGTCTCCCAAGCGCTGCATTGCGCCCGGCCTCAAATGAAGCGATCCGGCGCAGGGCGAGCGCTTCCGGGTGAAGCATTCCCCGCATGAACAGATGGGCGAGTTCGCTCGTGAACGCCTCCGTCGACAGCGATTTTTCGATCGCATCGATATCGACCGGCAGGATCCGACGGCAGCTTTCTTCAATCGTCGCCGCAAACAGGTCTTCTTTCGAGCGGAACCGGTTGTAGACGGTGCGTTTCGAGACGCTGGCGGCAAGCGCGATCTCGTCCATGCTCGCGCCGTCATACCCACGAGCCAGAAAGGTCTTTCTGGCGGCGTCAATGATAGCGGCT
This sequence comes from uncultured Caulobacterales bacterium, assembly GCA_964529675.1. Lineage (GTDB taxonomy): Bacteria > Pseudomonadota > Alphaproteobacteria > Caulobacterales > Parvularculaceae > Amphiplicatus. Next base: position 15,769 of record CAZGXT010000007.1, read on the forward strand.
TCCTTGGCGTCGACGGACGCTCGATTGACGGCGGACTTCAAGGACATCGCCCCGGCGGCTCCGAATACCAGGGTTGACCTTAGGGGCTTCGCCGCGAAGTTGGTAGCGCAAGCACCTGTTGGTCACTCGCGATTATTCACGTTTCGTTAAGGATATGAGTCCGAGGCTTTGGGCATGGCCGGAGCGGCGCCGAAGTCAAAGTCGAAATCGACGGCGCCAAGACGCCGACGCCGGAAAAGGCGCGATTCCGGCCGGTTATGGCGTTACGCCGCAGAAGCGGGCTTTTATGTCTTCGCCTTTGCGATCGCAGCCGCGGCGGTGCTTATTCATTTTGCGCGGGATCTGCCGGAAACGGACGGGTTATGGCGCAGCGCCTCAGCGCCGCGAATCGCACTTGTCGCCGCTGACGGCGCCCCCCTCGTGCTTAACGGCGAAAGCGCCGGCGCGCCGGTTCGGCTGGCGGAACTCCCCGCCTACACGCCGCGCGCAGTCCTCGCTGTTGAGGATCGCAATTTCTACTATCATGTCGGCTTCAATCCCCTCGCGGTATCCCGTGCGCTGTTTGTGAACGCGCGCGAGGGCGAAGTTCGTCAGGGCGGTTCCACGCTGACCCAGCAACTCGCGAAGAACCTGTTTCTGTCTTCAGACAGGACAGTCAAGCGAAAGGTCCAGGAATTGTTGCTGGCGCTCTGGCTGGAGCAACGATTCACGAAAGACGAAATCCTGACGCTTTATCTCAACCGGGTTTACTTTGGTGCGGGCGCCTATGGGATCGATGCGGCGAGCCGGCGTTACTTCGGTAAATCCGCATCGAGGCTGACGCTCGCCGAATCGGCCGTCCTGGCCGGGCTGTTGAAGGCGCCGTCGCACCTTGCGCCCGACAAGAATCCGGTCGACGCTGGCGAACGCGGACGGATCGTTATAGACGCCATGCTGTCCGCTGGTTTCATAACTGACGTCGAAGCTCGCGCCGCAGCGGCGACGTCGGTCAAGGTCGGTCAGTCGCGGTTCGCGGGCGCGCCATTCTTCGTCGACCATGCGATCTCTGAAGCGCGCAAGCGATCCGATCGAATAGACGCCGACCTTATCGTGCGCACAACACTTGACCCGGCGATGAACGAGGCGGCCGATCTCGGACTGATCGCCGGGGCGGCGAGGTCTGGCCTCGATTCCTCGGTTGAGGCGGCCGTGATCGTCATTGACGGGGAAGGTCGCATTCGTGCGCTCGCCGGCGGCCGGGATTATCGCCGTTCACAGTTCAATCGCGCGACCATGGCGCGCCGACAACCTGGCTCGGCCTTCAAACCGTTCGTATTTCTCGCGGCGCTAGAAGCCGGCGCCTCGCCCTACGACATCGTTGAGGACGCCGCCATTATGGTCGGCGACTGGGCGCCCGCGAATTACAAGAACCAGTATTTTGGCGAAGTGGTGCTCGAGGAAGCGCTGGCGCGGTCGTTGAACGGCGCGACCGTCCGCGTCCAGGAAGACATTGGGCGCGGCGCCGTGCGCCTCGCGGCCCGCCGGATGGGTATTACGTCGTCCCTAAGCCAGGGACCGGCGCTGGCGCTCGGCGTAGACACGGTCACCCCGCTGGAACTTGCCGGCGCCTACGCGCCGCTCGTCAACGGCGGCTACCGCGTGGAGGCGCATGCGGTCTCGTCGATAAAGACCGGCGACGGCGAAACAGTCTATCGCCGGGACGCCAATCTGCTTGGGACAGCGGCTTCGGCGCAATCGATCGCGGCCCTCAACGGCATGCTGCGCGCGGTCGTCACACGAGGCACCGGACGGGCGGCGGCCCTTTCCTCGCACGACGCGTTTGGGAAAACGGGCACGACGCAGGAAAGTCGTGACGCCTGGTTTGTCGGCCATGCAGGCGGGTATGTCTGCGCTGTCTGGATCGGGCGGGATGATAATCGGCCCATGGGCGACATCACCGGCGGAACGGCGCCCGCCATTATTTGGCGCGAAGTGATGGAGCGCGTGCTGGATGCGCGAGCCCCGATGCGCTCTCCCGTACTCGCGCCGCTGGCGGCGGGCTCCGCCGAGAATCGGCTGTCGCCGAATTAGGCTGCCCGCTCTACGCCAAACGCGTGGAGCGACTGTCCATGCGCACTGAACCACTCGCGAGCCGCCCGTGCATCGACATCAAGTGATTTCAATGTGCGCCAGTAGGCGGCGGAATGGTTCAAATGAACAAGATGCGCGCATTCATGCGCTGCGACGTAGTCGAGTATTTCGGGCGGCGCCATGATAAGCCGCCACGAAAAAGACATCGCCCCGGTGCGCGCGCACGATCCCCAGCGCGATCGAGTGTCGCGGATTGCGATCGGCCCTCGCCTCCGCGAAAGCCTGGCGGCGTAATGATCAACGCGCTCTGTCAGCGTGACGCGCGCTTCCTTCTTCAGCCATTCGGTCACACGGCGGCTCAAATGGCGGGTGTCGCCGCCGATAATCAGCTTGCCGCGGTCCAGCGCAACGCCGCCGCGCATGCGTCCGCTGGCTTCGATCTGAACCGGCGTCCCGCGATAGGGGAAAACCTCGCCGACTGCGAATGGTCGCGCGATGGCGCAAGCGTCGAGTTCGCGTGCAATCCAGGGGGCGCGCGTGCGCGCAAAGTCGATCGCCTCGGAAAGAGCGCGCTTTGAAGGGGCGGTGACAATGACGTGGCCCTTCACGGGATCGACCTTGACGATAAGACGACGAGCGCGACGATTGACGCGCGCCGTCAAGGGCGCCGTGCGGTCGCCAAGATCGATGGTCAGGGATGGGCTGCTTGCTGCATGCCGCATTGTCATGGCGTCGGCATCGTCATGATTTTGTGCCGCAGCGCAAGCCCCCAAGCCGAGGGCGCCTTCGACATCGCGCTTCTCATCAGCTAAAGGCCGTTTACCAAAGCAATTGAAGCCCTCCGGCATGGATGACGGTTTTCCGCATAGTCCCTCCGACGGCCGCGCCTCCGACGCGACGCCGATGATGGCTCAATATCTCGATATTCGCGCTCGCGCCGGCGATGCGCTTCTCTTTTATCGCATGGGCGATTTCTATGAATTATTTTTCGAGGACGCGGTAAGGGCCTCAGCAGCGCTAGACATTACGCTGACAAAACGCGGAAAACATCGTGACGCCGACATTCCCATGTGCGGCGTTCCGTTTCACGCATATGAAGCTTACCTCTCGCGCTTGATACGCGCTGGATACTCCGTTGCGATCTGTGAACAGATCGAGGATCCTGCAGAAGCTCGGAAGCGCGGCTCGAAGTCGGTCGTACGTCGCGAAATCGTACGCGTCGTAACGCCGGGGACGCTCACCGAAGACGCGCTGCTGGCCGCTGGTGAGAATAATTTTCTTGCAGCCCTCGCCGTTCTTGGCGCTGGCGACGAAGCCGCGCTCGCTTTGGCTGATATTTCAACCGGGGAGCTCACGATTCGATCGACGAGCGCCGAAGCCTTAGCCAACGATCTCGCAGCGGCGGGCGCGGCCGAACTCGTTATCGCCGACGATGGAGAAACAAAGTCATCGTGGCGAGCAGTGCTGGAGGCGCAAGGCCCGCTGAAAATCTCCCGCTTCGATGCGGCCGCCTTTGACTCACGGGCCGGCGAAAGACGGCTAAAACTCGCCTTGGGCGTTTCGTCGACAGACGGCTTTGGAGACTTCACACGCGCTGATTTCGCCGCCCTTGGCGGGCTCCTCGCTTATATCGAGGCGACCCAGGCCGGTCGCATGCCAGCGCTCAGCCCGCCAAGGCGGACCGAACGCAACCAGACGATGTTGATCGATCAGGCGACACGGGCATCGCTCGAACTCCTGAAGTCGCAATCAGGCGTCCGGCAAGGATCGCTTCTCTCCGCGGTCGACCGTACAGCGACGGGCCCCGGCGCCCGTCTCCTCGCGCAACGCCTCTCGTCGCCGCTGACGGACCCGGCCGCGATCAACGCCCGCCTCGACAGCATCGACTTCCTTGCAGGCGATGCGCGACTGCGCGAGGACGTAAAGAGCAGCCTTGGCGCAGCGCCTGACATGGCGCGTGCGCTGACGCGTCTATCCCTTGACAGAGGAGGACCGAGAGATCTTGCAGCGATCGGCGAGGGACTGACGCGCGCCCGGGGTCTTGCGACAACCCTTGCGCATGAGCGAGCCCCGGCCGAAATCAGGAGCGCCCTCATCGCCCTTGAAGCGCGCGACAGCGGCGGGTTTTCAGATCTGATCCGGCTTCTCAAGGAAGCGCTGATCGACGGGCCCCCGCTTCTTGCGCGCGACGGCGGCTTCATCGCGAAGGGTTTCGATCCTGGCCTTGATGCGGTCATCGGACTTCGTGACGAGTCGCGGCGCGTGATCGCCACGCTTGAGGCGGACTATCGCGAACAATCGGGCGTTCGGACGCTACGTATCAAGCACAACAATATTCTCGGCTACTTCATCGAAACGCCGCCCTCGGCCGGGGATGTATTGATGGCCCCTTCGATGAAGGCGCGCTTCATTCATCGCCAGACGATCGCCAGCGCAGTCCGCTTCACGACCACCGATCTGGCGGATCTTGACAGTCGCATTGCGCGGGCGCGCGATGAAGCGCTTGCGCGCGAATTGGAGATCTACAGGCGGCTTGCGGCCGCCGTGCTCGAGCGCGGCGCGGAGATTTCCGACGCCGCCCGCGCGCTTGCAGAAATTGACGTGGCGCTTTCCTTCGCCACGCTTGCGGCGGAGGAAGACTATGTCCGGCCGATCGTCGACAACACGCTTGCGTTCGAGGTGCGCGGCGGGCGCCATCCGGTTATCGACGCCGGGCTGAGGCGAAATCGCGCCGCCCGATTCATCGCCAATGATTGCTTGCTAGCCGAGACCGGCGAGCCGAGGCTATGGCTTGTGACCGGCCCCAATATGGCGGGTAAGTCGACGTTTCTCCGACAGAATGCGCTGATCGCCATCCTTGCGCAGATTGGCGGATTTGTACCGGCGGCAGGCGCGCATATTGGCGCCGCCGACCGCGTATTCAGCCGTGTAGGCGCTGCAGACGACATCGCCCGCGGACGATCGACTTTCATGGTCGAGATGGTTGAAACGGCGGCGATCCTTAATCAGGCGACCGCACGCTCGCTCGTCGTGCTCGATGAGATTGGACGCGGGACATCGACCTTTGACGGGCTGTCAATCGCGTGGGCGGCCGTTGAGCATTTGCATGACAGCTCTCGCTGCCGCGGGCTCTTCGCCACGCACTATCACGAATTGACGGCGCTCTCGGCACGACTGCCGCGGCTGCGAAACGTCTCCATGCGCGTGAAGGAGTATAAGGGCGACGTCGTATTCCTTCACGAAGTGCAGAAGGGGCCGGCGGATCGTTCCTATGGAGTTGCGGTCGCCCGCCTTGCAGGTCTGCCCGCCGCCGTCATCGCACGTGCGAATACGATTTTAAGGCTCCTTGAAAGGGATTCCCGCCGAAGCGTGACGGTCGAGGATCTGCCGCTATTTTCAGCGCCGGCGCCGCTGACAATCGAGCCCGACGCCCTGCGCGAGCGTCTCGCCGCACTCGACCCTGACCAAATGACTCCCAAGGACGCGCTAGAAGCGCTCTACGAATTGAAGGCGCTGAGTGCACCGGATTCACATTAACTTTGGTCACGTGGAGCCGCCGACGGTCGCAGGCGGCGGCTTGGGGGGCGCGACGTGAGCGATTCCAGCGGCATCTTGAAGTCGGGTGAAATGGCGGGCCGACTTGCCGAAGCGCTCGGCCGCGAGAAATCCGGCAAGACTTATGGAGCCGCCGGCGCGACGCTTCGAAAATCATGGGCTGAGGCGCGAAAAGCGGCGCTCGCCCAGTATGCGCGGGGCGACGCGCTCGTCGCCAAGCTCGCCGCCGTTATGGACGAGGCCGTCGCGACGCTTGCAAAGCAAGCGATCATGTCGCTGCCGCCGGGTTCAAAGATCGCCGCCGTTGCAACTGGCGGCTTCGGCCGAAGCCAGCTGGCGCCGCTGTCGGACATCGACCTGCTCATTCTCCATACCGGTCTATCGGAAGACGCCCTGAAGACCTTCGCCAATGCATTGCTCTATCCGTTGTGGGACGCAGGACTGGTTGTCGGTCACGCTGCGCATACGCCTGCCTCGGCGGTTAAATTCGCCGAAACCGACATGACGGCGATGACGGCGTTTTTGGACGCAAGACTCGTGGCTGGGGATGCAAAGCTATATTCGGACTTCACCTCTCGCTTCGAGAGGCTTCGGTGGCGGACAAAATCGAAGTTCATCAAGGCGAAGCGCGACGAGCTTGAAGCCCGCCACGACCGATCAGAGCAATCTCGATATCTCGCCGAGCCGGACATCAAGGAAGGCAAGGGCGGTTTGCGCGATATTCACGCAATCGGCTGGCTGCACCGCGCGCTTTACGGCAAGCCGCTGAGCGATGGGAGCAAGCGGGGAGGCGTTTTCCGTCCCGATGACATCGCCTCAATGAAGCGGGCGGAACGATTTCTCCTGTCCCTACGCGCGCATCTTCACGATCTTCGGGGGCGAGCGGATGAGCGGCTGACATTTGACGTTCAGCCCGCCCTCGCCGAGCGCCTCGGCTATGCGGCGCGGGCTGACATGACGGCAGCCGAACGGATGATGAAGCACTATTTCGTCACGACGGTGGAGATCGGGCGCCTCACCCGTATCTTCTGGGCGCGTGTAGAGGAAGAGAACGCCAAACTCCTGGATCGTGCGCCCCAGGCTTTGCCGAAAGCTCTCAGCGCGGACGAGGCGGGGGGCGAGGTTAATCTGCGGATCCGGAGCGGGCGGCTTGATTTCGCGAGTGCGTCGACCGCCGTCCGCCGACCGCTTGATCTTTTCAGGTACTTTCGGGCCTTCGCAAAAAAACCGGATCTTGACTTCCATCCTGAGGCGCTCGCGCTGGTGTCGCGATGCGCTGCCAAAGTGACGAACGAAGTGCGTCGCGATCCAATAGTGGCAAAGCTGTTTCTGGCCTCGCTGGTGAGCGCCAAGGAGCCGGTCAAGCTTTTGCGGGTAATGTCGGAGACCGGCCTTCTCGGGCGCTATATTCCGTCATTCGGCCAGATTACGGGTCGCATTCAATACGGCCTTTATCGGCGCTTCTCCCTAGATGAGCATGTTTTTCAGTCGATCGGATTCCTCGCCCGCATTCGTCTTGGCGAGCTTGCGGAAGAGCATCCGATCGCTACAGAAATTCTGAGAGCGGCGGTCTCGTCTGATCCGTTTTACATAGCAGTGTTGCTGCATGAGACTGGGTGGTCGCTAAAAGAACGCTCAACTGACAACGCCGAGGCGTTGGTCGCGAGGGTGGCCAAGCGCCTTGGGGCGGACGACAAGCACGCCAGCCATATCGCCTGGTGCGCGGCGCGACCCTTGTTCATGGTGAGAATCGCAGAACGGCGAAATCTCGCCGAGTCGCGCGCAATTTCAGCTTTTGCAGCGGAAGTCGGCTCGCGCGATCGGCTCGACCTTTTGCTCGTGCTGACGGTCTGTCACTTGCGGGCAGTCAGCGAAAGCGCCTGGGATGATTGGACGCGCCGTCAGATCGCTGCGCTTTATGAAGGCGCCAAGGCGTGGCTTGAAGGCGGCGACGAAGGCCTTGGAGACTCAATGAAGGCGCGCGCTCAGGCGAACCGCAAGGAAGCTGAAGCGGCGCTTGCGGACTGGTCGAAGGAGGAACGGCAGACTTTTCTGGCGCGGCTTCCAGACAGGTCGCTTTCCATGATTGAGCCGCACGTCCTTGCGCGTGCGGCTGAACTTGCTCGAAGTGCGGACAGGGCGGGGGTCGCTGCTTCAATTCGTGACGGCGCCGTAGAAGCGATCGTCTATGCGAAGGATCGGGCCGGCCTGCTTGCCGACCTTGCCGGCGCGGTTGCTTCTGTGGGCGGAAACGTCCGAAACGTGCACGCCATTACTCTCGATGACGGGCGCGTTATCGACGTCTTTACGATCTTGCCTCCTGAAGGCGCGGCGCCGGAAGCGACCGCCGACTTTGTCCGCACACTCCATTCCGGCCTACTCGCCGCAGCGCGCGCGCGTCCTGCGTCGCCGCCTTCGCTAACACGTCGGATCGGCGACCGGCGGGCGATCTTCGCCGTCCCGGCCGATGTTCGCCTCGACAGCCAGGCCTCTGATGAGGCGCTTGTTGTTGAGGCTGAAGGCCGCGACCGACCGGGTCTCCTTTACAGCCTGACGTCCGCGATCGCCGAGTTGGGTTTGACCATCCGTTCGGCGCACATCGCCACCTATGGCGAACGCGCGGTCGACGCCTTCTATTTGCAGGATGAGGCGGGGCGGAAGATCGACGACATGCGGATTCACCTCGCTATTCGGAAGAAATTGCTCGCCGTGCTCGCTGAACCCCAGTCGCAAAGGGCGAAACTCGCAGTTTAACTGCGGTCCGAACCCGGGTAACGCCCAATCCTTAAGAGACAGGTCACGTAATCGGCGGATTCTCGGCCGACTCAAGCGAGCATCATGAGCGGAAATCTCTTCAAATCCCTGGCGACTGTTTCGGGGCTTACGCTCGTTAGCCGGGTAATGGGCTTTGCCCGTCAGGTGCTAGTCGCCGGCGTCATCGGCGCCGGCGGAAATCCGGTTGCAGACGCGTTCTGGGCGGCCTTTCGCCTGCCGAACATGTTTCGGCGCCTTTTCGCCGAGGGCGCGTTTCAGGCCGCCTTCGTGCCGCTCTTCTCCGGCAAGCTTGTCAGCGAGGACAGGGCCGCAGCGAAACAGTTCGCCGAGGAGGTCATGGCTTTCCTCCTCTTTGTGCTCCTGGGACTGACGATCATTGTCGAAATATTCGCGCCCGTCGCCGTTTACGGGATCGCTTCTGGATTCGCTAAAGACCCGGAGAAGTTTGATCTCACGACACTCTATCTGCGCATCATGTTTCCCTATCTCGCCTGCATGTCTCTGGTCGGGCTTCTCTCGGGAGTCCTCAATTCGCTCGACAAGTTCATGGCCTATGCGGGCGCCCCGCTCATCCTAAATTTCTGCCAAATCGGCGCGATAATGCTGACAGCGGACGGTACGCTTGAGGCATCCGGGGCGGCGCTCGCCTGGGGGACAGCCCTCAGCGGATTTCTCCAACTTGCGCTGCTCGTCTGGGGCGCTAGGCGGCAGGGCTATCTTCTCAAGGTGAAAATCCCGCGCCTCACCCCCGGGGTCAAAAGGCTCATTTTGCTTGGCGGCCCCGGTTTTCTTTCGGCGGGGGCGACGCAAATCAATATCGTGATCGGCACGAACATCGCCTCTCAACAGCCAGGCGCGGTGTCGTGGCTGATGAACGCCGATCAGCTTTATCAGCTTCCGCTCGCTGTCATCGGCACGGCCCTCGGTGTCGTGCTGCTGCCGATGCTGTCTCGGCGCGTGAAGGAAGGCGATGAGGCGGGAGCGATGCACGCGATCAACCGAGCGATTGAGCTTTCATCCGCCCTTGTCCTTCCTGCAGCGGCGGCGTTTATCGTCATGTCCGGCCCGCTGATCGACGCGCTCTTTCGTGGATTTGCAACCGACGCCTTGTCCCTTTTTGGAGGGCGAACGTCCGCCTTCACGATTGAAGACGTCAAATGGACCGCATGGGCATTGGCTATCTACGGGTGGGGCTTGCCGGCGTTTGTCTGGCAGCGGATTTTTTCACCGGCCTTCTTCGCTCGCGAGGATACGCGCGCGCCGATGAATTTCGCCTTGATAGCGATCGTCGTAAACATCGTGCTGTCGCTTGCGCTGTTTCCGTTCTTCGGATTTCTCGCCGTGGCCTTCGCAACCGTATTCGCCGCCTGGCTTCAGCTCCTCCAGTTATCGTGGGGCCTCTGGCGGCGCGGCCAATTCAAACCTGACGGGCGTCTCAGAAAGCGCTTCCCGCGTATCGTCCTTGCTGCGCTCGTCCTTGCGGGCGTTGTGGTCGCTATTCTCAGCGTTCGGGCGACGCTTGCCGAGTTCCTGTTCGGGCGGGAATGGATCGTGGTCTTCCTTGTCGCCGGACTTGGCGTCGTTTTTTATGGCGCCGTTCTCATCGGTCTTGGCGGGGTAAGACTGAGCGATTACAACGCCTATTCGCGAAATCGCGAGCACTTTTGAGGTAGGCGCGCATGACCGGCTATAGCGGCCCCGAACGGGTTTTTTCGGGGATTCAGCCCTCGGGCGGCATGCATCTTGGGAACTATCTCGGGGCGATTCGAAAATTCGTCGATCTCCAGGCCGCGTACGACTGCATTTACTGCGTTGTCGACCTTCATGCGATCACTGTCTGGCAGGACCCGAAAAAGCTTCGACAGCAGACATTTCACATCGCCGCATCAATGCTCGCCGCCGGCGTCGACCCCAAGCGCGCTATTGTCTTCAATCAGTCGGCGGTTCCTGCGCACGCTGAGCTCGCCTGGATCTTCAACTGCGTCGCTCGGCTCGGCTGGCTCGACCGCATGACGCAGTTCAAGGACAAGGCGGGCAAAGATAAGGAACGCGCCTCAATCGGTCTTTATACGTATCCGGTGCTGCAGGCGGCCGACATCCTCGTCTACAAGGCGACCCATGTGCCGGTCGGCGAAGACCAGAAGCAACATCTCGAATTGTCCCGCGATATCGCCGCAAAGTTCAATCGTGAATTTGAAGCGGACGATTTCTTCCCGCTGCCTGAGCCGCTGATCAAGGGCGCCGGCGCTCGCATCATGTCCTTGCGCGACGGCGCTGCGAAGATGTCGAAGTCGGACCCGTCAGACCAGGCGACGATCTATCTCTCAGACGAAGCCGATGCGATCGCGAAGAAGATCAGGCGGGCGAAGACGGATCCCGAACCCTTGCCTGCGACGGTGGACGAGCTTCAAAAGAGGCCCGAGGCCGCCAATCTTGTCGGGATTTTTGGAGCGCTGACCGGCCGAAGCGATGCGGACGTCCTCGCCGAATTCGGCGGCAAGGGGTTTGGGGTCTTCAAGCCGGCGCTTGCCGATCTTGTCGTCGAGAAGCTGGCGCCCATTGGCAGCGAACTCCGGCGCCTTGAGGGCGATCCTGAATACCTCTCCGGCGTCTTAGCTGAAGGAGCGGCGCGCGCTGCGGCGGTCGCCGATAAAACGATCGCCGACGTCAAGGAAATCGTCGGATTCGCTGTCTGATCCGGCAGTCCGCCGCGCTGAGACGGCGGTTTGCCGCATTAGGGTGTTTTGCCCGTTGTCCGGCGCTTGATAAGCTGCACACGCGGACTAGAGGAATCCTCATGAAAAGCCATTTGACGGCGTTCGGCCTTGGCGCGGGCCTTGTACTGCTCGCCGCCGGCTTACTTGCGGTCGTCGGCCCGCGGTTCATCGAAATCGACGATGACGACGACGGCGTCAGCGTCGTCAACTTCGATGACGGCGATAGCGGGTCATTCCAGTTGAAAGAGGGCGGGCTCGTGCTGGCGGCGAAATGGAAGGGAGTTTTCGAGTTTTCTGGCGACGCCCGTTCGTTGACGGCGCTCGGACGATCGCTCGAAATCGAAGTGAAAGACGGCGACGACGTTCGAATAGCGGTGTTTGAGAACGCGGATGAGAAAGTAAGCGTCTCCGTTCTCAGGAATGGCGAAGCTCTTTCCAGCGCCGCCGCCGATGCTGAAGCTGCGGAGCTCCTACAATTATTCGCGCGTTCGTCTGGTGTGAATGCCGAGAAACGGTTGAAAAGTATCATTGCGTCGGGAGGCAAGGCGGCGGCATTTGATGAGATCGGCGCGCTTAAGACCGGTCATGCCGCCGGAGACTATATCGGGGCGCTCGCTGAAATCGCAACGTTGAACGACGCTGATATTGCAACGCTTGCGCCCCGGATAGCAGCCCAGAAGAGCGATTATGCAAAGCGCCGGTCGCTTGCTGCGCTGCTCGAGCATCAAGAGCTTTCCGACGCCGGACTTCAGGAAGTGCTTGCTGTGGCGAAATCCATCGGCAGCGATCATGAGGTCCGTCTAATCGTCGAAGCGCTTGCTGAAAACGAAATGTCTACGGCGAATGCAGCGGCGGCGACCGCGCTGCTTGCTGACATTGAAAGCGATCATGAGGTGCGGCTCGCAGCAGAGGCCCTTATTCAGGGCGACGCGCTAAAGTCTGTTGACGCGGCGCGGGCGGCGGGCGCAGCCCTAGCCGCCATCGAGGGCGACTACGAAAAGCGACTGGTCATTGAAGCGGCTGCGAAACGTCTTGGCGATGTTGAAATGGCGACTGCGCTGATCGCGGGCGCCGAAGGAATTAAGAGCGCGCACGAGCGTCGACTGGCGATTGAAATGATCGGTGAAAACATTGGAGAAGCCTCGTCTGCATGGCTTGCGCTGGTCGCCCTCATCAATGGCGTCGACAGCGATTACGAGCGCCGCCTTTCGGTTGAAGCGCTCGCAGGCCGGGCGCCGAAGAAAGCAGACGTGCAGGCGGCGCTCAGCAAGGCGGCCGCAACGATCAGGTCGGACCATGATCGGCGTCTCGCGCAGGACGCGCTGAATTAATGTCTAGGGACGGCGGGGACGCCCGTTTTTTCCTTGCTGTCGCTGCGGTCAATCTCCTCCTCGTCGTCTTGGGCTTTTCGCCGAGTTTTTACTTTCGCGACGCTCACCTTCAACCCCTTCCGACGCTCTTTATCGCGCACGGCGCCGTCTTATCGCTCTGGTTTCTGATCGCCGTCGCCCAGCCGGCGTTGATTGCGGGCGCGCGCCGCGGCGCTCATCGCATGCTCGGGATTGCGGGCGCGGCTGTTGCGATCCTCGTCGCCGCCACCGGGCTGATGGCCGGGGCCGATGCGATGGCGCGCGGCGTCGGCGTCGGAAGCGCTGATGCGCGCGCCTTCTTCTATCTTTCAGTTTCCGACGCCGTTCTGTTTGCGGCTCTCGTCGCCGCGGCCGTCGCTGGTCGCGCGAAGCGGGCGGCGCACAAGCGTTTGATGACGATTGCGTCAATCAGCATTCTTTTCCCAGCGCTCGGGCGTCTCGCGGTGACGCTCGGTCTCGATGGTGCGTTCGCCGTCATCCCTTACGCAGCGCTTCTGGCTGCTGTCGGCGCTTACGATCTGGCGACCTTGAAGCGCCTTCATCCTGCGACGCTCGCCGGCGGCGGCGCGGCGATCGGCAAAATGGTCAGCTATTTGCCTGTCGGTAGCAGCGAGCTGTGGCGGCGCGTCGTCGACGCGACCGGATTGCCGGTCGGCTCCTGACGCGCGACACGTCGCCGATAATAAGGTGGAAGCCTTAGAGCGAGGCGAGCTGCGATTCGCTGACCACGCGCTCGAACGGCTCCTGATCGTTCTTGATGCGGTATTGCAGCTTGCCGCCGGCGGCAGGCGGAAGCGCGGCGGTCACCCGATAGGAGACGCCATGCTTGAACCACATGCCGGACGTCGAGACGACCCGCACCGGATCGCCGATTGAAAAGCGGTGGCGCTCGACCGGCTCGGGCTCGCGCACCCGGATGGGATCGATGCGCGGTCCGGCGAACTTCGCCGGCGCAGCCTTGTTATGCCGGGCGGCGGCGGCCGCGATCAGCTCGCGGCGCTTGTCGGCGTCGAACGACGCGCCCTTGCCTTTGCCCGCCGATTTCAGGCCCGCAATCTTCTTGACCTCGACCGACTTCACCGCGAGCGGAGCCGCTTTTGCAACCGGCGCCATTGCCGGCGCAGACTTCACGGCCGCCGGTTTCGAAACGGGCGCCTTTGCGGGCGCCGGCTTGGCGACCGGCTTACTCACCGCAGCGAGCTTCGGTGCCGCCTTCGCCGCGGCCCGTTTCGGAGCTTCAGCCTTTGCCGAAGATTTCTTGGCGGCGGCCTTTTTCGGCGCGACTGACTTCGCCGCCGATTTGCCCTTGGCGGTCTTGGTTTTGGCGGCCGGCTTTTTCGCCGCCGCAGATTTTGTAGCCATCAAAGTCTCCTTCGCGAACCCGCGAGGTGTAGGCGGGACCGGCCAGGCCCAACATGGTTAAGGCCCGGTTAACGACGCCACTATACAGCGGAGGCGCGCTTGGCCCAAAGGCTTCAGCATATGCCGGGTAACATGGCGCGAAATCACCGAAAATGCAAGGGGAGGAAAGACGGCCTGTTATCAAAAACCCTTGATTTTCCACGATTTAAGACCAGAATGTCGAATATGTTTGACATCTTTCGCTGCGTGCAATATGTAAAAGATGTTAGACATTTCTGGAGGGTTCTATGGGGGCGATCACACGCACGGAATGGCAGGCCTGGGCTTCGCTCGCGACGCTTGGCGCGGTCTACTGGTGGTTTCAGATGCGCATGCTCGACGGGCTTGAGGTCGTCGACCAATCCGCCGGAAGACTCTTGGGAGTCTTTGTTGTCGTTGCCGCGCTGACGACGGTTGCGGAGATCATCATTGCGTCGCTCGGCGCCGGCGGCCGCAGAGTGGTCAAGGACGAACGTGACCATGCGATCGAAGCGCGCGCCAGCCAGAATGAGCGCCTCTTCATCATCGCCGCCATTTACGTCCTTATCTGGCAGGCGCTGATGGAGGGCGTCTTCGCCGGTCACGCGCTCCCCAAGATCGATCTTTCCTCGCTGCCGGTCTTGTTCTTCTGGCTGCTTACGATTCTTTTCGCCGGCGAGGCGGTGAAGCGGATCTCGACAATTGTGCTCTACCGCCTCCAGAGCGCCGTCGCCTAGGTGGGCGGCGGCGCCAAGGGCAGGGTCGTCAATTCCATCCGCGCGCTCAGAACAGCGCGCGGCCTGACGCAGCAGGCGCTCGCCGACGCCGCCGGCGCCACCCGCCAGACGATCATCGCGGTCGAAGCCGGCAAATATGCGCCGTCGCTCGAACTTGCGTTCCGCATCGCGCGCGTCCTGGAGGCGCCGTTCGAAACAGTGTTCGGTTATCACGACCATTAGCCGAACAGCGGCTCGTATTTCGCGACCACCGCGCCGAGATTGATTTCGTTGAGGAAGGTCGAATAGGCGAGATAGGAAAGAAGATAGCGCAGATCAGTCGCCCAGGGCGGCATGAAGCGCGGCGCGTGGATCAGTCCTTCTTTGCTGAGAAGCTTCATCGCGCCGAGATCGGCAAGATCGATCTTGCCGACGAACAGAAGGCGGATGAACGCCGAATCGCCCGTCTTCACCGCCGCGCGCAGGAAGTTGTGCACCTCAAGCAGCCCGCCGAGATAGATTGAATCCTTCGTGAACGGGGCCCCGCCTGCGATGGCGCCGCCGCGGAAGACACGCCGGGCGTTCTCGAACGCCTCGAACGGCGGATCTTCGGCGCCGCGGTCCCTGAAGAACCGGTAGGTCTCGACAAAGTCCGCGCCGCGCTCGGCCATGTCGATGGCGATGACGCGGTCCGCCAGCCGCCGGAAGCGGCGGGGATCGAGCGCGCCGGAAATGAACTCGGCGAACACCGCGAGCCCTTCCTGCGTCTTTGCGTTGCCCGGATGACTCTCGGCGAGCAGCGGAAAATGCGCCTGCGCCTGTCCGTTCTTGGCGGTCGCAATGTGAACGAGCGCCTCGTGCTGCAGGAGCTGTGTGACATCGAGATCGGAGAACATCGCGTCCTCGCGCAGTTTGATATAGTCGCGCCCGGCGGCGGCCTTGCCGGAAACGTTCCGGGTAACATCGACACGCGGCGCCTCGGCGCCGAAATGATGCGGCAGCGCAGCGTCGAGGCGGCGCTTGATTTCGGCGGCGTCGAGCGTTTGCGGCGGCTCCAGCCGCATGCCGCCTTCAAGATCGCCAAGCAGGCGGTCGAGGCGCCTGGCAAGATCCAGCGCCGTGCGCTCGCCGTCGGCGATCGGTGATCCCGGCGCCCCGTAAAGAGCGACCGAATGGCGGTGAAAGTCCTTCGTTCCGATGGCGGAAAGCAGCGCAGCCGTCGTCTCCGCGGTGTCGGCGAACCGCGTCAGCCAGTCGTGGACGGGACTCGATCCCTCGATGAGCGCCCGCGCGGCGGCGATCCGCTCGCGAGAGGGCTCGGGATCGATGGCTGGATAAAGCGGGGCCGGCGCCGTCTCGCCGCCTGACCCTAGAAACAAGTCCCCGACCGATCGGTCCCAGGTGAGGGTGCGCAGAACCGGCAGGCGGTCCTCGGCCTCAAGAAGGAGCATCGCCGCCTTTTTGAGCCTTTGTAGTTCCGCCGTCGAAAACGCCGCCATGCCGCCTGAACAATCCCTCGCCGGGCCGATGAACCGGCGTCCGCTGTGCGGCGACCTTATCATTGAAGGCGCAAGGAATGTGTAACGATGCGGCCGCTTAGGACTGTCTTCGGGTGCCTGATGGTCGCCGGCGCGGCGCTTGATGCTGCGGCGCTGGGGCTTCTCGGGCTGTTTCTGTCGCAGGCAGGAAGCGCGGCGCCGGGGAGCCGCGACCTCGGCCCGCTGATTGAATTGTTCCTGAACCATGCCGCCTTGCCTTTTGCTGCTGATACCCGGGTGTTTCCGACCGCCCTGGCGGGTGCGGCTTTCGTCTATCTGATGGTGCGGATTGTTCTTGGTCTTCTGACCGGCGCAGTCTCGCTGTTCGGCGCCGGTGGACGCTTTCGATCATGACCGCGGATCAGGACCGGATTTATGACGACTATCTCGCCGCCGCCGCGCGCGCGGGCGACGCCGCAGCGTTCGATACGCTGGCGCGGCGCTGGCAGAGCAAGCTCGTCGGGCATGCCTGGCGGCTTACCGGCGATGCCGAGGCCGCACGCGACATCGCGCAGGACGCATGGAGCTCGATCGCGCGCGGAATCAGACGGCTGGATGACAGCGCGGCGTTTCCGGCCTTCGCCTTTCGCATCGTCACCCGCCGCGCGGCCGATCACATTCGCGCCCGCCGCCGCAGCCGCGCCCTTGAAACGGCGATGGCGGTCGAACCGGTCCTGACCGCCGAGTTGAGCGATGCTTCGGCTTCCGCGGGCGCGCTGCAGAAGGCGCTCGCCGCGCTGCCGCCGGACCAGCGTGCGGCGATCGCGCTCTTTTATCTCGAAGATTTCAGCGTCGCGGAGATCGCGACCGCGCTCGAAATTCCTGCGGGCACCGTAAAGACGCGGCTGATGGCCGCCCGTGAAAAGTTGAAAGCCGCTTTTGGCGTTGAGAAGGAGAAGATCGATGAGCAAGCTTGACCGCATGATCGAAGAGGCGCTTGGCGCGGAGGATCGCGCATTGTTGTCCCGTTTCAGCGAACAGGGACTGTTCGGCGAGATCGGCGGGCTTTTTTCCGGCAAGATGGGCTGGTGGGTCGTGCTGACGACCTTCGTCCAGATCGCGCTGTTCGCCGGGGCGCTGTACGCCGCGATGCAATTCCTGACGCTCGACGATCCCGTACTCGTCACGCGCTGGGGCATTGCAGCCGCCGTCTGGTTCATGGCGATGAGCGTCATCAAGCTGATGCACTGGCAGCAGATGCAGGCGAACCGCGTGATCCGCGAAGTGAAGCGCCTCGAACTGCAGGTCGCGCGCGGCCGGGCGGCGGCCTGATGCGGGCGCGCATGCGCAGGTAATCCGTGTACGGTGAATAGGGAATGGGGTTGCTGTTCCTTCCTCACGCTCGTCCCCGCGCAGGCGGGGATCCAGAGTCGCCGGGTGCTGCCCTCCGGGGCCCCCTGGATCCCCGCCTGCGCGGGGATGAGCGGGGTTGGGGGTTGCGCTCCTATGGTCACCATCTGTCACTCACCAGTCACCTTTACCTCGCAAAGCTCCGCCTTCGCCGCGGGAAGGGTTTCCCCGGCGGGATGCGGGCGGGCGTGGTCTTTCAGACGGAGAGGCTTGCGCGGGACGCCAAGCATCCGGTCTAAACAACAATAAG
>CAZGXT010000008.1:0-33408 GCA_964529675.1 uncultured Caulobacterales bacterium
GGAGCCCTCTCATGGCGCATAAGAAAGCAGGCGGCTCGTCGAAGAACGGCCGCGACTCCGAGTCGAAGCGTCTCGGCGTCAAGAAGTTCGGCGGCGAGGAAGTGATCGCCGGCAACATCATCGTCCGCCAGCGCGGCACGAAATATCACGCCGGGCCGAATGTCGGCATGGGCCGCGATCACACGCTCTACGCTCTTTCCGACGGCAAGGTCGAATTCGCGGTGAAAGCGGGCGGGCGGCAATACGCGATGGTCGTCGCCAAAGGCTGACCGGCGTTTTCCGTTGAGGAGTGTAGAAGCCGGGCCGGCGGCCCGGTTTTTTTGCGCGTCGACAGATCTTCACCGCCGCCCAAAGGTCTCGCCGAAGAAGTCGCCTTTGTTCCATTGCGGGGCGGCGTCGGCGTCGGCGAGCGCGCGGGCGACGGCGTAGTTGAGCTCCGTGAACCGCGCCGCTTGATCGTAAAGGATGGGCAGGTTCAGATCGTCCGTCGGCGAATGATAATGCGTCGCGAGGAAATCCCGGAGAATCTTCTCGCCGCCGTTTTCAAAGCCGATGATCAGGAAGACGGACGGCACGCCCTGCTTGACGAAACTGTAGTGGTCGGACCGCGTGAAGATGCCCTCTTCCGGCAAGGGATCGGGCGACAGTTTGGCGCCGATCGTCGCGGCCGCCTGCTCAACGACCGGTCCGATCGACGATCGCTCGGCGCCGAAGGCGACGACATCCGTGAATTCATAGAGCAGCACCGGCATGTCGAGATTGACGTTGGCGACGACGCGCTTGTCTCCGAAAACCGGATTGCGCGCGAGGAAATCCGAGCCGATGAGGCCTTTCTCCTCCGCCGTCACGGCTGCAAACGCGATCGTGCGGCGGGGCGCCGTGCGGGCGCGTTTGAACAGGGTCGCCGCCTCGATCAGCACCGCGACGCCCGAGGCGTTGTCGAGCGCGCCGTTATTGATGACATCGGCTCCCGGCTCGCCCCCTTCATCGACGCCGACATGATCGAGATGCGCGGTGAGGAGGATCACCTCGTCCTTCAACGCCGGGTCGGACCCTTCAATGACGCCGATGATGTTGTCGCTGGCGGCTTCGGCGAAAACGGCGGCGCCTGCAAGGCGCGCGGTCTTCTTGAGCGGGAAGCCTTTCGGCGCTCCCGCCGCGGCTTCGGCCGTCCGCAAGGCGAGAAAGTCCATCGCCTCGCCGGCGAACAGCTTTTTCGCTCCGGATTCGTTCATGAACGCGGTCGCGCGGATCGCCCGCGGCCCCGCCCCCGTCCGCCCGTCTGGGGCCGCCCAGGTCATCGCGGGCGCGCCCGCGTATTTCACCGCGACCTGCCAGGGGAAAGCCGCCGATACGCTCTGTATGCTGATGAAGCCGACAGCGCCCTTGGCGGCCGCGATCCTCTGCTTCGCTTCGAGGTCGCCGAAATAAGCCCCGACCTCGGTTGAAAAGCCGCGCGGCGCGCCGGCGAAGGCGACGACGATTTTTCCGGCGACGTCGAGGCCCGCATAGTCGTCGTAATTTTCCGAAGGCGCGGAGACGCCGTAGCCCGCATAGACGAGCGCGCCGGAGGCCTCGAAAGCCGGCTCCGTCATCGAGCGGCCGATGAGGTAATCTTCAAGATGCGTCAGCGACTGGAAGCCGCCGGCTCCGTCGAGCGTGAAACGCGCCGCGCCGAGATCGCGGGTCGACGTGCGCAAGGGAACGTTCTGGCGCCATCGCCCGCCGGCCCCGGGCGCAAGACCCGCAGCCTCGAATTCCGCAGCGACATAGGCGGCGGCGGCGTCATAGCCAGGGGTCCCGGCTTCGCGGCCCTCTCGCGCGTCATCGGCGAGCCAGGCGATGTCGGCCTTGATGCGCTCGGCCGCGCTATGCGGCCCGGCGCCAACGCCGCCAGTCGCGCAGCCAAGCGCGAACGCCGCGAGCCCGATTGCGACGCCGATCCTCATCTGTCTCATGGACCGCCCACCCTTACCCGAAAGGCAGTGGGCCCCGGCGGCGGGGGCGCCGTCAAGCGTTGGTCAGACAGTTTGAGGCGAACCGGTCAAAGGCGGCGCTCGATCGCGTTGCCTTCACCCATCAGTAGAACGGTCGGCTTGTAATTGCGCGCCTCCTCAGCCGGCATCTGCGCAAAGGCGGCGATGATCACGATGTCGCCGACCGCGGCGTGGCGCGCCGCCGCTCCGTTGAGCATGAACTCGCGCGATCCGCGCGCAGCCGGAAGCGCATAGGTCTCAAGCCGCGCGCCGTTCGTCACGTTCCATATCGCCACTTTCTCATGCGGCAGGATGTTCGCCGCATCGAGAATGTCCTCGTCGATGCCTATCGAACCCTCGTAGTGAAGGTCCGTCATCGTGAGACGGGCGCGATGGATCTTTGACTTCAACAGGGTAAGCAACATGGAAGCCCGCTTTCTCAAGTCTCCGGGGAATAATCCCGCACCGCGCGGGGCTTAGCCCAAAGAGAGCATCCGCGCGACCGGAGCCATATAGTCGGGCTGAGCATAAATAAAAGGGCCGCACAATTGGCCAAGTCCCCTCGGTATCGCTTAAGGTGCCGCCGGCTTTGGCCGATGGACGACTGGCGTCCGACAGTGAGGTTCTGATGCTGCGAAAGTTCGTGATCGCGCTAACGCTCGCCGCCAGCGCCGCCGCGCAGGAAGCGCCGCGCCAGCACCAGCTCCAGCTCGGACTCGGCCACGCAGCGCCCTATAATCTTGAGGAGCCCTATCTCAACAGCGCGCAGCTGCGTGGCGCCGGCTGGGAATTCGAGCGCAGCGGCGGGCGCATGAGGTCGCCGGAAGCGGTCGGCGGCGGCTATCTCGACGCGAAGACCTGGATGCCGACCGCCAAGGCGAGCGAATTCAAGAACGCAGCGATCGGCCAGTTCTTTTCCAACGTCAAAGGCTACGAGGCCTTTTATGCGGATGAATGGGTCCTCGACTGGAAGGGCGAAGCCTATGGCTTGATGCAAGGTTGGGAACGACGCGTCAAATCCGAGCGCGGTAAAAACAGCGTCGCCTACACGCTGACGCCCCAGAATTTCGCCAACGGATCGCTGCGGTTCTCACGGTTCGGCGATGACTTCGCCGACGTCAGGCTCTACCGGCGCAAGAATGCGGATCGTCTGGCGCGCGGCGAAATCTGGAACCCTGTCTTCCTCGATTATGCGCGCCGTTACGATGTGCTGCGGACGATGGATACTCAATCCACGAACAACAGCCAGATTCGGCGTTTCGACCAGATTGCAACGATGACGGATCCCTGGGGCCAGGGAAGCACGCGGCAATGGCCGGAGCCGCCCTTCTTCGGCGCGCCTTATGAGATCCTCTTCGACCTCGGGGTCAGAACCGGTTCGAAAATCTGGGTTACAGTCCCGCCGCAAATCGGCGCGCCTGTGAGCTGGGCTGACCCATCGCTGCGGCGCAAGGACAAGCCCGACCGGCTTGATGGCGAGCGCTTTATCGCAACAACCGCGCAGCACGCCAAGCAGACGCTCGAAAGCGCGGAGTGGGACGTTTTCGCACGCGAGTTCGCCAAGCGCCTCGCCGCCTCCGGTTACCCGCTCGACCGTCCGCTTTATGTCGAGCTCGGGAACGAAATGTGGAACAACGCCGCCGGCTTCTTCGTGTCGACGGCTTATGCGCGCGGCGTCGCCAAGGCTTTCAATGACAAGTGGCGCGGCGGATACGGCTACGGCGTGCTCTCTGCTCGAATGGCGCTGTCGTTTGAAAGGGCGTTCGCCGAACTGAAGATCCGTCCACAGATCATCTATGTGCTCGGCACGCACACCGCAAATCCGACGCGCACGCGCGATGCGCTGGAAGGATTTTCATTCTATGTCCAGAAGTCCGGCGACGATCCCAGGGCGCTCTTGAATAAGACCGGCATCGCGACGACCAATTATTTCGGCAATTTCAAGGATTTGACGAACCTCCTGTTCGGCGAGATCCCCAACGCGGAAGTCTCCGCACGCTGGATGGCGGCAGCGAAAATGGACAAGGAAGCGCTCGCACGCAGTATCTCCGACCACATCATCAGCGGACCGGCGAACCGCAAGGCGACCGCCGCCTGGATCGTCGACCATTGGGGCCGCCACCGTAAAATCGCGCTCGATTTCGGATCGACCTTCATCGGCGCCTATGAGGGCGGCAGTCATCTGAACATTCCGGTCGAGCTTTCGCAGTCCCCGGAATTCATGGCGTTCTGGACGGATTTTCACTGGGGCGAGCGGGGGGCCGAAATCACCCGCCAGGTCAACCAGCGGCTGATTGAGGCCTATCCCGGCGTCATCATCTCGAATTTTCAGAGCATCGGGCAGCTAAAAGGGACCGCGCCCTGGATGGACGGCCACTATGCAAATCCAACACCGATGATGCGGGTGTGGGACGAGTTCGCCCGCCCGCCGGGATGACCGCCCTCGATCTGTGGCTTTTGGGCGATTTGCCCGGCCTCCCCGATATGGTTAAAATTACGGTTTCGAAGTCTCGGGGGTCAGGTATGGAATCGCCCAAATTCGCGACTCTTGCAGGCGCAGTCGCCGCCGGGAGCCTTCTGGCCTCCGCCGCGCTCGCACAGGGCGGCCTGTACCACGAGAACGGCATAGGTCCGGACCCCGACCGCGACGGAAATCCCGCGACCCGTACGCTGGCGCTCGCCAGCATCGGCGCGGAAGATGCGCGGCTCGATCCGCGATTCAGCGTCATCACCTTTGAGCCGCCCCCCGGCCGTCACGGCGACAAGATCTTGAACCAGTATGTCGACAAGTTCGGCGCCCGGTTCAGCAAAGGGCTTAACCGGCAGGTCTGCGAAGAGGGTCAGGGCTATTTCCGCTACGACACTTTCTGCTCCTACATCGCGCCGCCCTCGGGCGCTTACGCCGCCCATTACCGCACCGACCGACGCGACCCCCTGGCGATCAATTTCGACAAGCCGGTCTGCGCCGCCGCCTTGTCCATCTATCCGATCGGCGGGCGCGAAGGCGAACGGTTCGAAGCGACGCTGACGCCTTACGCCGGCGAGCGGAAGCTTGAGACCGCGCGCATCCGGTTTGCGTGGTCGCAGGATACGTTCCGCTGGCGGACGATGGTCGGCGGCTTCTTCCTGAAGGAGCCGAAAGGAAGCGGCGACGAGGCCGTCGACCGGATCGACGTGATGATCCGCAGCCGTGACCCCATTTCGAAGAACGCCGACATCGTACAATTCCTGATCGATGATTTCGGCACGATCGAAAAGGACTGCGAAAAGGTCCTCGACGACATTCGCAAGGCGACCGGCTTTGAAGTCGCCGAGAGCGAAACGCTGGTCACGCAATCAGCGCAGGAGTAGCGCCGCGCTACATCGCGCCTGTGCGCGAAGCAAGTGCGCTTGGCCCGGCAAAATTGGACGATCGCTTCTTCATCGCGCTTTCTGCGAGATCGTCGGCGACGCGGCTCAGCTTTTTCACGGCCGCGTCGAGCGGGTCGCGGATCGCATGGACTTCCTTGTTGTCAGCGTCGATCTGCCGGAGCGCCGCGAGATAGACGGCGCGTGTTTCGCGCAAGTCGGCGATCGAAGCTTCGAGAACGGCGACATCGGAAAGCTTGGGGCTCGGACCGCCGCTCGCCCGTTCTGCGATTTCGGCAAGCGCCGATGCGGCGACGAGATGGCGACGCACATCGGCGGCGATGCGGCTTCCGGCGTCGGCGCCGGGTTCAAACGAGGCGAGATAAATTTCGACCGCTCGCTCGCGCGTCATGCGGCGATCGCCGGCTTCCGTCCGGGAGAGACGGCCGGCGAAGGATTTGTCCTCGGGCTTAGGCCAGGGCGACCAGGCAAGCTCTGCGGCCGCTTCCTTCAGCGCCGCGCGCTCCTCGGTCATGATGATCGTATTCGACGCGTCCGCCGTTCTGATCACGGTCGAGCAGGCAGGAAGGGCGAAAGCAAGAAAAGACGCGAGAACGACGCCCGTGACCGACAAACCCGACACGCCTTGAACCTCCCAACGCCTTACCGACCAGAACCGCGTAACATCGACACCGGCGTCCGCCTCGCAATGGCGCCAAAACGCGCCAGCCGAAAATCGGCGCATGCGGCCCTTGTGAACGGCAAACGGCTTGATGAAATGACCCTGCCCTAGATAGTGGATAACATCACGTAGCGGTGAAAGTCAGCAGAATTATGGCGGACAGATTTGATCTATTTCCGGCCCTTGAACCGTTCGAAACGGGACGCCTCAAGGTCTCCGAAATCCACGAGATCTATTACGAGGTCTGCGGCAATCCAGCGGGCAAGCCCGCAATCGTCTGCCATGGCGGGCCCGGGGGAGGCATCACCCCGTCGATGCGCCGTTACTTCGACCCGGCGAAATACCGGATTGTTCTCTTTGACCAGCGCGGCTGCGGGAAATCGACGCCCTACGCCGAGCTGCGAGAGAATACGACCTGGGATCTCGTGGCCGATATGGAGCGCCTGCGCCGCCGGCTCGATATCGAACGTTGGCTGGTGTTCGGCGGCTCCTGGGGGTCGACCCTTGCTCTTGCCTATGCCGAGACCCATCCCGAGCGCTGCACGGAACTTGTCCTGCGCGGGATTTTCACGCTCCGGCGGGACGAACTCCGCTGGTTCTACCAGGAGGGGGCGAGCTGGATCTTCCCTGACGCCTGGGAAAACTATCTGGCGCCCATACCGCCTGAGGAGCGCGGCGACCTGATCGCCGCATACCACCGGCGCCTCACCGGGGCCGATGACGCGGAAAAGCGCCGCGCCGCCCGCGCGTGGAGCGCCTGGGAAGGCGGGACGGTTTCGCTCCTCCCCTCTCAGGAGCGCATCGAGAGTTTTTCCGCGGACGCCTTTGCGGTCGCCTTCGCCCGGATCGAGTGTCACTACTTCATCAATGGCGGCTTTTTCGATCGCGACGACCAGCTGATCGCCAATGTCGGCCGCATCAGGCGAATACCGGGCGTCATCGTGCAGGGCCGCTATGACGTTTGCACGCCGATGAAGACGGCATGGGAACTGAAGCAGGCCTGGCCCGAAGCCGACTTCCAGCTGATCGACGACGCCGGCCATGCCGCGAGCGAGCCCGGCATCATCGATGCGCTCATTCGCGCTACGAACAGGTTCGCAGGCGCATGATTTCTCCAATCTCTCCGAAAGCGTAAAATGCCGCCGGCGGGGACAATCATCCGTTAACGGAAATTACAGTATCCCTACCGGAACGCCCGCCGCCGCCTGCGGATTTTATTCAAATCTTTAGGGATCGGCATCATGCTCGGTTCCGGGAGACGCCGGGCCGGCCTGAAGGGCTGCGTCCGGGGGAGACTTGTCAGTGGACCTAGCGTCGGCGGCGAAGGCATCGCTTATTGAACCCGAGCAGATCGATGGTCTGCTCGAAGTCGCCGGCGTTGACGGCGTCAAAGAAATCCTGGACGCGTTCTGGCGGTCGACGGACCAGCTTTCCGGCGATCTCGCACGCTCGGTCAACGATGGAAAATTCGCCGAGGCCGTCCGCACCGCGCATGCGCTCAAAGGCTCTGCGGCGAATGTCGGGGCAAACCGCCTCGCCGAAGCCGCGCGCATCGTCGAAGCGCGCTCAAGGAACGGCGAACTGTCGGAAGCGAAAGAAGCGCTGGAGCGCCTCGCCGCTATTTATCGCGAGACGCGCGAGGCGCTGGAGCGCCATCTCGACGCCCGCGGCTGACGTCAGATCGCGGGGCCGTCCGGCTCGCGGCTGAGATGCGCGCTCAAGACGAGCCCGAAGCCCGCCATGATCGTCAGCATCACAGTGCCGCCATAGGACACGAGCGGCAGCGGCACGCCGACGACCGGCGCGAGCCCCATCACCATCCCCGTATTGATAAGGATGTAGAGCATGAAGGTCGACGTGACGCCCAGCACGGTCAGGCGGGCGAACTGCGTCTTGGCGCGGAGCGCGATGCTCATCGCCGTCGCCACCACGGCGAAATAGAGCAGCAAAAGGCCGATCGCGCCCACAAACCCGAATTCCTCGCTGAAAATCGTGAAGATGAAGTCGGTCTGCATTTCGGGCAGGAAGTCGAGGTCGCGCTGCGTCCCGAGCATGAAGCCCTTGCCCGCGAGTCCGCCCGATCCGATGCCGATCTTCGACTGCAGGAGATGGTACCCGGCCCCGAGCGGATCGTTCTCCGGATTGAGGAACGTCGTCAGGCGCGCGATCTGGTAGTCGTGGAGAATGTCGAAGCGATAGGCCGCGTAGCCGGCGCCGACCGCGCCGAGGCCGCCGAGAAAAGCGATCCGCCATGACAGGCCGGCGAGGAACATGATGGCGACGCCGGTCGAGCCGATCATGATCGCAGTACCGAGATCGGGCTGGAGAAACACGAGGCCCACCGGCGCGCCGATCATCACGAGCGGCGGGATCAGGTAGAGAATGTGCGACACCTGCTCCGGCCGGATCGCGTGATAATAGCGCGCGAGCGCCAGAACGAGGCCGATTTTCATCAGTTCCGACGGCTGGAATTGCATCGGACCGACATCGATCCACCGCCGCGCGCCCATGTTGATGTCGCCGATGAAAGGGACGAGCGCCAGCGCAATCAGCGCTACGACGTAAATGGGGATCGACAGCATCATCCAATAGCGCATGCCGATCAGCGCGACGACGATCATCCCGGCGCTTGCGACGGCGAACCGGAAAGCGTGCGTGCCAGCCCACGGGCTCCACGATCCGCCGCCGACGGAATAGAGCGTGATGATGCCCGCCCCGCCGATGAGCGACAACAGGATGACCAGCGGCCAGTGAAGCCGCGAGACATTGTCGATCAGGCCGCGGCGGGGACCGGGAAGAATGATTGACGCCATCGCCCTACCCTCTCGCCGCGATGTCCGGCGCGCCCGCAATCGCCTCGGGGCCGATCGCTTTGAGCTTCGCCGGGTCCTTCTCAAGGACGGCGCGCATGATCTGCTGCGCCTTCGGGGCCGCCGCCCGCGAGCCGCCGATGCCGTGCTCGACGACGACGGCGCACGCGTAACGCGGCGAATCGTACGGCCCATAGCACACAAACAGCGCGTGGTCCCGCCGCGCCCAGGGAAGGTCTTCGGGCTTCGTCAGCCCGCGACGGCGCTCTTCCTCGGTGATACGGAAGACTTGGCTTGTCCCGGTCTTGCCGGCGATCTGCCATTCCGGCTCAGGAATGCGCGAGCGGAACGCGGTCCCGCCGGGCTCGTTCATCACCGCATTCATCCCAGCGCGGGCGACCTGAAAATATTCTTCGGAGATGTCGATCTTCGGCGCGACCGGCTGGGGCAGCAGCAAGTCGCCCCTGAGGCGAACGATCCGTGGACGGATTTCCCGGCCGGTGGCGATCCGGGCGGCCATGACCGCGAGCTGCAACGGCGTTGTCGAGACCGCCCCTTGCCCAATCGCCACAGACAAGGTTTCTCCCGGAAACCATGTCTGATTTTCGGGCGTTGAACGGTAATAGCGCTTCTTCCATTCACGATCGGGAACGACGCCGGCATGCTGTCCGGGAATGCCGAGTTCAAATGTTTCGCCGAGGCCGAGTTTTCTCGCCGTGTCGGCGATGAGATCGACGTCGACCTGCGTAGCGATCGTATAGAAATAGGTGTCGCAGGAATGCTTGATCGCATTCTTGGCGTTGATGCCGCCGCCATGGACGCGGCGCGGGGTTGAAGCGACCCAACAATGGAAAAACCGATTGCCGTGCCAAAATCGTCCGTTGCACCGGACGCTGAAGTCCGCGCTTATTCCAGCGCGCATCGCCGCGATCGCGCTCACCATCTTGAACGTCGAGCCCGGCGGATAGATGCCGCCGAGCGGTTTGTTGAGGAGCGGCTTGTAGGGGCTTTCGTTGAGCTCCTTCCAGAGCGCGTTCGGAATGCCTTTCGTAAAGATGTTGGGATCGAAAGCCGGCGTCGAAGCGAGCACGAGGATGTCGCCCGTTTCGGTGTCGATGACGACCGCCGAGGCGCTCTCCCCTTCCAGCGCCTTCATCGCCGCCATCTGAAGGTCGGCGTCGATCGTCAGTCCGAGCGTTTCGCCCTGCGACGGCGGCTGCAGGCTTTCCTTCACTTCCTCGATCACGCGGCCATGCGCGTTGACTTTGACGTCCATGGCGCCGGCGACGCCGCGCAGCTCATGTTCATAGGTGCGCTCAAGGCCTTCGCGTCCGACCTTGAATCCCGGCTGACGCAGGAGGAGGTGCTGGTTCTCGTTTTCCTTCGCAGCGAGGTCGCGATCGGTGACGGCCCCGACATAGCCGATGACGAAGGCTGTCGCGTTCCCCAGCGGATAGTTGCGCGTCTCGCCGACATCGGGCTCGGCGCCCGGCAGATAAGGAAGCTCGTAATTGATGCGAGAGAATCGCTCCCAGTCGAGATTGTTCTCGATCTCGACCGGGGCGTAGCCGCGCGTGCGTCGAATTTCGCGCAGGATCTTCGCGCGCTTCTCCGGCGTGATGGCGACGAACTCGCCGATGCGGTCGAGCGCGGCCTCAACGTCGGAGGCTTCGGCCGGATTGAAAAGCAGCCGGAAATTCTGGCGGTTCGAGGCGAGCGACGCGCCGAAACGGTCGATGATTTCACCCCGGAGCGGGGTTATGACGCGCGTGTTGAACTGGTTCTCGTCGGCGAGCCGCAGGTACTTTCCGTGATCGATGATCTGCAGCTGGAAGAGCCGCGCGCCGATCCCGGCGAGAAGCAGACTGAACCCGCCGCCAAGGATGGCGGCGCGGCGCGAGACGATCTCTTTCTTTTCCGGATCGTTCGAATTGACGCTCATACGCCCGCTAAACCTCGATCACGACGCGACGATGAAGACGCCCGAACGCCATGGCGAACACTGGAAAGCAGAGCGCGGTCACCAACATTTGCCAGAGCAGCCCGCCGGGCGGCAGCAAGGTCGCGGAAAGAAGACTCATCGCCAGCCACAATATCAGCGAGACGACGAGGCACGCCACCGCAAACCCGATCGCGACAACGCGCAATTCGCGCCCGAGGAAATAGGCCTGCTGGGAAATCGCGATCTGCTGCATGACAAGGTAAACGGTCGGCCACAGTCCGATCGGACCGCCGGCCAACAGATCATGCAGAAGGCCCATGAAGAAAACGCTCGCCGCGGGCAGATGCGCCGGCGAGTAGAGCGACCAGAAATAGATGATGATCAGCGGAATGACCGGCGTCGGCAGCGCGCCGCCGAACAGCCTGATCGGAGAGGCGAGCAGCAATACGCCGAGAAAACCGAGGAGCGCGGGCGTCGCGCCGGCGGCGATGCGCATGATGACGTCAGCGCGCGTGGCCATTGTCAGTCGCCCTCGTCAACGGGCGCCGGCGCAGTAGGCGGGGCGGCCGGCAGGTTCGCGGCCTGGCCTGCGCTGGCAGGCGGCGCAGCGCCGCTGGCGATTTCCGCCGCCGCCTTGGCGGGAACGGGCGCGCCGAGCGGCGTCGGTTCAACGTCCGGAAACTTGTAATTGATGATCCGCACCATGCGCGAGCGGGCGAAATCGGCGGCGAGCGCGACGGTTGCTTCCTTCTCGTTCACATCGGCGACGACGCCGACATGCAGTCCGCGCGGCAGGATGCCCCCTGCCCCCGACGTCACCACCCGCTGGCCCGGCTCAATGAGATCGCCGTTCGCAAGCTTGGTGATCGCAATCGAAGGCCGCGCCGTCGAGCGTCCGGCGAGAATGCCTTCAACATAGGAGCCTTCGACGAACACCGGGATCCGGCTCTGAACGTCATTGAGCAGAAGGATGCGCGCCGCGTTCGGCGAGACGTCGACGATGCGGCCGACCATGCCCCGTTCATCGACCGCTGCGTAGCCGCGAATGACGCCTTCCTTCGCGCCGGCGTTGACGATCATCGAATGGACGAAAGCGTCGTTCGCCTCGCCGATAACGAAGGCGTTGATGGGTTTGGCGGCCGGCGGCGCCTCATAGGCTTCAAGCTCTTCGAGAGCGGCGATGACCGAGCGCAGCGACCGCGCTTCTTCCTCCCACTGACGAAGCGCGGCGTTTTCCTCCCGCAGCGCCTTGTTCTGTTCGAGCACGCGGAAATAATCGCTGACGGCGCCGATGCGGTCTTCGATCCAGGCGATCGGCCCGGCGAGGAATTCGAGGATCGGCGAAGCGGTTTCAATCGCCGCCTCGCGCGCCTTCTTGAAGACGGAGGCCTCGGCCGAATAAAGGCTCGACAACAGCAGCATCACGGAGACCAGCGAAAAGAGCAGGATGCCGACCTGCGACCGCGACCGAAGGCCGAACCGCTCGCGTGTCTCCCGACCTAACAACTCCATCGAACCAGCCGCCTCAAATATGACGAAAGCGCCCGGCGGATACCCCGCCCGGCGCCCCTGTTATCCCGTGACTCGGCCCCCTGTCGCCAAGCCGGAACAGCTTAAACCTTCCGGCCGGTCCCTGAAAGTCTAGATCGCGGACGAAAGGACGCCGCGCATCGCTTTTTCGTTCTCCAGCGCCGCGCCCGTGCCGAGCGCGACGCAGCACAGCGGGTCGTCGGCGACCGAGACGGGCAGGCCCGTCTCATCCCGCAGGACCTGGTCGAGATTGCGCAAGAGCGCACCCCCGCCGGTCAGCATGATGCCGGTGTCGACGATGTCGGCGGCAAGCTCGGGCGGGGTCGCCTCAAGCGCGACCTTCACGGCCTCGATGATCTGGCTGACGGGCTCGGCGAGCGCCTCGGCGACCTGCGCCTCGCCGATGCGGACTTCCTTCGGGACGCCGTGCATCAGATCTCGGCCCTTGATCTGGATCGTGACGCCAGAGCCTTCGGTCGGGATCATCGCGGAGCCGACTTCCTTCTTGATCCGTTCAGCCGACGCCTCGCCGATCAGAAGGTTATACATGCGGCGAATATAACCGATGATGGCGTCGTCCATCTTGTCGCCGCCGACGCGCACCGAGCGCGAATAAACAATGCCGCCAAGCGAGAGGACAGCGACCTCAGTCGTGCCGCCGCCGATATCGACGACCATCGAGCCCGTGGGCTGCGTGACCGGAAGGCCGGCGCCGATCGCGGCCGCCATCGGCTCTTCGATGAGTTCGACCTTGCGGGCGCCGGCCGACAGCGCCGATTCCTGAATGGCGCGGCGCTCGACTGCTGTCGCGCCAGAAGGAACACAGACCACAATGCGCGGGCTTGCGAAGGAGCGGCGGTTGTGAACCTTGCGGATGAAGTGCTTGATCATCGCTTCGGCGACTTCGAAGTCGGCGATGACGCCGTCGCGCATCGGCCGGATCGCCTCGATCTCGCCGGGCGTCCGCCCGAGCATTTCCTTCGCCTCGTTGCCGACGGCGCGAACAAGCTTGCGGCCGCCGCGCGTTTCGATGGCGACGACGGAAGGCTCGTTGAGCACGATGCCGCGACCCTTCACATAGACAAGCGTGTTCGCGGTTCCGAGGTCGATCGCCATGTCGGAAGACAGCATGCCGAAAAGCGTTGAAAGCATGAACAAATCCTATCGCCGGTGAAGGTCCCGACGGCCTGTTTAACCTTAATGGGTTCCGAAATCGTCAACAAACCGCCCGCGTCAGCGAGCAATTCGCCTAAGGAGATTCTTTGCCTCGCGCCAAAGCGGCGGACGCGTTCCTTGAAGGGATTTCCGCGTTCCGCCGCCACAACTTTATATAGAGACTGCGCACCGCCAGGAGAAGGCCGATCCAGCCGGCGATGATCGCGGCGAAAAGCGCCCAGTCGGCGGCGGTAAGGGACATGAGGAACTGGTAAAGGCCGGAAAGGCCGCCGGCGAAGGTTCGCTCGCCCGGGGCAAGGGTCGAGAGCGCTGCGACGATCAGGATCTTAGGGATAATTCCGACGCTGGTGCCGGCGAGGTACTTCCAGAGCGGCACCCGCGCGGCTCCGGCGGCGGCGTTGACAAGGATGAATGGCCCCGAGGGGACGACCCGGATGAGCCCGCTCGCGAGGATGCCGTGGCGGCCGATGAAGTCGATCGTCGCCCGCGTGCGCGCGCCCCCGAACCGCTCGACCACCGCCCCGCCCGTGAACCGGCCGAGCGCGAAGGTGACTGTGGCGCTCATCATGGTGGCAAGCCAGGAATAGAGCGCCCCGTCGCGCGCGCCGAAGGCGAGGATTGTTCCGGCGATGAGGAACCACTGTGGAAAGCCGGTCAGCGCGAGAACGATGAAGACCGCCATCACCGCCGGAACGGCCATCGGCGAGCGGGAGAACTCGGCAAGCCAGTCCGCCAGGCGCCCCTCATCGTCTACATGAACAAGGCGGCCGCCAAAAAAGAACAGAGCCAGCACGACGAGCATGAGGGCGACGGACACGCCCAGCGACGTCGCAGCCTTGGCGTCCATCGACGTCAGAAACCGGCCGATACCCGCAAACTGCCGCATTAGGAGTTGATCCGAATCTGAAGTCCGGCGCTGCGAGGCGCATCAGGGCTGACCGTCGGGGTGATTATCCGCCAGCGGGCGGGCTGGCAACGAAGGGTGGAAGCCGAATTTGCAAAATTCAGGGCCGGCGCGCAGCATAGAGGCGCAGTCGACCCGGGGGAACGCCATGAGATTGTTGATCCTAGGCCTCATGCTGGGGCTCGCCGCAGGCCTCGTGCTCGGCGATGTCTACGGGGCGCCCGGCTTCCTGCGCGACCCTTTGAAGTCCTTGCTCGACCGCGGCGCAACGCCGGCCGAGGCGGGCGCAGAACCGCCCACTGGCGAGGCCAGGGGCGCCGGAAATCAGAGGCTGACCATCAACGAGGCCGGCCTCGACATCATCAGGGAAAGCGAGGGGCTTCGCCTCGACGCCTATCGGGTCGGGAGCGGGTGGCTGATCGGCTATGGTCATTCCCGCACAGCCCGCGAGGGGATGACGATCACCGAGGCGGAAGCCGAAGCCCTGCTGCGCGCGGACGTCGCAGACTCCGAAGCGACAGTGAGAAGCGCGGTCATGGTTCCCGTAAACCGCAACCAGTTCTCCGCCATGGTGTCGCTCGCCTATAATCTCGGCGCCGGCGGGTTTGGGCGCTCGAAGGTTCTTGAGCGCATCAATGAAGGCGACTACGCGGGCGCCGCCGACGGGTTCCTATTTCACGACCGCGCCCGCATCGACGGCGCGCTGAAGTCGGTTCCCCATCTTACCGAGCGCCGACAGAAGGAGCGGGCGCTTTTCCTAAGCTGAAGATCGGGGCCCACGGAGCTGCGCCATCAGCGCAGCCGCCCCCGCCGCCGCCGACGCCGCCCTCGGCCAGTCAGGCGTCTGGTTACGGAACCAGGTCATCTGGCGTTTGGCGAAGCGGCGAGTCGACTGTTTCGCGAGGGAAATGGCTTCGTCGAGGATGAGCCGTCCCGCCAGGTGATCGAGGAGTTCGGTGACGCCGACCGCCTTCATCACCGGAAGCGCAGGGTCGAGCCCGCGCGCCGCGAGCGTCCTTGCTTCGTCGAGCGCGCCCGCCGCCATCATCGCATCAAAGCGGGCCTCGATCGCGCCGTAGAGATCGGTGCGCGGCGGTTCGAGGATGAGGCGGGCGGCCGGACTGTCGATGATCGGCGCGCCGCCTGTCTGGAACGAGGCCAGCGGCCGGCCGGTCGCGCGGTGAACCTCCCACGCGCGGATGTGACGCTGGCGATCGCCGGGCTTCAGGCGCGCCATCGCCGGATCGGCGGCGATGACTTCAGCGCGGAAGGCGGCAAGGCCGATCGCCGCAAGCCGGGCCTCCGCCTCCGCCCGCACGGACGGCGCGATGTCCGGCGCTTCGGAAAGCCCCTCCGTCAGCGCGCGGAAATAAAGCCCCGTGCCGCCGACGACGATCGCCGGGCGACCGCGCGCCGCAATCGACGCGAGCGTCGCCGCCGCGTCGCGCGCCCATCCGCCTACGGAATATCGCACCGACCCGTCGACATGGCCGAAGAGATGATGGGGCGCGCGCGCTTCTTCCGACGCGGAGGGTCGCGCCGACAGGACAGAGAGGTCGCGATAGACCTGCAGCGCGTCGGCGTTGACGATTTCCGCGCCGACCTCGTCCGCCAGCGCCAGCGCGATCGCCGACTTGCCGCTTGCAGTCGGCCCTGCAATAAGGATCACGCGCGCGTCGGAGCGGTTCGCCATAGGCATGGCTGATACGGCAATCACCCTTGTTTGCAATCCGGCGCAGGCGATCCTCGATACGGACCTCAGCGACGCGGCGGCGGATGCGCTGCTGAGCGCCTTCGGCGAGGTGCGCCGGCGGACGCTGTCGGAGGATGTCGCGGAGGATTTCCTCATCGGCGTGAAGGCCGGCCGCGCCGAGGTAGAGGCCGCGCTTCGCCCCGTCCTTGGCGATGCGGGCGTAGACATCATCGTACAGCCGGCGGCGGGGCGGGAGAAAAGACTCCTGATCGCCGACATGGATTCAACGATCATCGGCCAGGAATGCATCGACGAACTCGCCGATTTCGCCGGCCTGAAGACGGAGATCGCCGCCATCACCGAAAGGGCGATGCGCGGCGAGCTTGATTTCGAGGCCGCGCTGACGACGCGGGTCGCGATGCTGAAGGGCCTGCCGGAGAACGTGCTGGAAGAATGCTTCCGGACCCGGATCACTCTCAATTCCGGCGCCGCGGCGCTCGTCGGCGCCATGAATGCGCGCGGGGCTGTCACGGTCCTTGTCTCCGGCGGATTCACCTTTTTCGTCGAACGCGTCGCAAAGCTCGCCGGGTTCCAGCATTTCCGTGCGAACGAACTCCTGATTTCCGGGGGCGCGCTGACAGGCGCGGTGCGCCGGCCGATCCTAGGCCGGGAGGCGAAGGAGGCCGCCCTTCGTCAGTATGCGAAGGAAAGCGCTGTCCCCCTCGCCCGCACGATCGCCGTCGGCGACGGCGCAAATGATCTCGACATGATCGCCGCCGCGGGGCTCGGCGTCGCCTATCGCGCCAAGCCGAAAGTCGCCGCGGCGGCGGGCGCCTCAATCAATCATGGGGACCTTACGGCGCTGCTCTACGCGCAAGGATGGCCGGATCTGTAGGGCGGGGTTCACCCCGCCGCGACCTTGAGGAGGCGCCTAAAGCACGCCCTACGGCCGCAGCGATTCGTAGAACAGCAGATCCCCGCGCTGGATATAGATCTGCACCGGGCCGGAGTTGAGATTGCGGAGCTTGTCGAGCTTCGTCGCGGCGGCTTCTGGGCGCGTCATGCGTTCCCAGCCGATTTCGAGGATGACGTCGCCAGGTCGCAGGATGATGGCCGCCGGGCTGTCGGGATCGACGGCGGTGACGACGACTCCCTCAATGTCCGGCGCAAGACCGAAGGACTGGACGACATCCGTGGTGGGGCGTTCAAGCGTCAGGCCGGACGCCTTGAGCCCGCCAGGACGCGGACCAGGCGCAGAGGCGAGAACGCGCGTCTCGCGGCGGTCGACGGTCACTTTGAGGATGACGCGCTTGCCCGCGCGCAGCACAGTCATCGGCACCGTTGCGCCGACCGGGGTTTCCGCGACGGCGCGCGTCAGGTCGCGCCCGCTGTTCACCGGACGCTTGTTGAAATCGAGAATGATGTCGTTGGGCTGCACGCCAGCGGTCAGCGCCGGGCTGTTCGGGCGAACAACCGAGACGACGGCGCCGCGCGGGCGGTCAAGGCCAAGTTCAGACGCGAGCTTCGGCGTCATCTCGTCGATCGAAACGCCGAGCCAGCCGCGGCGCGTTTCGCCATGCGTGAGCAGCTGGTCGACGACGACCGTCGCAAGATCGGCGGGAACGGCGAAGCCGACCCCGACCGAACCGCCCGTCTGCGAATAAATGGCGGTGTTGATGCCGACCACCTTGCCCGACATGTCGAACAGCGGGCCGCCCGAATTGCCGCGGTTGATGGCGGCGTCCGTCTGGATGAAGTCGTCGAAATTGCCGGCGTCGATGTCGCGGTTGCGCGCCGAGATGATGCCGACCGTCACCGTGCCGCCGAGGCCGAACGGATTGCCGATCGCCAGCACCCAGTCCCCGACGCGCGCGGTGTTGGAATCGCCGAACGTCACGAAGGGAAGTTTCGCCGGCGGCGCATCGAGCTGAAGCACCGCAATGTCGGTTTCGCGAT
Organism: uncultured Caulobacterales bacterium; assembly: GCA_964529675.1. Lineage (GTDB taxonomy): Bacteria > Pseudomonadota > Alphaproteobacteria > Caulobacterales > Parvularculaceae > Amphiplicatus. Next base: position 18,018 of record CAZGXT010000008.1, read on the forward strand.
CGACCGCCTTGACCGTCGCCTTCAGCTCGCGCCCGTCATTCAGGGTGATGGTGATGTCATCGGCGTTGTCGATGACGTGGTTATTGGTAATGACGACGCCCTTCGGATCGACGATGAACCCGGAGCCCAGCGAGACGGCCTGCGGCGAGAACTTTTTCTGGATCGCAGGATCAGCGCCCGCGCCCTGCCCTTTGACACGCTGGGCCGACGAGATGTTGACGACCGCGGGCGAGAGCCGCTCGGCGAGATCGGCGAAGCTGTCGGGCGTGCCCCTTGGCGTCGGCGCGCCAAGAGCGGGCGCAGCAAACAGAACCCCTGCCGCCGCGGCGGCCGCAAAACCCCTGATCGACACCATACCGTTCGCCTCTTCGCCCCTTGAACCCGGCGCAGCGCCGGAACCCGCCGTCTGACGGCTGGAACGCTACCGTAAATTCATGACCCGGCAAAGGGCGGACGGGACCCGCCTCAGCGTCGGCCCTTCAGGTTGTTGAGGTATCTCAGGAATTCGCTGTCCGGCGAGAGAAGGATTGTCGAGTCGCCCTTTCGCAGCGCTTCCTCATAGGCGATCAGCGAACGGTAGAACGCGAAGAACTCCGGGTCCTTTCCATAGGCGGCGGCGAACACGGCGTTGCGTTCCGCGTCCGCCGCGCCGCGCAGCTTTTCCGATTCCTCATTCGCGGCCGAGCGGATTTCGGTCGCCTCGCGATCGGCCTGCGCGCGGATCTTCTGCGCCTCTTCATTTCCTTGCGCACGGAACTGCTGGGCGAGCTGGTTGCGCTCTGCAATCATGCGCTGGAACACCGCCTGACTGTTCTGCGCCGGCAGGTCGGCGCGTCGGATTTTGACATCGATGATTTCAATGCCGATGTCGCGGACGCTGGCGCCGAGCAGCTCGCGAATGCGGAGCATCAGCGCGTTCCGGCGCCCGGAGACGATGTCGTCGACCGGAACCTCGCCGAGCACGCGGCGAACAGTCTGGTTCATTTGCGTCTTCAGCCGCGCTTCGCCACCGTCGACGGTGCGTACGGACTGATAGAATTGCTGCGGATTGACGATGCGGTACCGTGCGAAGGCGTCGACGAGCAGCCGCTCCTGGTTTGCGGCGATGATCTCGAGCGCGTCCTGATCGAGCTCGCGATTGCGTTTGTCGACTCGCGCTACGTTCTGGACGAAAGGAATCTTGAACTTGAGACCCGCCTCCTTGTGTTCGGCGACCGGCGCGCCGAACTGGAGCACGATTGCGTGGTTCGACTCATCGAGCACGAACGCCGAGTTTACGACGACAAGCAGCACGCCGGCGACAGCGACGATGAGGACGGCGAGAGGATTTCCGCGCATCACTGGTTCGCCTTCTTGTTGATTTCGTTCAGCGGCAGATAGGGCACGACGCCCTGCCCGCCTTCTTCGATGATGATCTTGTTCATCGGCCCCAGCACGCGTTCGGCTGTTTCAAGATACATGCGCTGGCGCGTCACTTCCGGCGCTTTGGCGTACTCTGTGTAAATCGCGTCGAAGCGGCTCGCCTGTCCGCGCGCATCGGCGGTGACCTGCGCCTGATAGGCGCGCGCTTCTTCAAGGATCTGCTGCGCCGCGCCGCGCGCCTCGGGCACTACTTTGTTGGCGTATTCGCGCGCACGGTTGATGTATTGGTCGCGGTCCTGCTGCGCCGCGTTGACGTCGAGAAACGCCTGATTGACTTCCTCCGTCGGCGGCTCGGCCTTTTCGAGGTTCACCGAACTGATGATGATGCCCGCCCCTTGCGCGTCGAGCGTCTGCTGCATCAGCTCGCGCGTCTGATCCATGACGACGCCGCGTCCTTCGGTCTGAATGAAGTCCAGCTCATTGCGGCCGACGACTTCGCGAATCGCGGATTCTGCGACCGTGAGGACGAGCTTGTCCGGCTCGTCGATCAGCAGTCTGAAGCGCGCGACGGGCGGCAATTCGCCAGGCGCCGCCGTTTCCTCGGGATTCACTTCCCAGAGAATGCGGATGACGATGTCGACCATGTTGCGGTCGCCGGTGAGCATCAGCCCGCTCTGCGCGCCGCGCTGCGAGCCGCCGGCCGGGACGAGCGTTTCACGCACTTCGGTCACGCGCTCGGTCATCGAGGACTGGAACGGCGCCGGCGCGCGCCAGTGAAGGCCGGGGCCGACGACGCGGTCAAACTCGCCAAAAGTCAGCACGATGCCGCGCTCGACCGGACCGACCTGGAAAAACCCGCTGAGACCCCACAGGACGCCGACGCCGGCGACGATCAACAGCGCGCTTTGACGATTGAGTTGCGGCGGCTTCGGCCCGCCTTCGCGCGGAAACGCCCGTTTCAGGCGCTGTCTCGACGCGTTGAGGATTTCGTCAAGATCGGGCGGCGTCCCCTTGCCGCCGGGCCCCTTGCCGGGGCCGCCAGGCCCCTGCCCTCCGCCGCCGGGCGGTTTCGGCGGCTGGCCCCAGGGGCCGCGCGTCGGTCCGCGCCCGGGGCCTTGGCCCCCTTTTCCCGAATTATCCTGCCAGGGCATCTAGGTCCTTCCCGCCAGTGGGCTGAGGGTTTGAGGTGAAGCGCGGGTCTGGGGCGCGAAGGGGCGCCCGGGACTCGCCAATGAAGAGCGCCGTATATATGTCAACGATTTCAACGGGTGCAATGCGACCCTTCGAATTTTAGCATGTAAGCGGAATGAACGACGCCAACCTTCTCATGAGAGTCCGGGCGGCCCTCAAGGGCGTGCCGGCGCCGAAGGGCGGCGACCTCATCACGACGGGCGCGATCGAAGGGCTTTCCGCCGGCGCTGACGGGGTCGTCCGGTTCACGCTCAACACCGACAGGTCGGGGGGCGGCGCGGACCTCCTCGACGCTGCGCGCAGCGCCGCGGCAACCATTCCGGGCGTCCGGCGCGTCAGCGCCGTCGCCACGGCGCACCGGGAAAAACCGCCGCCGTCCCCGCCGCCTTCTCACGACAATCCCCTTCGGCTCGCCAAACAGTCGCGCATCGAGGCGGCCGGCGAAACGCTCGCGGGCGTGCGCAACGTCATCGCGATCGCGAGCGGCAAGGGCGGCGTCGGCAAGTCGACGGTCGCGGCCAATCTTGCGGTCGCCTTCGCGCGGGCGGGGCTGAAGACCGGATTGCTCGACGCAGACATCTACGGGCCGTCGCTGCCGACGCTGTTCGCGCTCACCGGCAGGCCCGCGATGCGCGACGGCAAGATCGTCCCCGTCGAGAAATTCGGCGTCGCCGCCATGTCGATCGGCCTCCTCGTCGACGCGGACAAGGCGCTCGCGTGGCGGGGGCCCATGGTGATGGGCGCGGTCAGGCAGCTGATCGGCGACGTCGCCTGGGGAACGCTCGACGTGCTCGTCATCGACACGCCGCCGGGCACTGGCGACGCGCATCTGACGCTCGCGCAGTCAAAGCGCCTCACCGGGGCCGTCATCGTCTCGACGCCGCAGGAAATGGCGCTCGCCGACGTGCGGCGCGGGGTCGAACTGTTCCGTACTGTCCGTGTACCAATCATCGGCGTCGTTGAGAACATGGCCTGGCTCGACGACGGCGCGGGAGCACGGAATTATCTCTTCGGACGAGGCGGCGCTGAGAAAGCCGCCCGAGACCTCGGCGTTCCCTTTCTCGCGGCGCTGCCGCTCTATCCAGACCTTCGGGCCGCTTCCGACGAAGGCGAACCGATCGCCGCGCGCGCGACGGCGTCGGCCGCGGCCAAAGCATTCGACGATCTTGCAGGGAAAATTCGCGCCGCGATCAGTTGACGGGCGCGAGCGTCGGCACGTCGGCGTCTTTAAGGCGCGTGTCCTGCACGATGCGCCAGCGGCCGTCGACCTGTTTCATCACAATCGTCATGGCGCCGGTCGTCTTCGCCGGACCGCTTTCATGCGCATAGCGTCCGTTGACGGTCGCGACTTCCGGCGCCGTCATGGTGACGTCGAGATCGCTGAAGGTGAGACGGCCCATCGCGCCGGCGCCCTGGACGACCGCCTGATAATGTTTGCGCACGCTGTTGATGCCGGTGACGATTTCGGCGCCGTTGACAAGGCGCACGCCGGCGCTCTGATCGTATCCGTTGAGATACGCGGTCAGGTTGCCTTCGTTCCAGGCGGCGGCGTTGGCGGAAAGGACGCCCCGGACGATGTCTTCCGTCGTGCGCGTCGGCAAAGCGCCGGCGCTGGCGGGGGCGGCGGCCGCGGCTTCATTCGCAGCGACCGACACGTCGATGATGTCTTCAAGCGAGGGCTGCGCGCCGACCAGCCGCCCGGCGCCGTTCTTGTTGGGACGCGGCGCGCGCTCCGCCGCGGGCGCAGCGCCTTGCGTCAGAACGACGGGCGTAGTCTGAAGCGCTTCAGGGGCGATGACGCCCTCCAGAGAAGGAATCGCATCGGCGACCGGGGCAGGCTGCGGCGCAGCGTCGGCGATCGGCGCCATCGCAAGCTTTTCCATCGCCGGCTCCGGCGCGGGCTCCGGGGCCGCCGCATCCTGGGCGGCGGCGGACGGGGCGGCGGCGGACGGGGCGGCGGCAAGGCCCAATTGATCCGCCTGCTGATCGAGCGACAGACCGGCGAGGGCGCGCTCATCCGTCGCTGCTGCAGGCGCTTGATCGCCGCCGGCGAGCGCGGCCTCGACGGCGCCGGACAGCGCGGTCGAACATTCAAACCCATCGAGCGTCAGCTGCGAGGCGAGCTCTGCCGCCATGGCGCGGCAGAAATTGCGGTCCGCATTGGCGTGATAGGGCGTGTTGACCTGCGCCCCGCCGCCACGCGTCACGCGCACGTCGCAGGCTCTTCCGACCGTTCCCGGAGAAAGCACTTCGATGACACGTACGTCATCGCCGCGCCGGCAGGTTTCGCCCTGCGCGCGCGCTTCCACCGGGATCAGAACCATCCCTGCGGCCGACACGCCCAAAAGCAACGCAACCTTCAACATGGTCCCCCTCCATGGCTCGACGGCGCGCGCGATAAGCCGGTTCGCCCGTCCGCGGAAGACCGTCATCATAATGGTCAACCAAGCGTTAACGCCGTCTTGCGGCGCCCGGAGCATTTTTATCGAGGCTTCGTCCGCCGGGCGAGCAGCCGGCAAGGGGCTACGGCCGGTCGAGCACGAAAAAAGCGGCGCTGTGCTCATTGCGCGACGACCGCTCGGCGCGGCCGGTCTGACGCCGCGACCACGCGCTGGGGTCGAAGGCGGGAAAATGGACGTCTCCCACGACTTCCGCCTCGACCTCGGTGAGGTAAAGGCGGCTCGCAAGCGGCAAGGTCGCGGCGTAGATCTCAGCCCCGCCGATCACGCAGATTTCTTCCGTATCAAGATGAGAGGCCGCCTCGGCGCCGAGCCGCAGGGCCTCCTCGACGCTGCCGGCGATCGTCGCGCCGCTGATCGGCGAGGCGCTGCGGGTGACGACGATATTGACCCGCTCGGGCAGCGGCCGGCCGATGCTTTCATAGGTCTTGCGGCCCATGATCACCGGCTTGCCGAGCGTGATTTCCCGAAAGCGCTTGAGATCGTCGGAAATTTTCCACGCAAGGCCGCCATCCCGTCCGATGACGCCGTTTCGCGCGACCGCGACGACAAGGGCGACGCGCATCAGCGTCCGGCCGCGAGCGTGTCGAGCGCTGCGCCTTCGACGCGGTAGACGGTCCACTCATCCATCGGCTTTGCGCCGAGGGATCTGTAAAATCCGATCGCCGGCTCGTTCCAGTCGAGCACCGACCATTCAAGGCGCGCGCAGTCCTTCTCACGCGCGATCGCCGCAAGCCTCGCCAGCAGCGCCTTGCCGACGCCCTTGCCGCGAACGCTCTCGCGCACGAATAGGTCTTCAAGATAGAGCCCGTGCTTGCCGGTCCAGGTCGAGAAATTGAAGAAATAGACGGCGAAGCCGACCGCTTCTCCGTCCCATTCGGCGATCAGCGCGTGAACTTTCGGATGCGCGCCGAACAGCGCCTTGTCGATATCGGCGACGCTCGCCTTCGCCGCCTCGGGCGCGCGCTCGTAGACGGCGAGTTCGCGGATCAGCGAAACAATCAGCGGGGAGTCAGCCGCCGCGGCGCCGCGAAGTCGCAAGCTCATACCGCCACCGGCGCCTTTATATGCGGATGCGCCACGTAGTTCTCGATGCGGATGTCGTCATAGGTGAAGTCGAACAGATTGGCGATCTCCGGATTGAGAACGAGGCGCGGGAGGGAATGCGCCTTGCGCGAGAGCTGTTCACGCGCCTGATCGAAATGATTGTGATAAAGATGCGCGTCGCCGAGCGTGTGGATGAACGCGCCGGCTTCGAGCCCGGTCGCCTGCGCGATCATGTGCGTCAGCAGCGCATAGGAAGCGATATTGAACGGCACGCCGAGAAAGATATCCGCCGAGCGCTGGTAAAGCTGGCAGGAGAGGCGTCCCTTTGCGACGAAGAACTGGAACAGGCAGTGACAGGGCGGCAGCGCCATGTCGGCGATCTCCGCCGGGTTCCACGCCGACACGATGAGGCGGCGAGAATGGGGATTGCGTTTGATCTCGGAGACCACCCAGGAGAGCTGGTCGATGGCTTTTCCGTCCCTGCCCGGCCATGACCGCCACTGGCGCCCATAGACCGGGCCAAGCTCGCCGTTCTCGTCGGCCCATTCATCCCAGATCGAAACGCCGTTCGCCTTCAGATAGGCGATATTGGTGTCGCCCGCGATGAACCACAGCAACTCGTGAACGATCGACTTCGTGTGAAGTTTCTTGGTTGTGACGAGCGGGAATCCCTCCGAGAGGTCAAAGCGCATTTGATGGCCGAAGATGGAGCGCGCACCGGTGCCGGTGCGTTCGGCCCGGTCGTCGCCTTCTTCCAGGGCCCTGCGCATCAGATCGTGGTATTGCCGCATCGCACCTCGCGAATCTGGGGTTATCCCGGAGTTTACCGGCCCCGCCCGTGCCTGTCGCCGCTCGCAGCGCCGCGGCGCCCGTGTTATTTTTCCCGCGAGGGGTCGGGACATGGGCGAAGCCAAACCAAAGAGAGCGCCGGCAGCCGCCGCCGAAAGCGGGCGCGGCCTTGGGCTGTTGAGCCTTGTCGTCGGCCTTGCCGCCGGCGCGGCGGTCTACGGCATTGTGGAATACTGGGGCGGCGCGACACGGCCGGCGCCCGCGCCCGTGACGCTGATGCAGTTCGTCGTCACCTTCGCCTCGGGCTGGCTCATGCTCGCCGCACGCGGGCGCTTGCTGGCGCCGCTGATCCCGGCGACGCTGATCGCCGCGGCGCTCGCCGTGCCGACCTGGTGCCTTGCCTCGATCGACATCGCCGGCGACGGCAATTTCGATCTTGACTCCTTTCCGATCTTCTTCTGGTCGTTGGTCGCGGCGCCGTTGTCCTTCTATTTGATGCTCACCCTGGCGAAGGCGACGCTCGAAACCGGGGCGCCGCCGACCTATGCGTCCGTCTTTCTTCACGGCATCACCCTGCCGCTGATCGGCGCCGGCGCGCAGCTCTTTGCCGGCCTTGCGCTCGTGCTCCTGTTCGCCTGGGCGGCGCTGCTGAAGCAGATGGGCGTCGACTATTTCTCGAAGCTCTTCGAAGAACCGTGGTTTCTGTTTCCGTTCCTCGGCGCTGTCGGCGGATTGTCGATCGCGATGATCCGCGGGCTTGAAGCGGTGCTCGGCGCGCTGCGGTTCATCCTGCTGCTGTTTTCGCGCATCGCGATGCCGATCATGGCGGTCTTTTCCGTCACGTTCCTGCTGACGCTCGCGGCGAACGGCGCGAGCGCGATCTTCGCACAGCCCTATCCGGGCGCGATCATGCTGGGCCTCGCCTTTATCGGCATGCTCGTCTTCAACGGCGTCTATCAGAATGGCGAGGGCGGACCGCCGCCCTGGTGGCTGCGCCTGTCGACCATCGTCGCGATCGCGATTTTCCCGGTTTACGCGGGGCTTGCAGCGTGGGCGTTCTGGTTGCGGGTCGATCAGTACGGTCTGACGCCGCCGCGCCTCGTCGGGCTCGCCATGAACGGCCTCGCATTCGCCTACAGCTTTGTGCTGATTGCGGGGCTAAGCACCGAGCTCAACTGGAAGGGCAAGCGCTGGATGCCGCCGGTTGCGGGCCTCAACACCGGCATGGCCGCGCTTTGGGTCGTCGTGCTGCTCGCCCTGTCGTCGCCGCTGGCCTCAAGCTGGGCGATCAGCGCGCGCAGCCAGGAGCGGGTTCTTCTCTCCGGCAAGGTCGCCGCGAAGGATTTTGACTTCGGCTATTTGCAGTTCCGCCTCGGCAAGCCGGGCAAAGAGGCGATCGCGCGCATTGAAACCGCCGCTGCGGGGCGCGCCGATGAAAGCGACATCCGGGCCGGCGTCGCGCGCGCCAAGAGCGCTCTCAGCTATTGGGAATACCAGAATCCTGAGCTTGTCGGGGAAGCCGAGGCTGCAGCGGAGGAAGTGGCCGCGATGCCGTTCGAAACCGTTGAAGACCCGCAGCCGGGACCGATGGATCTCGAATTCAACCCCGAGGGCGCAACGCCCGAGTGACCGGTGAGCACAGCGGCTCTATGCCGGCTCCACAGCGCGCTCTTTCTCGCGGTCTTTCTTCTTTTCTTTGTCTTTGCCCTTGGCGGGCTTTTCGGAGACCGCCGCTTCGGCGCCGTCGTGCTTTGCCTTTTCCTCACGCCGCTTTATCTTGCGGTTGGGGCCGTGATAATCCTCGACTCCCTCAACGATTGCGAAACAGGCAAGCCGGACGGACAACGGGATCTCGACCTTGTCGCCGTCGCGTTCGCCTTTCTCGTAATACTGGATCATCCGGCGTTTGAGTCCGAGCGTATGCGCGGCCTCCTTTTGCGACAGCTTCAGGCTCTTCCGCCACTTCCGGAAATCAGAAGGTTCCATGGCGCACCTATTGCCACACGCCCCCGATGGCGCTCAGGGTGCGTATAGAGGCGAGTTGTAACAGGTGTTTGACAGAAATCTAAAAAATCGCCGCCAAGGTCTTCAATTTTGAAGGTTTTGTTCCTAGGTTCCGGAGGCTGGCTTGCCAGCTATGGCGATAAACGGCCCGTGCAATAAGCGGATCGGACCCGGGGGCGGTACCCGGCGGCTCCACCACAGACCCTCACGGATTGGGGGCCTGCGGCGGGGCCGAAACAGGATCGACGGACGTGTAAAGACGACGCTTTCGCCCGGATGGTCTCCGTTATTGGACCAAATACGATAGTTGCCAACGACAACTACTCGGACGAGCTCGCTCTCGCTGCGTAAGCGGCTGAGTTAGCTCACGCCTTCAAGTCCTGATCCCTATCCAGGGTCAGGCGGGGCCCCCCGGCGCCTGGCAACAGAAGCCGGGGACTATCTTTGAAATTTCCATCCCCTTCTGCAGCGCCAAAAGGCGCACGCTCCGCCTGATCGGCTTGCCAGCCAGCCGCGTACCCATGCTAACACTTCCCATGGCTTGAACTTCCGACGCGTGAGGGCCGCTTGAGCGACGTCGAAATTGATTACGACTATCTGACGCAGAACGCCTTGAAGCAGGTCGTCAAAGACGTCCTCAAAATGACCGAGGACCTCGGCGAGGCGCCCGGCGATCATCACTTCTACATCGAATTCGCAACGCAGGCCGAGGGCGTCTCGCTGCCTGATCACCTGCTGGCGCAGTATCCGCAGCGGATGACGATCGTCCTGCAGCACCAGTTCGACGCCCTCGAAGTGCTCGACGACGCCTTCTCGGTGACGCTGTGGTTCAAGAACGTGCAGTCGCGCCTGACGGTGCCGTTCGATGCGGTGACGAGTTTTGCCGATCCCTCCGTGCAGTTCGGGCTGCGCTTTGAGGGCGCAGCGCCCGCGCGCGCTCCGGCGCCGGCGACGCCGATCACGCCGGCGGTCGCCGCACAAAAGGCGGAAAGCGCGTCGGCGAAGAACGGCGACGGCGCCGCCGTCGTCAGCCTCGACGCGTTCCGGAAAAAATAGCCCAAAGCCTGTTCAGGATTTTTTTTTGATCCTGACGATCACCGGCGGCGTTCCCTCTGAATCGACGGTGACGGTGATGCGCGCTTTTTCGCGGTCAGAACTGATCGCCTCGAGGACCCATTTGCCCGGCGCGAGCCCTTCAAGACTGAACCCGCCGTCGGCGCCGGTCAGCGCGGCGATGTCAGGCGCGCCCTCAGGCCCTTTCACAATCCGCACGGATACGTCCGGCAGAGGTTCGTCGCTCTCGTCTCGACGGACGACGCCCCTGATGACGCCGCGAGCGTGCGGCCCCGCGCGACGGTGGTCCTGCCCGGCGGTCGGCCGTTCAAGCTGAACCGCGACTGCAGCGTCACGGTCGACATAGACGTCTGCTGACACGACGACATCCGAATCGGTCATGCAGCTGACAATCCAGTGACCGGGCGGTACATCGGAGAACAGGAAGTCGCCCGCTTCGCCGGTGATTTTGCGCCGTTCGACGCCGACTGCGGACAAGTCGCCCGAACTTGACGCCTCGATATCCGCACGCAAGGTCACTACTGCGCCGCGCACGGCGAGCAGGGTTTCCGCTTCGACGACGCTGCCGAGAATTGATCCGCGCATTCTTACCGCTCCCCTGGAAGGTCAGCGATCGCGCCGGCGAAAACGGCGCGATCGCCTTGTCAACCAAGCTTCGCTTTGCTCGCTTGGAGCCTCTACAATTGCCGCCACGCCAGCAGGCGTTGTTTGACGGGTTGCGTAATCCGCGTCGCAGAGTTTCCGCTCTGCGCGCCGTAATTGTGGATGCCGACGACGAAACGCTGGCCCTGGTGTTTGATATAGAGGCCAGAGCCGCTTTGGCCGCCGACCGTATCGATGTCGTATATCAATTGGGTCGGGGTCACCGTCTTGATCCGGCGCGCCATTCCCCACATTTCGGCGAACGGCTTGTCGCCGGGATAGCCGGCCAGAACGGCCGGCCTTGCAAGCAGGACCGACGGCGGAAACGCATCAAACCCGAATTGACCAAGATTGCGCCCGCCGAACGACCCGGGCGGCAGAATGATGCAGCCATAATCGCTTTCGGGCCGGCGCCCGATCACCCAGCCGCGCACCGACCGGAAAATGACCGCCGTCGCCGATCCGTACGGCCGCGCCGTCCCGTTGCACCCGGGGATGACTTCGATTTTGGTGGCCCATCCACCCTGACCGTGCAGGTAGACGCAGTGCCCTGCGGTCGCGACCGCACGGGGGCCAATGAAGAACCCGGTGCCGCGATAGACCCGTCCGCTGGGGAAATGGATCTTCAGCGCGCAGATGCGCCGCCAGGGATTGTTCGTCGTGTTCGTGATGCGCACCCGATCGTCGCGGCCGATGATGACTTCCATCGCGGCGGCGGCCTCTTCGGCGAGCCCCTCGTCAACGGCCGTGGCGCTTTCGCTCGCAGGCGCCGTCTCCGCCGTTTCGAGCAATTTGGCGAGGATCGACAGGATGTTGCCGCGCGTAACGCCGCGCTGCAGAGAGGTCGCCGCCCCCGCTATTCTCGGCGCTATTCGAGCGATCCGCCGGCGCGTGCGCGGTTTCAGCCTCCGCCCGATCGCCTTGCCGAGCGCAGGGCCGACCGCCGACGCGAGCGCTGGAACCAAAGCGGCGAGGAAGGCGAATTCAGCATCGCTGGACTCGCCAAGCCCGAGCGCCTCGCCGGCGTCCGCTAGCGTAGCCTCGTCGACGCCCCCTTCAAGGCCTGACTCAGAGCTCGTCGGGAGCGTGAACCCTTCTACGCTTTCAAGGTCGTTGAAAGCGGACTCTTCGCCAGTCTCCGCCGACATCTGCGCGGCGCTCGCTTCGAAGGTTTCGCCAGCGCTTTCGCCGCCGGCGTTCTCGACTTCTGCGTTGTCGTCGCCGGCCGCACCCTCACCGCTTTCGCCGGCGATTGAGGATATCGGCGGATCGCCCGCGACTTCGGGCGCATCAAAGGCGGCTTCTCCGCCTCTCGCCGGCGAAGCCTTCGATCCGACGTGCGACGGCGCATCAATGCCGGCGTTCGACAGATCGTCTTCAGTCTCTGTGGATCTTGAACCGTAATTCATCGTCGTTCCTTTCATGATGGGCGCATTCAGCGTCCGTGAAGAAACGAAGTTGGTTGACCGTCAAAGCGTACATTAACCACGTCGTCTGTATTGTGACGGAAGTCACAGACGACCCATCAGACTCAAATTTCACAAAAATTCGCGCGTCAGATTTTCCGCGCGACGCGCTACTGCACGCGTTCTCCGGCCGCTTCGCCGTCGTCGGCGCGACGGGATTCGAGTTGCAACAGCGCCTCATGATCGGCCGCGCCCGCTGCGTCGAGCACCGATTTCGGCAACGATTTCGCCGTCGTCGCGCCGAGCGCTTTCAGCATCTCCGACTGACGAACCAGGTTGCCTGCGCCGCCGACGAGCCTTCCGAACGCCTTCTCATAGGACTTCTGCGTCTGGCCGAGGCGTGCGCCGATATCTTCAAGATCGCCGACAAAACCGACGAATTTGTCGTAGAGGGCGCCGGCGCGCGCCGCTATTTCCTCGGCGTTCCGGTGCTGGCGCTCGACCCGCCACATCGCGGCGACGGTCTTCAACTGGGTAGTCAGCGTCGTCGGCGTCGCGATGGCGACCTTGTTGTCGAGGGCGTCAAGGCTCAGCATGTCGTCGAACGAAAGCGCCGCGCCGAGCGCAGCTTCGATCGGCACGAACATGATGACGAAGTCGAGCCGCGTGCCGACACGCGCCTGATACTCCTTCGAGGCGAGGCTCTTCATGTGATTGCGCATTGAGCGGGCGTGGTTGGCGAGGCGCAGCCGCCGGGCGTCCTCGTCGCGCTCGCTTGCATAAGCTTCGAAGTCGACAAGCGACACCTTCGAATCGACGATGAGGCGCTCGCCTGACGGCAGATTGAGGATGTAATCAGTGCGCGCCCGCCCGTCCTCGCCCGAAAAGCTCTCCTGCCGCGTGTACTCGACACCCTCACGGAGGCCGAGACGGGCGAGGATCGTATCGACGATCATCTCGCCCCAGGCCCCCTGCATCTGCACGTCGCCCTTCAATGCGCGGGTGAGATTTTCAGCTTCCTTGGAGACGGCGGCCGACGTCTGCGCGAGCTGTTCGATCTGCTGTTTAAGCGAGCCGTGCTGCTTTGACGTCTCGACATGCGCGTCGCCCAGCGAGCGCTTGAAATCGTCGATGTCTTTCTTGAGCGGCGACAACAGCGCATCGATCTGTTCGCGGTTCTGCAGCTTGAAGGCTTCGCTGTGCGACTGCATAAGCTTGCCGGCGTCCTCGTTGAACGCCAGCCGCATTTCCTCCTTGGCCTGCCGCAGGCTCGCAATCTCGCGCTCAAAGCCTTTCGCCTCGGCGCGGAGCGCCGCAAGCGACCGGTCGAGATCGTCGCGCTCGGCGCGCAGGGCGTCGGCGTCCGCCGACAGGCGATCGACCTGTTCAGAAAGCGCGGCGCTGCGCGCCTCCGCTGCTGACAGCAGGGCGATCCGCGCCTCCTGCTCGCGCGCCAGGCGATCAAGGTCGGCCTTTCGCGCCTGCGCTTCCTTGAAATGCCGCTCGCCCGCCCGCGCCCGCTCCTCAGCCGCCGCGAGGCGCGCGACTGCAGCCGCCAGCAGAACGAAGAGCGCGGCGGCGATCAGCGCCGCCCAGAACAGCGGCTCGTAAAAAATTTCGGGCAAGCAATTCTCCGCCGGGAACAAAAACGGAACATTTCGCTGCGCCGCCCCGCAAAGTCAACCCCTGCCCGCTCAGGGCTCGAAGATGTCCTCGATCCGCCGGCCGAAGAGCTTTGCGAGCGTGAAGGCCAGCGGAAGGCTTGGGTCGTATTTGCCGGACTCAAGCGCCTGGATCGTCTGGCGCGAGACATGGGCGAGTTCGGCCAGCCGCGCCTGGCTCCAGCCCTTCTCGCCGCGCAGCTCCCGCAGGCGGTTTTTCATCGGTAGCTTCGTATCATCAGTATGCGGACGACTGAATAAACGACCGAGAACGCCGGCGCGATGAACACAATCGGCAGGCCGGGCGCGCCGAGGATCATTTCAAAGAGGCCGACGACCGTCGCGGCGACGATGGTCACGCCGGCGGCGAGCGCCACCGATTGCAGTTCAAGCGTGCGCTCGAATTCGTCATGCGTCAGGTGCCAGCGTACATAGACGAAGAACCACGCCGCCAGCACGCCCGCCGCCGCGACCACGGCGGCGACCGCCGCAGGACCTGCGCCGCCCGCGTCGGCCGTCCGGTCGGCGATGACGACGAAAGCGAGGAAGGCAAGGCTGAGGGCGACTTCAACCGCGCCGCGCCGGAAGCGGCGGGCGCGGCGCGACCGCGAATGCTCCGCCGTTTCCTCTTCAAGATCGCTCATGCGCGCCGCGCCGTCCTATTCCCGCCCGCGCCGGAACGGGCGCGTGAGGAAGCCGAAGACCGCTTTCCGGCTTTGCAATAGGCTGATTCCGAGGATGGCGGCCGTCACCCAGAATGCGACCTCCAGCGACAGCGCCCCGGCGACAACGACGGCCGTCCACTCCTTGAGAGTCGGATCGGCGACCGCCTTATAGATGAAAATTCCGATCCAGACGGCGACTGCGAGCCCCCAGACCAACGCGACGATCATTTTCTTCATGACCTTCACCCATCTTTCGATTGCCAAGCTACCTTGACATATGACGTGTACCCGCATATGTCAAGGATGCTTGGCATCGGAAAATGAGGCTGTGAAGCAGGCGGCGGCGATCATCCTTGCGGCGGCGGTCCTCGCGGCGATCGTGGCGGCTCAGCCGGCGGCGTCGCGCGGCGAGAAGGCCTGCGCGCCCTGCCTGCGCGCGGCGATCCTATTTTTCTGACGCTTGCCGCGCATCGGCGCGCCCGTTAAACCGCGAGCGCCCAATTCAAAGCGCGCGCCATGAAAAAAACCCGCACTGAAACCGACACTTTCGGACCCGTTGAGGTCGATGCTTCCCGCTATTGGGGCGCGCAGGCGGAGCGCAGCCGCAATAATTTCAAGATCGGGTGGGAAAAGCAGCCCGCCTCGATCGTGCGCGCGCTCGGGATCGTCAAGCGCGCGAGCGCGGAAGCGAACATGGCGCTTGGCAAGCTCGACCCGAAACTCGGCGAGGTGATCGTGCGCGCCGCGCAGGAAGTGATCGAGGGCAAGCTCAATGATCACTTCCCGCTCGTCGTCTGGCAGACGGGCTCCGGCACGCAGTCGAACATGAACGCGAATGAAGTGATCTCGAATCGCGCGATCGAAATGCTCGGCGGCGAGATGGGCTCTAAAAAGCCCGTGCACCCGAACGATCATGTCAATATGAGCCAGTCGTCGAACGACTGTTTCCCGACCGCGATGCACATCGCCTGCGCGGAGGAGATGCATCACCGCCTGATCCCGGCGCTGCAAAAGCTGCGCAACGCCCTCAACGACAAGGCGCAAGCCTGGAAGGACATCATCAAGATCGGCCGAACGCACACGCAGGACGC
>CAZGXT010000009.1:0-22204 GCA_964529675.1 uncultured Caulobacterales bacterium
TAAAACGCCTCCGCCGGCAGCGCCATCACCGGCTCGGCGCCGGACTTCAGCTTGGCGAGGTTCGCCTTTCCTTCAGGCAGGATGCGCGTCAGGAAGAAGCGGCCCGTCGTCAGCTTGTTTTCAAAGAACGGGTCTTTCTCCCCTTCCTTGCGCCGCGCGATCGCCGCCTTGGCGAGCTGCGCCCAGCCGTAAGCGAGGCACAACAGCGCAAAGAGATGGAGATAGTCCATTGAGCCGGCGCCGGCGTTGTCGGGGTTTGAGAACCCGTTCATCATCATCCACTGCGTCGCATCGGCGACGTCGGCTTTCGCCGTCGCGAGCCCGTCGAGAAACGGCGTCAGTTCGGCGTTCCCCATATTGTCGCCGATGAACTGATCGACCTCCGCAAAGAACGTCTGCAGCGCGCGTCCGCCGTCCTTCGGCAGCTTGCGCCCGACGAGATCGAGCGCCTGAATGCCGTTCGCGCCTTCATAAATCATGGCGATGCGCGCATCGCGCACGAACTGCTCCATCCCCCATTCGCCGATATACCCGTGACCGCCGAGCACCTGCTGCGCGTTCGACGCGTGCCAGTAGCCCTTTTCGGTCAGGTACGCCTTGAGGATGGGCGTCATCAGCCCGAGATAATCGTCCGCCTTCTGACGTTCGGCTTCGTCCGGCGATTTGTGATGCATGTCGGCGTGCAGCGCCGACCAGTACATCCAGGCGCGCCCGCCCTCGATCGTCGCCTTCTGTTCGAGGAGCATGCGGCGGACGTCCGGGTGAACGATGATAGGGTCGGCGGCCTTGTCCGGGGCCTTCGCGCCCGAGAGGGCCCGGCCCTGCACGCGGTCCTTCGCGTAGGAGGCGGCGTTCTGATACGCGACTTCTGAAATCGCAAGGCCCTGCAACCCGACGCCGAGCCGCGCTTCGTTCATCATTGTGAACATCGCCTTGAGGCCCTTGTGCGGCTCGCCGAGCAGCCAGCCCGTCGCCTCGTCATAATTCATGACGCAGGTCGAGTTGGCGTGAATGCCCATCTTCTCTTCGATCTTTCCGCACACGACGCCGTTGCGCCGTCCCAGCGACCCGTCGGCGTTGATGAGAAATTTCGGCACGATGAAAAGCGATATGCCTTTCACGCCCTCCGGCGCGCCGTCGATGCGCGCAAGGACGAGATGGATGATGTTGCCGGTGAGATCGTGTTCGCCCGCGGAGATGAAAATTTTCTGCCCGCTGATCTTGTAGCTGCCGTCCGGTTGCGGCGCGGCTTTGGCGCGCAAGAGGCCGAGGTCGGTCCCGCAATGCGGTTCGGTGAGGTTCATGGTGCCGCCCCACTCGCCGGAAATCATCTTGGGCAAATAGAGCTCTTTCTGCTCATCCGTGCCATGGGCGTAGATCGCGTCAGCGGCGCCGCGCGCCAGGCCGGGATACATGCCGAACGCCATGTTCGCCGCCGACACCATTTCGTTGAAGGCGACGGCAAGAACATAGGGAAGACCCTGTCCGCCATAGGCGGGGTCGAAGGAGAGCCCTTGCCAGCCGCCGGCGCGGAACTGCTCGTAGGCTTCCTTGAAGCCCCTGGGGGTCTTGACCGAGCCGTCGGCAAGGCGCGTGCAGCCTTCGTGATCGCCGGACTGGTTGACAGGGTGGAGAACGTCGGAGGCGAGCTTGCCGCCTTCTTCAAGGATGGCGTCGATGACGTCAGGCGTGGCGTCGGCGAAGCCCGGCAGGTTCGAATAGCGGGATATGCCGAGAACGTCGTGGAGAACGAACTGCATGTCACGAAGCGGCGCGGCGTAAGCGGTCATGGTGTCTTCCCTCGGCTGGCGTTTCCGGCGTCCTTACGGCGGACAAGGTAGAAAGATCACCCTAGCCCGCCGTGAAGGCAATGACCCGGAGCGACGCAGGCGTAAGGACCTGTGCAAACTTCGCCGACGCAATTTGCGGGTTAACCCCCTCACCACGCGCGAGAATCGGCCTTTAACCCTTTGCGCCTCGTAGCGAAGCACCTTAGCGGACAAGAATCGGGCGAAGCGTGCGCGCTGCTTCAGGGGCGCGCCTCGTCCGGTAGGAAGCCGGGGGAGCCGCCGGCAAGAGCGGATGGACGCCATGACATCGAACGCCCCGTGGAGCGTCAAAGGGATCGACCGGGACGCCCGCGAAACCGCGAAAGCGGCGGCCCAGCGCGAAGGGATGACGCTGGGGGAATGGTTGAACCAGATGATTTTCGCCGCAGGCGATCCGAACGCCGCGCCGCCCGCCGCCAATGACCTTGAGGGCCTCAAGGCGCGCGACATCGCGATGGCGTTTGAGCATCTGACGCGCCGTGTCTCGACCGCCGAGGCCAAGAGCGCTGAAGCCGTCGACAGCCTGGCCCGCAGTCTTGGCGGGGTCGTCGAGCGGCTTCAGCGGATGGAAAGGGCCCGCAATCCGGGCGAGACGCCGCCCGATCTCACCGAGCGGATCGAGCGGCTTGAGGAAAAATCCGGCGATCGCACCCGCATTGAGGCGCTAAGGGCGCTCGAACGCGCGGTTTCGCAGGTGGCGCAACAATTCGCCACGGCGCAGTCGACGTCGATGACGCGCCTCGATTCCGTCGAGCGATCCTTGCAGACGCTGGCGGAAAGGTTCGATCGGCCGGCGGCAGGCGAAGTCGCTGCCGAAACGGTGCTCAGCGCGCTTGAAGAAATGGGGGCGCGGATCGAACGCGCCGAGCGCGTCGCCGCCCAAGCCCAGCAGCTGAAGGCGGACGCCTCGAACTCAGTCGACCCGGACTTCGTACAAAAAACCGGGCTCCGGCTGCGAATTCTCGGCGACGAGATCAAGCGCGGCGGTGACCAGATCAAGACGCTGGAAGGGTCGATCTCGCGCCTTGCGGACCAGATCGACGCCGCCGAACGGCGTAGCGCCGACGGCGTCAACAAGGTCGCCGAGACGATCGCGGAACTGCGCGCCGAAGTCGCCAATGGCGAGGACCAGGCGGCGGCGCGCGCTGACATCGAGGCCGCGGTCAGCGAGATCACCCAGCGCACCGAAGACCGCATTACGGCGCTGCAGCGCTCCTTTGACGAAATGGTGCGCCGGCTCGACAGCGCTGCGCGCCCGGCGTCCACGGCTGCGCAGGCGCCCGTGGCCAGGCCGCCTGCGCCCGCCATGGCGGCGCCGCGGGCGGCCGCTGCTCAGGCGCCGGCGCTCGATGACGATTTCGATTCGGTCTTCGCCGACCTCGAGGACCTTTCGGAACCTGAGCCGCCTGCCGTTGCTGCGCCTGCCGCCGAAGACGATCTTGATTTCGAACTCAATGAGACGCCCGCCGCCCCGAAGGCGGCCTATGACAGCGACACCGACGACGTTCTCGCCGAGATTCGCGAAGCGTTCGGGATCGATGCGCCGTCGCAGAGCCCCGCTGCGCCCGCCTTTGAGGAAGAGCCCGAAGTCGAGACCGAATCCTCAGAGGACGAAGCGCCGCCTGTCGTCGACGAGGCCCCGCCCGTCGCCAGCGCGGCGCCGGCGGCCAACGCCGACTACCTCAGGGCCGCCCGCCAAGCCGCCCGCGAGGCCGCGGCGCGCGCCTCTGAGGAAGGCGACGCCAAGCGGAAGCTGACCCCAAAGCAGCGCGCCATCCTCGCCGCGCGCGCCAAACGCCGCCGCATGGAGGCGGAAGCCGCCGGCAGAGAGGGCGTCGCAGCTGCAGCAGCGCCGCTGGTCGCGGAGCCGGCTGGCAAGGCGGCTGCGACCGATGCCGACAAGTCTTCTGCCAAGAGCCGCATCAGCGCCGCCATCGCGAAGCTGAAAGCAGGAAGCGCGAAACCGGCGCCTGCCGTAAAGCAGGGCCCGGCCCTTGATGAGGCCGACGCGGAGGAAAAACCGTCAGGACCGCCGTCAATCGCCGCCGGCGCGGCCGCCGTCGTCAGCAAGTTTCGCGCGCTGCCGATGTCGCGCAGCGTCCTGATGCTCGGCGCAATCGCCGTACTCCTCTGTGTCGCCCTGTTTGTGCTGACGAAAGACCGGCTCGCCCCGAAAGCGATGCCCGTTGGGGAAGCGCGTCCCGTCGCCGCCGAGCCGTCGGCGCCGATCGCAAGTCCGGCGCAGAGCGATCCGGCGCCGGCGGTGCGTGACGAGACCTCGGCGACGCCAACCGGGGATCTCGTGCGTCCGCGCGACCTTTATCTGCAAAACATCACGACGTTGAAGTCGGCCGAGACCGATGCGCAGGCGAAGGCCGCGCTCGCCGAAATCGAAAAGGCCGCTGCGCTCGGCCATCCGCCCGCGCAGCTCCAGCTCGGCGAGCTCTACAAGATCGGTCAGATCTACCAGAAGGATCTCGCCAGCGCGCGCGCCTGGTTTGAGCGCGCGGCGAATGGCGGCAACGTGCTCGCCATGCACCGCCTCGGCGTAATGGCCGCGCGCGGCGAAGGCGGGCCCGTCGACCCGAAACTGTCGATCGCGTGGTTTGAAAAGGCGGCCGCTTTCGGCCTTCTGGACAGCCAGTATAATCTCGGCGCGACCTATCATCCGTCAACGGAGCGCCAGTCGGACGGCGTGCAGAACGCCGCTCTCGCCTATTACTGGTACTCGGTTGCGGCCCGGAACGGCGACGCGCAGGCCGCCGAAATGGCCGCCGGGATCGCCCAGACGCTGCCGCCCGCCGAACGAGCGGCGCAGGACGAGAGAGCGGCGGCCTGGACCTCCCAGCCTGCCGATCTGATCGCCAACGAGCTCACACCGGCGAGCTGATTCCCCGTTTCAGGGAAAATCTCCCTGGTGGCTTCCCCCGCGGCGTTTTGGCAATCTGGCGTCGCGGCGACCGGGACGACGACCATGCGGGACCAGGAAGAAATGACGCGGCTCGGCCTTTACGGGCTCGCACCGTTCGTATTAGGCGCGGCCGTGATGTGGGTCTCGCCCTTCCTTGTCCCGCAATGGGCGGCGCTCAATATCCATACGCTTGTCCTCACCTATGCCGGCGTCATCGCGGCCTTTCTCGCCGGGACGGGCGTCGGCGTCTCGCTCAAGGGCGGGCTTGACGCTTACGAACCGTTCCTGCCGCGCATGATCGCCGTGCTGCTTGCGTGGTTTGCAATTTGGCATGGCGGCTTTCTGACGATTTCGATCCCGGCTGTCTGGCGCTATCTGATTGTCATCGGGGTGTTCGCCTGGCTCTTGATGCGCGACATTGAGACGACGGCGAGGGGCGGCTATCCGGCCTGGTACGGCGCGCTGCGAATGCGCCTCACCTTCTGGGCGTGCGTGTCGCTCATCCTCATCATGAGCAGACTAATCATCTGGCGATATTACTGAGGCGGGGTTTCGTCCGCGGACGGCGGAAGGCGGTCGCGCCGGTGAAGACGCCGGGGTCCGCTTCTCATGTCTTCCATCATGCGTCGTTCGACGATCGCCGCGAGCGCGCGCCGGTCTTCGACCGATAGTCCGTCCATCGCCTCGATGATCAGGCGCGGCGTCGACTGGCGGCGTTCGCGGTCGAACGCTTCGATCTTGGCGGCGACGGCTTCGGCGGCGGCGCGGTCGAACGTGTCGGCGGTCAGCACGCTGACGAATTCGCGATGCAGCGCCCGGCCGTCGCGGAACGTCGCGATTAAGCTATCGCGGTTTTGCCGGAACAGAGCCCTGAGCTTCTCGCGGGCCGCCGGCGGCAGCGCGTCAAACTCCGCATAGGGATCGCCGCGATCATGGCCGCCGCCCGGGCGTCCGCCGTCTTGGCGATCAAACCCCGGCAGGTTCGGCCCTGCGATGCGACCCGCCACAAAGCCGCCCAGAAAGACGTTGGCGGCGAGCGAGAGCGCGAGAAGGATCGTTACTGTTCGGCCCATGCTGCGACCTCCGCACTGAATCCGCCGGCTGAGTCGAGCGCAGCAGTCAGGTAGATATAAGCTTCGTCCTCGCCGTTGACGGCGACCGGCGCGGTGAGCGCTCCGGCGACGACGCCGAGCAGGACCGTCGCGGCGCCGAGCGCTGCGGGCGCAAAAGGCCGGGCGAGCGCGCGCCAGCCGAAGGCGTCGGCGAGCGCCGCCAGCGGGCGTATGCGCCGCAGCCGCATCACGCCGTCATAATCGGCGAGCAGCCGGCGCTGAAATTCCGCATCGTCGATCGGCGCATCGCGCCCGAGCGCCGCGGCGAGCGCCGCCCCGTCATCGCTGTCCTTTCCGCCTTGATCCATCATCGCCTCAAAGCCCTCTCAAGCCAGCGCCGCGCGCATCGGCGCAAGGCATTCCTTCAAGCTCTTGCGCGCGCGCGACAGCAGCGACTCGAGCGCCTCGACGCTCACCTCCATCACCGCTGCGGCCTCGACGTTCGACATTTCCTGATAGTGGCACAGGACGATCGCAAGCCGCTGCCGTTCCGGCAGCGCGGCGATCGCTGTTTCGACCGCGCGCCGGCGCTCGTCCGCCATCAGCCCGTGATCAGCGAGCGGCGTTTCGTCGGCGATTTCCGGCGCGTCCTCGACCGCCGTCTCCGGTCTGCGCTGACGCAGCCGGTCTATGCAGGCGTTCGACGCCACGCGGTAAAGCCAGGTCTCGAATTTCGCCGCGCCCGGCCGCCAGCGGCCGACGCTCCGCCAGAGCTTCATGAAAGTCTCCTGCGCAGCGTCCTCGCCGCTGGCCCGGTCGCCCATCATGCGCACGCAAATGGCGAGGACGCGGGGCGAATGACGGGCGATGAGGCGCGAAGCCGCGAGCCGGTCGCCCCGGCCCGCGCGCATCGCCAGCACGTCGTCGCTGTCCTCGCTTGCGTCCAAGCCTTCGCCCTGCGTCTCTCCATGCGGCCGCGGTCAGCGTCTGCCCGCCGCGGATGACGGGGGGCTTAAGGGCGACCGCGATGGCCATGGCCGCGCATATGACCCGCGCGCGCTTCTTCTTCCGAAAGCCGCCCGTCGCCGTTCTTGTCAAGTTCGGCGAAGCGGGCGCGCGCCGCCTCCTCAAATTCGCGCCGGTCTACATAGCCGTTCTTGTCGGCGTCAGGAAACCGCTTCGCTTTCATTTCTGCGCGCTTCGACTCGTGCATGGCTTTGATTTCTTCTTCGGTGATGAAGCCGTCTTTGTCGGCATCGGCCTCGCCGACGAATTCCCGGCGGCGTTCATCGATCTCCTCAACCGAGACGCGGCCGTCGCCGTCCTTGTCCGCCTTCGAGAAATTGCCGGGTCCGGCGAAAGCTGCGCCGCCGATCAGAGCGGCGGCCATCGTCGCGGCGATTGCTGATTTCATCATGGTAGTCTCCTTCCTGGCCGTTTTGCGCCCTCGAAGACCTAAACGTCCGGGCGGCGGGAATCCGTCGCACCGCGAAGCGCGGTCCTGAAGGCGCCGGCAAGGCGGCTTTCAGCCGTCTCCCGGACCGATGCGGCGACACGGGGGCCGTTAACCTCGCCGATTTCGAGGGCGTCGCCCGCAAGGCCAGCCGTGAGGTCCGCGAAACAGAGCGCCCGCCTCAGCTCCGGCGAATAGGCGGCCGAGGTGACGCGCCCTTGCACCGCGCCCTTCACGAAAACGCTCGCCCCCGGCGCGACCGCATCAGCGTCGGCGGCGAGTACGCAGATCTGACGCCGCGGCGGGGGCGCAGCCGACATCGCGCGGCGGCCGTTGAACCAGGCGCGGTTCGGCGGCGCGAGATGAGGAAGGCCGATTTCGGCGGGCGAGCGCGCTTCCGCCGGGCCGGCGCGATCGGCGCTTTGAAAATCGACGCCAATCCGCGGCGTGCCCCCTTCGATGCGCAAGATGTCAAGCGCGTCGAGCCCGGCGGCGATGAGCTTGCCGGCGCGGCGCAGCCGCTCCCAAAGCGTCAGCGCTTCTTCTGCGGGATAGACGATCTCGAGCCCCGGCGCCGCGCCGAAATTGATCGGCCGCACCGCAAGCTCAACCCCGCGCACGCGGCCCTGCGCCGCGAGATCGGCGCTTTGCACGTCAAAGCCCGCAGCGCTCGCCGCGTCGCGCGCCTTCGGCCCGACGACGCCGAGCGCGGCGACGTCGCGCCCGACATTGGCGATGGCGACGTCAAAGCCGCGCTCGGCGAGTTGCAGACGCCGGTCGGCGGGGACCGTCGTCGTCAGCAAGAAGAGGTCGCCGCCCAATCGAGCAATTTCTGCGAAATCGACGACATTGCCGGCCCCGTCCAGAATGAGCCCGCGCGCGCTTTCCCCGACGCCGAGTTCTGCGACCGGCGTCGTCGTGAGGCGCGCCAGCAGTTCCGGCGCGCCTTCGCCGCGCACCGTGTAGCGGCACAAGGGCCCGAGATCGACGAGCGCCGCCGCCGTTGACGCCTGTTCATATTCTTCCTCGATCGTCGTGTAGACGCGCGCGGCCGCCCAGCCGTTGACGCTCGTCCAGCTGTTAGCAGCGCTGAGCGAGGCCGCCGCCGCATAGAGCGGCGTTGCGCGCGGCTCGCCTGTAATGTCCGCCGACGCCGAGAAGATCATCGCCCGCTCCGCTTTTCCCGCGCGTAAGAGAGCGCGCGCTCGGCGGCGCGCCGGCCGGCGCTGAGGCTGACACGGGCGCCGAGCCTTGCTTCCGGGCCGCAAAAGAACAACCCATCGACGCCGGAGAGCTCCGCAAAGAGACGCCGCCGCTCGACCGCGATGGCGATCGGCGGCGCGGCGGGGACGATCGTTTCAAAGTCGACGGCGTCAATGTCGATCGCGGCGCCGGGCGCGATCCGGTCGAACGACGTCATCGCGGCCCTTTCGAGCGCCTTCACCGAAGCGGCGTCATCGGCGGCGCCCAGTCCGACCGGATGCAACAACATTGAAACCGTCGCGCCGCCCGCGGGCGCAAGGCTGCTATCGATCGCGCTCGGGATCATCGCTTCGACGATCAGCGCTTCACCGACGCCGCCGTCGCGCGCGGCGCGCCAGGCTTGATGAGTCTCTGCCGCCGACGGCGCGAGCAAAAAACGACGGTCGGGGCGCGCCGTGACGATCTCGTCGTCGGGCGCGCGGCCGAGCGCCAGATGCGCGCGCACCGAACCGAGGCGCGGGCCCGGCTGCGCGGCGGCGTTGGCGAATTCGATGTCGAGCCGCGCGCGGCTGACGAGGCCCAGAAAACTCTCTTGCGCGCCCTGCGCGCTGACGACGACCGGCGCGCGAATCTGGCCGCCGTCGTCGAGCGCAAGGCCCTCGACACGGTCCCATTCGACCACCGCGCTGGCGATCCGGTCGGTCTGACGGAAAGCGACGCCGAGCGACTGACAGGCGCGGCGCAGCGCAGCGATAAGCGCGCGCTCGCCGCCCTCAATAGCCGCGAGCCCGCCCTGCAGGCCCGCGGCGTCCCCGGCTAGGCGATGGGGCAGCGCCAGCCAGCCATAGGGCTCGGTCGGTCGCCCGCCGGCGCCGAGGAGCGCTTCGGCGCGCAGATAATCCTCAAGCCGCGCATCGGCGAAGCGCCCGGCGAGGCGCTGGTCGAGCGAGGCCGAGAGGTCGTCCGCGGACGGAGCGACGACCCGGTCAGATCCTGAAAACCAGGGACCAAACCGGCGCGCATCGTCAAACGTCCGCTCCAGAAACTCCCGAAAGGCGTCCGCATCGGCGGCCGACATCGCCGCCGCAGCTTCGGACGCCAGCGACGGATCGCCGCTGACAATAAGAGCGGCGCGGTCGGAGAAACGCACCAGGGTTTCGAGCCGCCGGCGCGCAAAGGCCAGACCGTGCCGGTACAGGTCGAGCGTTTCAATGACGCCGGCGTCGAGCGCGGCCGCGATCGGATCGCCGTCGTCGCAGAAAAATCCCGGCGCGAATTCGCGCCGCTCGCGCGCGCCGGCCCCCGGGCCGCGTTCGATCACCATGACGCTGAGCCCGCCCCTGGCCATCAGGCCGGCGGCGGCGAGCCCATCCGGCGAGTCGCCGAGCACGATCGCATCAAGGCCGCCTTCGATCGTCGGGCCGGGCCGCAAGACGCCCTTCGGCGCTGGTTTCGTCAGGCTCATGCGCGCGCGAGCCTCATGGCGAGCGCGGCCGCGGCGCCGACCCCGTCGATCGAGGGCGCCGGCGCGGCGACCGGGCATTGTGAGAAATCCCGCCGGCGCAATCCCGCTGCGGGATCGGCGCCGAGGATCGTATCAACCGCCTGCGGCGAGCCGCAGGCAGGATCGAGGCGGCGCCCGATCGTGGCGGCCGCGGCGCGACCGAGAATCTGGAGGTCCTGGCCGGTCCATTCGCGCATCGCCCCGTTGTCGCGGATCGCCGCTGGAGCGTAGGTTGCGCGCGCGATGATCTCCCGGCCGCGGATTTCAAAGCTGATCGGCATCGCTTCGTCGAGGCGGCCTTCGAGCATGGCGTCGCGCGCGCGCTGGAGCGCGCGTTTGTCGGCGACGATGTGATGGACAACGCCGCTTTGCGCGCCCGCTTTGACGCGCGGCTTTCTGGCGTAGCGCAGGCGTATCGTCGCTTCGATCCCCGCCTGACGCCGGAGCGGCGATCCGCCCGCCTCGACGACAAGGCCCGCGGCATCGGCGATCAGGGCGGAAGAGGCGACGGCGCGCGCGGCGCGCAGTTCCGTTCCATTATCAAGCTGCGCCGTCACGGCGCGATCGCCCGTGCGCTGGAGACGGACAAGCTTGCCGGTCTCAACCGTCACGCCGGCGTCCTTGGCGGCGGCGGCGAGCGCCTCCTGAAGCGCATCGGCGTCGACGCGTTGAGCCGGGTCGCGCGCGCCGGCGTCAAAGAGCGCGAGCGCCGAACCGGGCTCGTCCCCTGCGAGCCCCAGGGGCGCGAGCGCCGACATCAGCACATGCGCCTTCAGCCCTTCATCCGTGAACCGATCATCAAGGACGTCGACAGCGCTCGCCCAGCGCGCATCAGCGAGCGCCAGCCCGAACGGGGCCGCCCCCCGCGGCTGCGCATTCGCCGTTTCGGCGTCTTCTTGCGAGCGCGCCATCGCGCTCGCGAAATCGGTCCAGAGATATTCGAGCGCGGGATCCCGTGCGGCGAGAAGGCGCGCGGCCTTCAAGGGGTCGGCCGGGGTTGCGATGTCCTCGCCCTCGGCGAGGTGAGTGACAGTCAGGCCGGCGTCGACCGTCGCAAGGTCGTAGCGATGAAGATCAAGGAGGCGCCAGACGAAATTCGGCGGCGACGGCCGAAGGCCCGCGGCTTTCGGCTCCGACCCCGCGCGCACGAGTGCGGCGCGCGCGCCGAGCTTCATCGCGGCGGCGGCGGCGGCGTAACCCGCGGCGTCGGCCCCGATGACAATAAGATCTAAGGTCGGCCGCTGCGCCATCAAGCCTAACGCCCCTCACTCCACCCTGCGGCGACGACGATATCCTCATAGACCGACTTGACCCGGTTTTCGAGGGCGATCAATCGTTGCTCCGCATCCGGAAGAGATGAAGCGCCGAAAAGCGCCGCCATCAACCGCCGCACGGGTTCGGCCGAGCTTCCCGGCGCGAACACCCCGCCCGAAGCGGCGCGCGCCAGTTGCATCGTCGCTTCGAACACCCTGTGCGCTTGGGCAAGGATTTCAGATTGAGGGGCGCTGAGCGCGCCTGCTGCGCTGAGGGCGGCGATCGCGCGCGCGGGTTCAGGAGCGAGCGGCAGGCCGGCAGGCGCCGCAACCAGCGTCAGGAACTGGATGATGAAATCGAGATCGGTGACGCCGCCTTCCGCGGTCTTGAGGTCCCAGGGGTTCGCCGCGGGCTTGGCCGCGGCGACGCGCTGGCGCATGTCAGCGACATCGCGCGCGGTCCGGGCCTTGTCGCGCGGCTGGCGGAGGATGCGCCCGATCTCCGCTGCGACCGCGGCGGCGAGAGCCGGCGACCCAGCGATGATACGCGCCTTGACGAGCGCCATCTTCTCCCAGGTCCATGCTTCGCCTTGATGATAGTTCCGGAACGCCGAGAGCGACACGGCGGCCGGTCCCTTGGCGCCGGACGGGCGAAGCTGCATGTCGACGTCGTAGAGAACGCCTTCCTCCGTCGGCGTCGAGATCGCCGCGAGGAGCCGGCGCACGAGACGGCTCGCCCAGGTGACGGCGTCAAGGCCGCCGGCGCCCCCTGCCGCAGGCGCATCATAAATGACCATGAGATCGACGTCTGAGGCCGCCGTCAGCGCACGCGCGCCGAGCCGCCCTAACGCGACGACCGCGACCTCGACGCCGGCCGGACCGTAGAGCCGCTCCGTCTCCGCCCGCGCCGCTTCGAGCAGCGCTTCAATCGCTGCTTCCGCGACTAGCGTGAAGCGCGCGCCCGCTTCCTCCGGCGCGATCGCTTCGATCAGGAGCTGCGCAGCGACGGCGAAATTCTCTTCCGAAGCCCAGCGCCGGACGGCGTTGAGCGCGCCTTCATAGCCCGGCGCCGCGCCGAGCCGAACGCCGAGCCGCGCCGAGAGCGCCGCGCGCGTCGGCGCCGGGTCCGGCCAGCGGCTTTCGAGCAGCGCCTCGATGAGATGGGGTTTCTTCGCCGTCTCGCGCGCCAGGAAGGGCGAGGCGGTCATGATGCGGATGAGCCGATCGAAAACTTCCGGCCGGTTCACGAACAACGCGAAGATCTGCACGCCTGAAGGAAGGCTGCGCACGAAGCCGTCAAACGCGGCGAACGCCTCGTCCGGCGCGCCGGCGCGTGCGAGCGCTGCAAGGAGCGCCGGCGTCATCTGCGCGATGAGCGAACGCGAGCGCTCCGAGCGGGTGGCGCGGGTTTCGCCGGCGCGCCAGCGGCGGATCGCATCAAGCACCTGCGCGGGCCGCTCAAACCCCATCGCCGCGAGCGCGGCCATCGTATCGGGGTGATTGTCGACGCCGTCGAAATTGAGGCGCGCCGCATCCGGCCCGCCGGCGGCGCGTTTGCGCTCATAGAAAGGCGCGGTGAGCGCGCGAACGGTCCGGAAACTCGCAAGGAGACGCGCCTCGAAGGCGCTCGCGCCTTCCTCGCCCAGAAAGACCGCAAGGCGCGCAAGGCCTTCGTCATCGTCCGGAATGCGGTGCGTCTGTTCGTCGGCGATCATCTGCAGGCGATGCTCGACGCGGCGCAGATAACGATACTGATCCGCCAAGCCCTCCGCCGCTTCAGGCCCGATAACGCCGACCGCGGCGAGAGCGGCGAGCGCGTCGAGCGTCGGGCGCGCGCGCAGGCTCGCGTTCTTGCCGCCGCCGATCAGCTGCTGGCCTTGCGCGAAAAATTCGATCTCGCGGATGCCGCCGGGTCCGCGTTTCAAGTCGGCCCCGCGCACTTCCGTTTCATCGAGGCCTTTGACGGCGCGGATCTGGCGCAGAATCGCGTGGATGTCGTCGATCTGCGCGAAGTCGAGATATTTGCGCCAGATGAAGGGCCGAAGCCGCTCGATGAAGTCCGCCCCGAGCGCCATGTCGCCTGCGCCGGCGCGCGCCTTGATGAAGGCGGCGCGCTCCCAGTTCTGGCCGAAGGACTGATAATAAGCCTCCGCCGCATTGACCGACACCGCCGCCGCCGAGACGCCGGGATCGGGCCTCAGGCGCAGATCGGTGCGGAAGACATATCCGTCCGCCGTCTGATCGTTGAGAAGCTTGACGATCGCCTTCGCCGCGGCGACGCCGAGCTTTCGCGCCTCGCCGCCCAAGGCCGCGCCGTCGTTGTCAAAGAGAATGACGAGGTCGATGTCGCTCGAAAAATTGAGCTCCATGGCGCCGAGCTTGCCCATCGCGATGACGGCGAGGCCCGAACCCTCTTCCGGGCGCGCGGGATCGGCGGGCTTGAAGCCTGACCGTTCGAGCCCGCGGAGCGCCGCGCGCGTCGCTGCGCCGATGGCGGCGTCCGCGAAGACGGACCACAGGCGCGCCGCCTCCATCGTCGACACCGCTTCGCCGATTTCCGCAAAAGAGAGGGCGAGCGCAGCGTCCGCTTTCGCTTCGCGCAGCGCTTTCATCTGCGCGGCGGGATCGCTTGCATCGGCGGCGGCGAAGGCGCGCGCGCACGCCGCGGCGACCGCCTCTTCCGGCGCCCGATCGAAAAGCGCCAGCGCGCGCTCCGGCGCGCGCGCGATGAGGCGCGCGAGGAACGGCGAACAACCCGCGACGCCCTCCATGAAGCGCGCACGCTCCGCAGGCGGAGGGCCGGCGAGGGCCGCAACCGCATAGGCGCCCGCCGCCGCATCGAAGGGCGCGGGTATGAAGCGAAGACGCTGAAAAAGCGGCGCGGCTGACATTCAAAAGGATCGTAGCTGATTTGCGAGCAGGTTTCCTTGCGCCGCCGCCCCGGCTGTAATCAGGGGCGCGATGCGCTGATGTTTTAGGCCCGGCCGAAGGCGGGCAGCGCCAGCGTCACCTTGAGGCCGCGCCGTTCCGCCTCGCTGTTGAAGGAATCGCCGAGCGTCATCGCGCCGCGATGGGCGCGCGCGATCGCCGAGACGAGGCTGAGCCCCAGACCGCTGCCGGGCGTCGAGCGGCTTTGTTCAAGGCGAACGAAGCGGTTGACGACGCTGCCGCGTTCTTCCGCCGGCACGCCCGGCCCGTCGTCAAGCACCGAGAGGAGCACGCGGTCGCCCGAGCCCGCCCTGATGTCGATGCGGATCGTCGATCCGCCGGTTGCGTATTTGAGCGAGTTATCAAGAAGGTTCGCGAGCGCCTGGCTGATGAGTTCGCGCGAGGCGCGGACGGGCGGGGCGGGCGCCGTTTTCAGCTGCAGGCGGAAACCGGCTTCCTGCGCCGCCGGCTCGTAAAGTTCGACCATCTCCTCCGCGATCGGCTTCAGATCGACCGATTGCATGGCGCCCGCGCCCTCGCCTGATTCGATGCGTGCGATCGACAGCAACGCGTTGAAGGTGACGATCATGTTCTCCGCGTCCGTCAGCGTCGAGCGCAGCGCCGCGTCCTTTTCGTCCGGGCCGGCCTTCAGCGCTTCGGTGAGGCGTCCGCGAATGCGGTTGAGGGGCGAGCGCAGATCATGCGCGATATTGTCCGAAACCTCCTTCATCCCTTCCATCAGCCGCTCAATCTGGTCGAGCATGGCGTTGAGATTGATCGCGAGGTTTTCCAGCTCGTCGCCGGCGCCTGTCAGCGCGATGCGCTTTGAAAGGTCGCCGTCGCGGATCGCGCGGGCCGTGCGGTTGACGTTGTCGACCCGCCTCAGGAGCGCCTGGCTGAAGACAAGGCCGACGATGATGCCGAGCGCGATCGCCGCAAAACCGATGCGCGCCATGATCGACTGCGTGCGCCGGCGCAGGTCCTCACGCGTGGAGATGTCGCGCGCGACGAAGACGAGGAAGGACTGCTCGGCGTCCGGCGTCGGCTTGAAGCGGCGGATCTTGCCGCGCGCCTTGCGCGTTTCGACGCCGATCTCCCGGTTCGCTGCGTCGAGGAGCGGGCGCTCGAAGCTGAAATCAATGAAGCCGGCGCCGCCGCCCAGCGCCTGCGGCGGCAACGCGGTGAGGTTGCCGGCGAGCACCGCGCCCGCCGGCTCCGCGATCAGGAGGTATAGCCCGTCGTCGCGCCAGGCGGCGCGGTCGTTGATGGCGCGGCGAAGGAACCCCGCCCCTTCGGTCGCGAAGGCGTCGGAAAGAACGCCGATCTCCTGATCGACGATCGCGTCCGTCTGGCGCGACATTTCGCCGAAAGTGTTCTGATAGAACAGCAGGCCGAGAACGCCGACCGCGATCGCGAACACGAACACATAGACGATCGTGAAGGAGAACGTCGTGGTTCGGAGGATGCGGAGCATTGGGTTTTGGGCGTTCGGTTTTCGCGCCTAGGGATAGCCCGGAGGCGCGGACGGCGTCCACTCACCCCTGAACCCGAACGCGCGCGCCCTAATCCTGATCGGTGATGGTGTAGCCGGCGCCGCGGATCGTCTTGAGGAGCGGCTTGTCGAAGTCCTTGTCGATCTTCGACCGGAGCCGCGAGATGTGGACGTCGATGACGTTCGTCTGCGGATCGAAATGATATTCCCAGACGTTCTCCAGAAGCATCGTGCGCGTGACGACCTGCCCGGCGTGGCGCATCAGATATTCGAGGAGCCGGAATTCCCGCGGCTGCAGGTCGATCTTGCGCCCGTCGCGGCGCACCGTGCGGGTGATGACGTCGATTTCAAGATCGCCGACGGCGTAGCGCGTCGTCACATTCGGCGCGACGGCGCGCCGGCGCCCGAGCGCTTCGACGCGCGCGAGCAGCTCCGGAAAGGCGTAAGGTTTGACGAGGTAATCATCCCCGCCCGCCTTGAAGCCGATGACGCGGTCGTCGACCTCGCCGAGCGCGGAGAGAAAGAGCGCCGGCGTTTCGTCTCCGCCGGAGCGCCGCCGCGTCAACAGCGATACGCCGTCGAGTTTCGGCAGCATGCGGTCGATGACGTAGGCGTCATAATCGCCGGCGCCCGCCATGTTGAGACCGACCTCGCCGTCGAGCGCATGGTCGACGACATGGCCCGCCTCGCGCAGGCCGCGCGAGACATGCGCCGCCGCTTCCGAATCGTCTTCGATGACGAGAATGCGCATCAGACATCTCCTTGGCGGATGATCGGGCGTTCCCGGCGATTTCGCTGGATCGTCGCTTCAGCGCACATTGCGAACAGTTGCATTTCCACTCCATCCCCGCTCATTCCCGCGAAAGCGGGAATCCATCGGGCCGAAAGCGCGGCGCCCCGGATACTCTGGATCCCCGCTTTCGCGGGGATGAGCGGAAGGCGAAGAGATCGCAACTACTTTCACCCTTCCTTCTTGCCGATCGTCAGGGCACGGAATTGTTTCGCCTCGCCGACCTGCAGGCGCAAGAGAACCGCATCCTTGCCGTTCTTCTTCGCGTCGGCGAGCATTTTCTTGAGGCTCGCGGTCGAAGCGACGGCCGCGCCGTCGACCTGCAGAATGACGACGCCGGGCTGCAGCCCCGCATCGGCGCCGGCGCTGCCCGGCTTGACGCCGGTGACGACGACGCCGTTGACGCCGTCCGGAATCTGGAACTGGCGGCGCGCGGCGTCGTTGATTTCGGCGACGCGCACGCCGGCCTCGCCGGAGAGCACGTCCTCGCCCTGGTCGGCGGGCGGGGCCGAGGCGACCTGCTGTTCGGCGTCGCGCGTGCCGAGCGTGACGACGAGCGTCTGCTCCTTGTCGCCGCGCCGCACGGTGAGGCGCGCCTTCTCGCCCGGCGGCAGCGCGGAGATCGACCGCGTCAGGTCGCGCGGATCGGCGATGTCGCGGCCGTTGAGCTTGACGATGAGATCCTGCGTTTCGACGCCGGCCTTGGCCGCCGGCGTGCCGGGCAGCACTTCGGCGACGAGCGCGCCCCTCGTTTCTTTCAGGCCGAGCGCCGCCTTGATGCCGTCGTCGACCGGCTGGATCGAAACGCCGAGCCAGCCGCGCGTGACCGATCCGGACCTGATGAGCTGCGCGACGGTTTCCTTCGCCGACTTCGCGGGGATCGCGAAACCGATGCCGACGCTGCCGCCGTTCGGGGAATAGATCGCCGTGTTGACGCCGACGACGCGGCCGTTGAGGTCGAAGGTCGGGCCGCCGGAATTGCCGCGGTTGATCGGCGCGTCGATCTGGATGAAATCAAGGAACGTGCCCTGCCGGCTTTCCCCGCCGATCGCCGAGACGATGCCGGAGGTGACCGAGCCGCCGAGGCCGAAGGGGTTGCCGACCGCGACGACCCAGTCGCCGACGCGCAGGTTCACATCCTCCGCAAACTGAACAAAAGCCTGCCCCTTCGGCGGCTCGACCTTGAGCACCGCAAGATCGGTCAGCGGGTCGGCGCCGACGAGCGTCGCCTTCAGCTCCTTGCCGTCGGCCAGCGAGACGCGGATTTCCTTCGCGCCTTCGATGACGTGATTGTTGGTGACGATGTGGCCGGTCCCGTCGATGAAGAAGCCCGAGCCCTGCGCCTCGGCGAGATCGGGCTCGCCCTCGAACTCCTCAGGCGGGGCGCCGAACCGGAACTGGAAGAATTGCTGCAATTCATCGGGAATGCGCGGGCGCTCGACTTCGCGCTCGACGAGCACGCTGACGACCGCCGGCGAAACGCGCTCGACGAGGTCAGCGAAGGAAAAAGCGCCGGACCCGAGCGAGACGGCCGGCGGCGGCGTCACGAGGCGCGGCGCCTGCGCCCCCGCGCCGCCGATCGCGGCGAAACCAAGGGAGGCGAAGGCGGCGCCGATGGCGGCGCCGGAGAGAAAACGGTTACGCGAAGGGCGCGGCGTCAGCGAAGTCACGGTCATGGTCGGTCACTACTCCTCGGAAGCCAAAGCGCGTCCGGTCCGCCGGTTGAAGCGTCTTTGCGATACGCTGGCAAGGCGGCGAAATCCGGAACGCAGGAATTAAAATTCGTCCAGAATTTTGGGCTTTTGTGGGGCAATTCAAGGGGTCGGCCCTCACATTGGCGCAAGTTGAGGGCCTCCTGTCGCGGAAGCGGGCCGATTGACGTAGCGCGCCGCCCAGGCCGCAATGACGTCGGCCGCGTAACGGGCGTCGCGCGGATCAGTCAGAAGGTGATCGGCGTCGTCGAGGCTGATGAAGCTCTTCGGATGGCGGGCGGCGGCGAACAGCCGCGCCGCGTTGTCGACGGCGACGGTCTGATCGCGCGGCGCATGCAGGATGAGCAAGGGCCGGCGAAGCGCCGCCGCCGCGTCGAGCACGCGCGCCTCCGCGATATCGTCGAGGAATTGCTTCTTGAGGATGAAGGGCCGGCCGGCGAGCGACACGGCGGCCTCGCCCTGGCGCCGGATCTCGTCGGCCTTGTCCCCGAACTGATGCGCGACATGGGCGGCATCCGCCGGCGCGCCGATGACGGCGACGGCTTTCGCGCCCGGAAGGCGCACGGCCGCCGCGATGACCGCGGCCCCGCCGAGCGAATGGCCGATGAGAATCGAGGCGGGCCGGTTCGCGCGCTCAAGAAAAGTCGCCGCGGCGACGAGGTCGTCGACATTCGACGAAAAATTCGTGTCGGCGAAATCGCCTTCTGAGGCGCCAAGGCCGGCGAAATCGAACCGCAGGACGGCGATCCCCTTCTCGCTCAGCGCACGGGAAATTTCGCGCGCGGCGCGCAGATCCTTCGAACACGAAAAGCAATGCGCAAAAAGCGCAAACGCCGCCGGGGCTTCGTCCGGCCAGTCGATGACGCCGGCGAGACTTTCGCCCTGCCTGTTTTCAAACGTCACTCTTTCCGAGCGGCTCATGAGCCGGGACCGGGGCGCGCGCTCACGCCGACACCGCGGCGGCCGCCGCCCGCTCCTTGAGGAGGGCGAGTTCAGCCGGGGGGATCAGAGGTTCGGCGACGCCGAGCGCGATCTCCATGCGCCGACGCGCGGAAATGCGGTCTGCGCCCTCGCCCGCGCGAATTTCGACGACGAGATCGCCCGCATAGCGGCGCGCCTCGGCGGCGGCGTCGGCGACGAGGTTCGCAACCGCGTCCGGCCGGCCGAGCCGCTGCGCGTGGACGCCGGCGCCGCTGAGAAACTTCGCCGCTTTGCCGGCGCGAACTTCGGCGCCGGGATCAAGCGGGCGCTCGACGTCCGGGCGCAGCGCCATCAGCCGCGACGAACCCCCGGCGTGACGCACGGGCTGGGTCTTCCTGAGCGCGGCCGCGGCCTGTTCGCAAAACCTCGCCAGCGCCGCCGCGGCGATGTCCCGGCACGCCTCCGCGCGGCTCACCGTCACGGCGTCCGCGACGCTTCTCGCCTCGGCGATGAGGCCGGCCGCGAATTCGGCGAAATGCTCAAGGCCCGCCTGCGCTTCCTCCGTATCGAGATCATCTTCGGCGCTGCGCTCCAGCTCGCGCGCGCAGCTTTCAAGATCCTCGAAGAGCGATTCGAGCAGGATCTCGGCATCCTCGCGCGCGTTGATCAGCGTGTCGTCGGCCGCGCCCGAGATGTGGTGGACGAGCGGCAGCGCGCGCCAGGGCGATTCCATCCGCGCGGCGAGGAGGAGGAGGAGATAGGGCGCGGCATCGTTGGCATCGGCGCTCGCTCGCGCATAAAGCGCGCGCGCTTCGTAAAGCTCTTCCTCGGTCAGCGACATGAAGGGCTTTGGAAAGGCCTTGCGCGCAGCCGTGAAATGCCGGTGCGCCGGCAGCATGAGGTTGATTTCAGCAAGATCGAGCAAGGCCGCGGCGCCGGCCTGCGCGCCGGCGCCCGGGGCAAGGCGCCCGCCAAGGTCGGCG
This sequence comes from uncultured Caulobacterales bacterium, assembly GCA_964529675.1. GTDB lineage: Bacteria > Pseudomonadota > Alphaproteobacteria > Caulobacterales > Parvularculaceae > Amphiplicatus. Next base: position 20,032 of record CAZGXT010000009.1, read on the forward strand.
CGGAAGCCCTGATCGTTCTCCGCATGCGCGATGAGGCGCGAAAATCCGAGCGCGGCGCTGACCGACAGCGCATGGGTGAGCCCGTCGAGATCGCTCTCGCCCCGCGCGATCGCCGCATCAAGCGCGACGGCGGCGGCGCGCGCTTCGACGAGGGCGGCGTCTTCGGCGACGAGGCGCCAGAGGGGACCAAGCGTCGAGCGCGCAATGCGCGCGCTGCGCTTGCGCCCGCGGCGATGGGTGATGAAGAAATCCTCGAACGGCGTGAAAAAGAGGCGCTGCGCCGTCAGCGGACGCGCCGGGAACAGGGCGGCCTCAGGCGCGAGCCGGGCGCGCAGCGACTGCAGCATCGCCGCCGTCGGCAGGCCGGCGTCGGCGCCCCTGAGCCGCGCGGCTTCAAGCGTTGCGAAGAGCTTTCCCGCGGCGGCGGCGGGCATTGACCCCAGAAACGCTTCAAGCCGCGCCCAGCGCGCCGGCGCGATCCCGCCGGGCGCGGGCGCAGCTTCCTGCGCAGGGCCGAGAGAAGCGCTCAAGACCTGTTCCCTCCCTTTTCATGGGAGAGAGGCGTCGTCGCTTTCTTCTTCACACGCATCATCAAACGCCTGCGAAATGCTTGCGCGGGGAGTGATGCGCGCCGGCGCGCCATCCCTTCACAAAGGCTTCAAGTTCAGGATCGCCGCCTTCAGGCAAGACGATCTTCAGCTTCACATATTGATCGCCCGCCGGCTTTCCCTCGCGCGCGACGCCGCGGCCCTTGAGGCGGAGGACCGCGCCGGAACTCGAATTTTTCGGCACGGTGATCGAAACGTCGCCGGCGATCGTCGGCGCCGTGATCTTGCCGCCGAGCACGGCCTCGGCAAGCGTGATCGGCGCCTCGATATGAATGTCGTCGCCGTCGCGTTCGAAGACCGCGTGCGGCTTCACCGAAATCTCGACATACACGTCGCCAGCCGGGCCGCCGGCGACGCCCGTCTCGCCCTGGCCCCTGAGGCGCAAGGTCTGGCCGGTTTCAACGCCGGCGGGCAGCGTCACGTCGAGCTGGCGCCCGTCGGGCATCGTCACCCGCTTGGCGCCGCCACGCGCGGCGTCGAGAAAGTCGACCTCAAGCCCGTATTTGACGTCGCGCCCGCGCATCGCGCCGGCTTGCGCGCCGGCGGTCCGCCCGCGCCCGAAAAGGTCCGCGAAAATGTCGCCGAGATCGTCGAAATCGCCCTTGTTGGCGAAGCCGCCGGAATAGCCGCCCTGCTGGAAGGGGCCGCCGGCGCCCGGGCCCCATTGCCGGAAGCCGCCCGCAGCCCCGTGCGCCGGGCGGTCGCGCCCCTGCTCGTCGATTTCGCCGGCGTCGAACTTTCGCCGCCGGTCGGCGTCGCCGATAATGTCGAAGGCGGCCGAGACCTCCTTGAACTTCTCTTCAGAGGCCTTGTCGCCCTTGTTGCGGTCGGGATGGTGCTTCTTGGCGAGCGTCCGGAATGCGGCGCGGACCTCCGCGTCGCTCGCCGAAGGCTGGAGCCCGAGAACGCTATAAGGATTTCTAGCCACCAACCAAAGGTCCTTTTGACCCCGAAACCTGTTCGGCCGGGAGATTTCCCCCTGCCGACAAATAGTCGATCCTGCCCCAAAAAGAAGGGTTTCCGGTTAATTTTGGCGCGCGGCGCGGGGTCATGAGGGTGAGCCGTCGTTTCTGCGGTGCAAATGAGCGCGCCGCCGGACCCGCCGCGGATCTTTGACCAAACGACGGGCTCGGTTTTTTTTGGGGCGGCTATTGAGGTGTCTGATGTCTGAAGGGAGACAACAAACGCAGTCGGCGGTCCCAGTTTTCGATCAGCAGCGGCGATGCGATTTCGTTCTGATCCATGTTCACAATCACAACCGATCCGCCCCCCGGCGCAACCAATTTGACTTTTGGGACCATGCCAATTTCGTTGTCGAGTGCGATGCCTGTCTTGGACTCGCCGCCGACCGATTGAAGCCAGCGCATGTATTGGCCAAGCGTAGCCGCCGGTTTTTATGCGACTCTCAATTGCCTCCGGCCATCGTCGCACTGATTCCACATGGCAAAGAAGCGATCGGGGCCAGGACCAATGTCGAATAAATCTCGACCCTCGTCGGTCTCCTCTTCTGCTTCCGCGCGCACTGTCTCGTCGAATCTTGAGCACGCTTCCGAAGCGCTCTGTCC
>CAZGXT010000009.1:22214-33274 GCA_964529675.1 uncultured Caulobacterales bacterium
GCTCTGTCCTTGGGCGCATATGTCCGCTTCGAGGCCCTGAGCGATCCAGCATCCCCGATCCGCAAACACGATATAGCGAAGCATTGTTTGTGCTTCCACGACCGAAAACGCGACTCTTCGCGCCCCCCTGTAAAGGAACCGTAACGCAACCCAACGATACCGGCAAATTTTTAGCCGAGAAATCAAGATATTGTGTGTCGAACTTTTTCGGCAACCACCTATGGCAACCCCTCATACTTCCCGCTCCGCCCAATCTCCTGGCCCCACAGCGTCCGAGAGTTGCGCCGCGCGCACCGTGAGCGCCGGCGCCGGGCCGGCGAAGTCGGCTGTCTGCATCGCCGCCGTATAGGTGAAGGCAGGCGCCGTCGTTTCGGCGGTCCGGACGAGGGCGCCGTCCGCGGCGCGGCGGATTTCGAGGCGGTAGCGCTCGGCGCCCTCGCCAAGGGGGACGTCCTCGCCCGTCCAGGAATCCCCGCCGACCCTTGTGCGCCTGATCCACGAAACGGCGATGTCGCCGCCGCCCGTCCTTGCGACGCGCAAATGCGCCGGCGAAAGCGGGACGAGGCCGCGCGCGGCGGCCGTGAAGGTCAGGGTGCGGAATGTTTCCGCCGAGACGGGGTCGTCCGCCGGGCCCGCCGCCCAGTCGAGCGCAAGGCCGCGAAGGTCGAACGCAAAGGCCGGCTGTTCGACCGCCGGCGTCACCAGCACGGCGCGCGCGCCGCTGACGGCGCCCGCCGCGGCGGCAGGTTCCGTTCCCATCTGGCCGCGCAGGAGCCCGGACAGCGTCCAGACGCCGTCCGTCCCGAGATCGGCGTCCGTATACTGAACGATTTCCCACCCCGCCGGCGTTTCGACCGCGAGCGTGTTCGCCCCGGCGAGCACCTCTTCGAGCGGCCGGCTGGCGAGCGCGCCGAAGGAGAGGCGCAGCCGCAGCGGCCGACGGTCGAGGCGGCCCGAAAAGCCCGGCGGCAGCGAGGCGGCGAGCCGGCCCATCACCGCGCGGGCGGGCAGCGTCGCGGCGAGGACGCTGGCGCCGGCGAGCCGGTAGAGCGCGACCGCCCCCGGCCACGGGTCGGCGAAGGCCGCGACATAGGGCGCGGCCGGGTCGTCGCCTTCGCGCAGGAGCGGCAAATTCATCAGCTCAAAGACGGGTTTTCCGGGCGCGGGCGCCGTCGCCGGCGAGCGGTAGCCGCCGGTCGCGACCGGCGCGTCGTAGACGGCCGGCGAGACGCGCACAGCCTCGATGCGGCGCGATGGGCCGTCTTCGATCGTCAGGATGCGATAATCGCGCGGCCCCTGGCCAAGATCGAGGCTGACCGCATCGCCGGGTTCGAGCGCCAGCGCCGAGGGCGGAAGCGCGAAGGAGATCGTCTCGCGCATCACGCTGGCGTCGGCGAGGAGCGACCGGGCGCGCGCGGACGCCGCCGCTTCGTCCATCACGGCGGCGATTTCAAATCCCGCCTCGCGCGTTTCCGCCGAAAAGGGCAGGCGCGCCTCCGCAACCGCGGGGCGATAATCGCCGCCCTCGTCGATATAGGAGAGCCTGACCGCCGTCGGCAGGTCGCCGCGTTGGGCGAAGGAGAGCGTGAAGGCGGGACCGTCGGTTTCCGCAAAGCCGGCGGCGCTGACCTGGGCGACCGGCGGGCCCCCGCGCGCGGCGAAGCGCAAGCCCTCCGCCGTTTCGATCATGTCGATCTGGAAAACATCCGCCAAAGGATCAATCGCCTGACGCGGGGAGAGCGGCCGGTCGATCACAAATCCCGCGAGCGTTCCCGTCGCCGCGGAGGCGTCGGCGCCATCCTTTGCGAGCGCGGCGAGCAGCGCATCGAGCGGGGCGCGCGTCAGGCGCCCGTTCAGCCAGTGGCCGCGCGCCCAGTTTTCCGCATCGCCCCAGATGTCGGTGCGCGCCGGGAAAAACGGAAACGGCCGCGCGTCCCACGCATAGACATAGAAACGATCCGCCTCGACCATCGGTCCGCCGTAGACGGACGATACCGGGTTCTTCGCCGGATCGCGCCAATAGGCGTGCACGGCCTCAAGCGCGCGACGCTGGATGAGATCGTCGCGCGCGCCGGAGGAAAAGGGCGGAAGCTGCGACTCCGACGACTTGGCGTCGTAGAAGACGTTCGGCGCGTTGGCGCCTTTGTCGATCGCCGGCGCGCCGAGTTCGGTGAAGCGCACGGGCTTTGAGCGCGGAACCCAAGGCGTCGCGCTCGCGCTGCGGATGAAGTTCGGGCGGTCGTGATGCGCGTTCTCCCAGAACCCGCGAATGTCCTTCGCCCGCCAGATGAAAGGCTCTGAAAGCTCGTCGGCGATCGGCGTGCGGATCTGCGCTGCGCGGTCCGCTTCGCTCGCATAGTACCAGTCGAAATTCTCCCCGCCTTCGATATTCGCCGCGAGATAGGCGCGTGCGTGACCGGACCGCCAGCCGGCCCGCAGATCCGCATGATCGAAGCCGTCGCGCCAATCGGCGAGCGGGGCGTACTGGTCGATGCCGATGAAATCGACATTGGCGTCGGCCCACAGCGGATCGAGATGGAAGAACTTGCCGTCCGCGAGCGTCACGCCCTGCCATTCCGACCAGTCGGCGCCGTAGGAAATCTTCGTCGCGGGGCCGACGATCGCGCGAACGTCGGCGGCGAGCGCCTTCATCGCCGCGACCGCGATGAAGGTCCCGGCCGCGTCGCGCGTCCTGAGAAGACCGCGCAGTTCCGAGCCGATGAGAAACGCCTCGACGCCCCCCGCCAGCACGCAAAGATGCGCATAATGGAGGATCATCCGCCGGAACGACCATTCGGCGGGCCCGGCATAGGTGACGGCGCCGGCGCTGCGCGTGAAATGATCGGGCTGCGCGGCGCCGAAGAAGGCGGCGACCGCGGCGGCGGCGCCCGCGGTTCCTTCCAACGCGCCGGCGCTGATGCGCCCGCGCCAGGGATAGGCGGGCTGGGCGGCCGCCCCGTCCGGCGACGGCAGGCTGTTCGTGGGCGGAATATCCATCAGGATGAAGGGGTGCAGCATCACCGCAAGTCCCTTCGCCTTCATCGCCGCGATCGCTTCGATGACGCCCCTGTCGTCGGGCGTGCCGCCATAAGCGGGACGCCCGCCAAGCTGCGACACGAGACGCGCGCCCCCGCGCGGAACGCCGCCGCCGCGCCAGGCGGCGGGGCTTGTCGCCTTCTCCGCGATTTCGACGCCGGGCCGCAGCGTGCAGGATCCCGCGCGCAGATCATCGCCGAACCACGAGACCACGAGCGAGGCCGCGGCCATGTTCGGCGCGGCGGCGAGGAGCCCGTCGAGCGATGAAGAAAAATCGGTGAGCCCGTCATTGTTGTTGGCGTTTTCGGGCAGCGTGACGCCCTCCCCCGCCTCCCGCGTCACGCGCGTCGTTCCGTAGATGAACTCGCCCGAGCCGGGGATGACGGTGACCGCCGTGAGGGCGTTTTCAAGCGCGGCGGGATCGTCCTCGGCGAGCGATTTCTCAATCTCGAACGAGAGCTGCGGGATGCGGTTGCCGAACTCCTTGAGGGGGAGGTTCTCAAAGACGACATAGGCAAGGCCGCGAAAAGCCGGCGCTGCGCCCTCGACCGCGGCGATGAGATCGTCCGGGGTCTGATCTTCGCTCCCGCGATGGATGCGGACATTGTGCCTTGAAATGTCGAAGGGCTTGCCGTCGGCGAAAACGCGCGCGACGCGGTCGATCGGTCCTTCGCAGAGGCCGACCGCGAAGGAGAGAGAATAGAGATATTCCCGGACCGTTGTTTTCGACGCCGCAAGCCGCCCGCCCTTGCCGCCGGAGGAGTCCGTCGTCTCGTTGAGCGTTTCGCGAAAATTCGCGGCCCAGATGAGCTGGCCGGCGATGCGGGCCCGGCCGAAGACGCGGGGGACGCCGGCGCCCTCGGTCGAGGACTGGATCTGGAAGCTTTCAAGGCGCGGTCCTTCGACGGTGCGCTTTCGCGGCCCGAAGATCAGGCGCTCGGCGGCCCCGGCGGCGTAAGACGCCGCCGTCGAGGCGACCGTCCGTGCAAGGATCGTCCCGAGCCCCGCCTTGGCGACGCCGGAAAAGGCGGAGCCGGCGGCGGAAAGAATCAGTTGGGCCATGCGGCGCGCCTTTCTTCTCTCCTCTCCCGCTTCAGCGGGAGAGGGGTCGGGGGTGAGGGTGATTGGAGAGGAGAAATACCGGCGCCTGCGGACGCCCGCTCCGCCCTCCGCCGGACGCATGGTCCGGCTCCGCAAGCGAGAAACGGCCTTGAACGGAGCTTGGGCTGAGACATCATCCTTCGACCCCCGGAAACTCGAACACGCCGGCGAGGCGTTCGATCCACCAGCGCGACAGCCAGCTCTCAATGACGGCGCGGCCGGCATAGGCGTGGATGAAGTGATCCGCTGCGGCCGCGACGCCGCAATGCTTTGCGGGACCATTCGGCAGTATGCGGAAGATGAGAACCTGGCCCGGGCGTATGGGCCCCGCCGCGGGGGTCAAATGCCGCCGCGCGGCCGAGAGCAGCGGCTCTTCGCCGGCGAGGCGTTCGTTCCAGTCGGGCGTGTAGGGCGGCGGGGCTTCGGGCTCGGCGCCCGAGATCTCGGCGTAGAGCCCGCGAATGAGGCCGAGGCAGTCCGTACCCTGACCCTTCGCCGCCGCCTGATGGATATAAGGCGTGCCGATCCAGGCGCGCGCGGCCGCGACGATGCGGGCGCGGGCTGTCGCGCGCCCGTCTTCGCCTTCCCCTTGCGGGGAGGCCGAAGTCTTCACAGAGAATTTCGGGCGAGGGATTTCGCTCCCGCTCCGCAGCGGCGGGGCGTTCTCTGCTTCTTTCACCGCCTGCCTCCATCGTTCTTCCCTGACTTCAGCGGGTAGGAGATTGCGAAATCATCGCCGGGCATCAGGTGAAAGCCTCTGAAATTGATGAGATTGGCGAATTTCTGCGCGCAGGTTTCAGCGCGCTTGTCGCAGCCCGCCGTCACGGTGAAAGCGTCGCCCGCCGCGACGGCGCGCCCGGCGGGCAGCCATAGCGACAGCGCGTCGGCGCCGGCGGTCTTGTCATGCGCCTTCACGGCGCTGCGCGCGCCGGCGTTGACGCCGTCAGTCCAGAGGAGCGCGCCTTCCGCGAACCAGCCGGGCGCAAAAAGCGCAAGGCCGCTCGCCAGAAAGCGCTGGTCGTCGAGCACCGCCGTCACGACGCCCTGCCCCTGAAAGGCCGGCGCGGAGAGATCGACGCCGCATCGCGCGTCGCCGCAGACGGCGTCGCAGCCGCGCTGGAAGAGGCGGCCCTCGACCCGGTCGAGACGTTCGCTCTCGCCGCGGATCTCGGCGCGGAAGCGCGCGCCTTCGCGCACCACCTCGCCGATGACGCCGCGCTTCAGGAGCGCGCGTGCTGACGCGTCCGCCCAGTTGACGCGCCAGATTTCGACGCGCGCGCCGTCATAGCGCCCGCCGCTGAGATCTTCGGCCGACAGGGCGTCATGGTCGAGCGCGCCGGCGATCTCGGTGTTGTCGACGGAAAGGTCGGCGGAGGATTGCAGCATCGCGCCGTCGGCCCCCGCATCGGGCGCGAAAACGCAGCCGTCGAATGAAAGCGCCGCGTCGTGATCGGTGAAGCCGAGCACGGCGCCGTCGGCGCGCGTGATCTTCCAGCAGGTCGCGAGCGTCGTCGCGCCCGAGGAGAGATGCGCGGCGAAAGCGGGGCTGAGCGCGCGCATCAGAGAATGACCTCGATGAGCGGGATCGACGGGATGTCGCCGGCGCGGAAGGCGGCGAGGTTGACGCGCAAGGCGTCAGAGTCGAACCGCGCCGGGCAATCGAAGACATAGCCCGCGGTGACGACGGCGCCCGCGGGCGGCGCGACGGCGAAAGTGACGACGCCCGTCGTCTCGTCCGCGGTGAAGGCCGCCGTCTCTACGCCGCCGACCGCGACGCGCACCGCGCCCGCGACCGGCTTGGCGATGCGGCGGCGGTAGTCGGCGCCCCCGGAGGCATAGGTCTTGAAAAGCGGAAAATTGAGCGCCGCGCCGTCGCCTTCGCCGATGACCTGGTCAAAGGCCGTGACCGCCTTTCCGTAAGCGGCGGACTGATGATCGAAGGGATCGCGGAACCGGAAGGCGTGCAGGCGCCCGCGCCGCGCCTCGAAGAAGGCCGTCACCTTTTCGATGTCGGCCATCGACTTGACGCCGTAGCCGGCGTTCCAGCTGCGCCGCGAATTCGCCCATTGCGCGTTGCGCTGTTCGTGGCCGGAAACGAGCGCGACGATTTCGGTTTTCCGCACCGGCCCGCCCTCGGAATTGAGCGCGATGTCGAGCGGGAAAAGGACGTCATGGAAGGCGGTCACTGATTTCTCGCTCCTCTGGCGATGACGCGCGCAAGGCTGGCGGCGATCTGGGTTTCGGAATTGCGGAACGACGCGGCGTCGGTGACGCCGGGCAGCGTGATCGAAACATTGACCGGGGCGACGGCGCCGGCGCCGATGCGGCCGGAGGCGGCGGGCGTGAACAGCTCCGGCCCGCGCTCGCCGACGAGATAGCTTTGCCCCGGCGCGACGAAGCCGCCGTCCGCCCGCCCGCCGCCGAAAGCGCCCGTGAGCGCCGAGAAGACGAGGTTTTCAACCGGCTTGCGGATGAAGCTGTCGATCGCCGCGCGCTTCAGATCGTTGAGGATCGCGCGCGAGAGGCCCTTCAGCGACACTTCGCCGGCGCGCGCGGCGCGAACGAGGTCGCGCTCGATGGCGCGCGCCGCGCCGGCGAAGGCGTCTTCGATGAGGCGCGCGGCGGGAACGATTTCATCGCGCGCGACGCGGGAGATTTCCGCGCCGGCGGCGCTGACGCCCGTCGAGAGTTGGGGACTGTCGGTCATGCGAGGTCATCCGGGTAAAGAGCAAGAAGCGCGTCGAGCCCGCCGCGCGAGAGCGATTCGGCGCCCGCGCGCGCGGTCAGCCAGCGCCATTCGGTGATCGTCAGCGCCCAGAAGGTCTCGGGATCGAGCCCGAGCCCGGTGACCGCGAAGGACAACCATTGGCGAAAGGGGATCATGCCTTCGAGCCCTCCGGCGCGAGCGCGGCGAAGGCTTTCGCGACCGCGCGCGCGGCCTCGGCGAGGTCGATCTCCGCGGTTCCAAGATCGTCGGCGGAGAGGCGCCGACCGCCGCCCGCCGACAGCGCCTCAATGAGAATGAGAAGGTGGCCGACGCCGGGCTTTTCGAGCCGGCGCGCCAGTTCGGAAAAGTCGCCGCCGCCGAGGCGCTCCTCGATTTCCGCAAGCGCGCCGAGCGTCAGGCGCAGCGTCACCGCCGCGCCGTCGACCGTCAGCGCCGCATCGCCAGGCCGGTAGCCGCTCATGGCTCGACCTCGAAGCTGAGCGCGCCGGCGGAGGCGAGCGCGATTGAAAAGGTCGCCTCGCCGTCGTGGTCGCCCGCGTAATCGAGATTGGCGATCAGGAACGGCCCGGTCATGGTTCCAAGCCCCGGCACGGAGAGCCGGAAGCTGCGCACCGCGCCGGCGAAGAACGCCGCGCGGAGCGCGAGCGCGGCGGCGTCGTTGAGAAAGACGCCGGCGCCCGCGACGGAGGCCTGCCGCACGCCGGCGCCGGCGAGCAGTTCGCGCCAGCCGCCGGATTCGGCGTGGGTCGTATCGACCTCGCGCGCGTTGAGCGAGAAGGTCCGTGTCCGCAGTCCGGCGACGGTGGTGAAGCTTTCAGGACTGCCGCCGTCGCCGATCTTGACGAGCATGTCCCTGCCGCGCTGCGCGGTCATCTGAGTCTCCTTGGTTGAATGATGAGAGGACGCCGCGGCGAGCGCTGTCTCTCGCCTTCCCCTTGCGGGGAGGCCGAAACTTTCCTTGAAAGTTTCGGGAGGAGGGCGCGCGGCGCGCGACGATGGGCGATGGTTGCGGCGAGAGAAAACCTGCGCCCGAAATCGCTCCGCGGTTTCGACCTCCCCGCAAGGGGGAGGTACAGAGGGTCTCGAGCGTCGCCTTCCCGTCCGGAAGTTTTGCTCATACCTTCTCCGTCACGGCGCGAAAGCGCAGGATCGCCTGGTGGGCGTCGGAATCCGGGCGGTGGAAGATGTCGGAATAGACGGCGCGCAGCGTGACAAGACGCCGGCCGCCGACGGAGAGCTCCGCGTGGTGGAGAACGCTGACCAGCGCCGCCGCGATCTCCTTCGCCTCGCGCCGGCCTTCGTAGCGCGAGTGCACGGAGAGGCGGATGTCGTGCTCGACATGGCCGGGCGCCGGCCCCAAAGGGCTGGCGCGCGCGTCATCGAACGACACGTAGGGAAACACCTTCTCCTTTGAAGGGCCGTCATGGACGCGCGGCGGATCGCCGATCAGAGCCCTGACGCCGGGGTCGGCGGCGAGCGCGGCCAGCATCGCGGCCTGCAGCGCGAAGGCTGCGCCGTCATCGAAGGCGCTCATCGCGTTTCCTCCGCGATCAGCGTCACGTAGCGTTCGCCCGCGCCTTCATCTTCGATCGACACGATTTCATAGAGCTTGCCGCGCCATTCGAGGCGCTGGCCGAGGCTGACGGCGTGGCGGCGGCGGATGCGCGCTTCGATGCGTTCAAGGCGCGTCTGGCGCCCGCCCGCCTGCGCCACGATCGCCGGCAGCTGCGTCACCGCCGCCCAGATGCGCGCCGCCGTCGAATAGCTGACCGCAAAGCCGCCGGCGGCGTCGGCGATCTTCGTCGCGGTCAGGAGGTCGATCTGGTGCTTCAGCCCGCCGATCACAGGCGCACCTGTCTGTAGGCGGACAACAGCCGCACGACGCCGGAGGGGCGCCCCTCCTCCTCGCCTTCGCGCCGTTCATGGAAATGCGCGGCGAGCGTCTTGACCGCGAGCTTCATTTCTTCAGGCAGCGCGCTCGCATTCGTCCAGCCCGCGGTGAAGGCGATGACGAGGCCGGCGCCCGGATAAGAAGCGTTCAGCCGCACGCGCCCGACCGCGCCGGTCTCCGCCTCGTAAGCGGAAAGCGGCAGGGCTTCGACGACGCCGCCGCGCACGACGCCGACGGAATCGACCGACAAGACCGGCGACAGCGGCAGCAGCGTCTCGCGGCCCGCGCAGTCGAGCCGGAGGCGCCAGCCCTGCGCGATCATCGCGACGGCGTAGCGCGCCTCGATCGTGCGGCGCGCAGCGAGGAGAAAGCCTTCAAGCGCGGCGTCTTCATCCGCGCCGTCGATCTTCGCATGCTCCTTGAAGGCGGCGAGCGTCACAGGCTCTTCCGTAGGCGGAGTGATGAGAGTTAGGGACATCGTGGGGCGGGTCCTTGTGAGGGATTAGGGATCAGGGATCAGGGATCAGAGGCCCGGGATCGGGTTTCGGGAGCGCCTCCCTAATCCCCAAACCCCGGTCCCTGATCCCTTCGCCTCAGCTCGCGGCGAACTTCAGCAGCTTGATCGCGTCGAAATTCTGCACGCCGCCGCCGACCCGCTTCGTCGTGTAGAAGAGGATGTAGGGCTTGGCCGAATAGGGATCGCGGAGGATCCTGACGCCCTGGCGGTCGACGATGAGATAGCCGCGCGCGAAATCTCCGAACGCGACCGAATAGGCGCCGGCGCCGATGTCCGGCATGTCTTCGGCCTCCGTCACCGGATAGCCGAACAGCGTCGAGGGCGCGCCGGCGGCGACGGAAGGCTGCCAGAGATAATTGCCGTCGGCGTCCTTGAACTTCCGGACGACCGAGAGCGTCTTGCGGTTCATGACGAAGCGCGCATTCGCGCGGAACGCTTGCTTCGGCGCGTAGATGAGATCGAGGATGGTGTCGGCGGGGTTCGCCGCGGCGAAGGCGCCGGCGGCGCCGGTCGCGACATAGCCGATCTCGCTGGCGCTGCGCGTCGCTTCCGGCGTCTTCGTATAGGCGAGGAAGCCGCGCGGCCTGTTGACGCCGTCGCCGTTGACGAAGGCGTCCGTCTCCTGCGCGGCGAATTCGCCCTGCACCTCGTCGGCGAGCCACTGTTCGATGTCGACGACGGCGTCGTCGAGCAGCGTCTGCGTCGCCGCCGGCATCGCGTAAAGCTCCATCGTCGGGAAGTCGATCGAGGAGAGCGTCGGCGTCGCGGTTTCGATGCGCCCGCCCGTCTCGCCGACCCAGCCCGCCGCGCCGCCGCCGAGGCTGACCGGCTTTTTAAAACTCGTCACGCCGATCTCGCGCACGGTCGCGATCTGGCGGATCGGCGAAATGTCCCTGACCGCCGCGGCGATGATGCGCTCGGTCGGCTCCGGCGCGAGATAGCCGCCCTCGGCGTCGACGCCGGCGCTCAGCGACTTGCGGTCGAGCGCATGGAGCGCCGACGCGTCGCCCTTTCGCATGTAGGAAAGGATCGCCTGCTTCTTCTCGGTCTCCTCGCGCGGGGCCGCAAGGCTTGCGCGCTGCGAAGCGAGCGCCATGCGGTCAAGCGCCGATTTCTGGTCGGTGAGCGCCTTCGAGATGCGCTCGACCTTGTCGGAGAGAAGCGCGTCCTCCTTCTTCTTCTCGATCGCGGCGAGGCGCTCGTCGTTCGAGGCCTTGAAGCTTTCGAAGGCGGTCAGGAAGTCCCGCATCGCGGCCTTGACGTCGCCGGTCGGGTTCTGGTGTTTGGTCTCCATGTCTTTCGATACTCCTTGTACTGACATGTCGGTTTCAGGCGGATAGAAGGCGCGCTGCGCGGCGGACCGTCGCGGCGAATTCGGCGATCGCGGCCTCGTCGGAGGCGGCGAAGGGAACGGTGAGGCGCGCGCGCGGCGCCATCGGGAAGGTGACGATCGAAACCTCCCAGAGAGCGGCCTCGACGATGCGCCGGCCGCCCTTCAGCGCTTCCGCGCGCACAGGGTTGAAGCCGATCGACAGCCCGTCGAGGATGCCTTCCTCGATGAGATGCGCGGTCTCGCGGCCGGCCTGCGTCTCGCGCGTGATCTCGCCGATCGCGTAAAGGCCTTTCGCGCGCTCCTCGAAATCGAGCCAGCGCCCGATCGGGGTTTCGCTCGCGTGCTGCGAGAGCATTTTGACCTGGCCGGGGCCGAGCCGGTCGAGCGAGGCGCGAAAGGCGCCCGGCGCGATGACGTCGCCCTTGAGATCGGCCTCGCCGTAAATCGACGCCCA
>CAZGXT010000010.1:0-31219 GCA_964529675.1 uncultured Caulobacterales bacterium
CGCGCTGGTCGAAGGAGAAATTGATCTGGAAGCCGCCGCCGTCGTCATTGACGCCGGCCGACGCGCTTTCAACCATGTCGCCGGTGACTTCCGCTTCTTCAAACAGCACGAGCTGGCCGCCGCCCTCGGACTCCGCAATCGGCGTCACCATCCGGCCCGGCGGAAGCACGCCGGCCTGCGCCTCGCTGGGGCTCACAGACGTGTCGACGCGGTGGAACGACAGCTGGCCGGTGCGGTTGATGATCTGCTTGAGCGCTTCGGGGTCGTTGTCGCCCGGCGCTTGCACGACGATGCGATCCTCGCCCTGCGCCTGGATCAGCACTTCCTTATTGCCGGCCGGGTCGATCCGCCTGCGGACGACTTCGATCGAGTCGGCGAGCGCTTCCTGGCCGTAAGCGCGCCGCGCCTCGGGATGCAGCGTGACCGTTATTCGATTGCCTTCGACCGTCACGTCATAGGGCCTTACGCCCGCGCCGATCAGCCCGCCGCCGCGCGTCAGGTCGCGCACGCGCTTGGCCGCTTCCTCGACCTGCGCGGCCTCGCGCACGCGGAGCGTTATCGAATCAGTCGCTGCGTCGAGCGCCGGCAAGGCTTCGAGCGCGACGCGCGCGCGCGATCCTTGCGGGCGCATCTGGCGCTGGATTTCCTGCCGCAGATTGGTGAGACGGTCGGTGATGACCTTGTCGGTGTCGACGCCGAGAAGAAGGTAAGATCCGCCCTGTAAATCGAGACCGAGCGCGATGCGGCTCTTCGGCGTGAAGCCGGGCCAGGCCGCGACTTCTTCCTTGGAGAAAAAGTTCGGGACCGCAAACAGCGCGGCGAGAACCACCGCCCCGATGATAAGGACCCTCTGCCAGAGCCGGTACTGGAGCATGCGATCGATAGCGGCGCAGGCGTTGTCGCCTTCCCCGCCCCTTTCCTACTGATCGTTGGCGGCGGGCGCCGGCTTGTTGCGGATGTCGACAAGGGTCGACTTGACGATCTTGACGACGACGTTGTCGGCAAGCTCGACCATCACTTCGTCGCCCTCGAGGACTTTCGTGATCTTGCCGACCATCCCGCCCGAGGTGACGACCACATCGCCGCGCTTCACGTTCGCAATCATCTCCTGATGTTTTTTCCTCGCCTGCGCCTGCGGGCGAATGATCAGGAAGTAGAAGAAGACGAAGACAAGAACGAACGGGATGAGCTGGAAAAGAGGATTCGGCGCGGCCGGGGTCGCGGCCTGCGCAAATGCGGGCGAAATCAGCATGGGTCTTGCCGTCTCCTGTCGGGAAAGCGACGTGGGAAAAGCGCCGCGGCCCAGTGGGCCCCTCGCGCGGGTCGGCGTCTATATAGCGATCCCGGTCAGGGGCGCAACGCAGCCCTGCCTAAGCCGCTTCCCGCGCCGCCTCGAGCGCCAGGATCGCTCGTTTCCGGTTCGTGCCCCAGCGGTAATTGTGGATGACGCCCGAGGCCAGAATCACCCGGTGGCAGGGGATCAGGAGCGAGATCATGTTCGCCCCGACCGCGGCGCCTACCGCCCGGCTCGCCTTTGGCGCGCCGACCGCCTCGGCGATCGCCCCATAGGTCGCAAGAGACCCGCAAGGAATGGCCAGCAGCGCCTGCCAGACCTTCAGCTGAAAATTCGTTCCCTGGACGAAAAGGCCCAGCGGCCGGTCGAGCGGCTGCCCGGCGGCGAAAGCGAAGGCCTGTTCGGCGAGCGGCAGGACGAAGTCTCGGTCATTCACAAAGGACGCCGCCGGCCAATCGGCTTTCATTTCCTCAAGGGACTGCCGGAGGCCAAGCGGCTCGATGAATGAAAGCCAGCAGACGCCTTTCTCCGTCGCGCCGATGAGCGCCCGTCCAAAGGGCCCGTCCGCCTCTGCAAAACGGATTGTTTCGCCTGCGCCTTTGCGGCGGTAGGCGCCCGGCGTCATCGCTTCCGACACCAGGAACAGGTCATGGAGGCGCGAAGGACCCGAAAGCCCGGCGGCGAACGCCGCGTCAAGAACGCTTGCGCCCTCGTTGAAAGCCCGTTTCGCCTCGCCCGCCGCCATCGCCTGCAGGAACCGCTTTGGCGAAACGCCCGCCCCTTCCTTGAAGACCCGCTGGAAGTGCTGCGGCGACAGGCCGGCGATCTCCGCCGTCTCCTCGAGCCCAGGCTGGTCCTCCCAATGCGCGACGAGATAGTCGATGGCTTTCGCAACCGGCTGATAGCCGTCAAGGCGTCGGGCGGGCGGGAGGGCAAGGGTCATGGCTGCGCTCATACGCCCCAGGTGGCCTTTCCCGCGAGGATTTTCGACCCGGTTCTTGCGGGACCTTTACCAGCCGTTAACCCTGATATTGCGTTAATCCGCCCGAAAGGGACCTGCCATGGAAGACCTCAAACACATCATCGCGCTAGGCTTCTCCGGGAGCGACGTCGCGCAGGCGCTTCTCATCACCTTTACGATCGCGATCATCCTGAAACGCCGCCGCTCCGCTTGGTTTCTCGGCGCGATTGCGCTCCTGATTGACCGGGTAGTGTTCCCGATCGGCGGCATGGCGGCGGCAGGGGCCGACATCCACTCGATCTACGCCTCGATCGCGGCGCTGGGCAAAACCTTTGCCGACGATCTCGGCCTTTACGTGGTGCGTTATGTCGGTCTTGTCATATTGATCGCCGCCTTCACGGCGATGCGCTCAGGCCTGCAGGCGAAGCTTTCGCCGCCGAAAGAAGCTGCCGCTTAGACCGCGTTCACCCGTTAAGGTCCTGCGCGCGGCGGTAGGCCGCGGCGGCGGCGTCCTTAACCAGTCGGCGGACCAGTTGTTGGTCGCCGTCAAGAACCTTCAGCGCCGACTCCGTCGTACCGCCCGGGGACGTCACCGCACAGCGTAAGGCGGCCGGGCTGCGGTCGTCTGAGGCGATCATCGCTCCCGCCCCGGCCAGAGTTCGCCGCGCCAGCATCGCAGCGGTATTAGCCGGCAGACCGAGTGTGCAGGCGGCCTCCTCAAGCGCTTCGGCAAGAAGAAAGAAATAGGCGGGCCCCGAGCCTGAAATCGCCGTCACGGCGTCAATCGCCGCCTCGCTGTCGACGAAGACGGCCTCCCCGACCGCTTCCATCAGCATTCGCGCGATCCGGCGATCTTCTGGACCTGCCGCGGGCGGCGCGAAGAGACCGGCGGCGCCGGCGCCGACTATCGATGGGAGGTTCGGCATGACCCGAATGACACGGTTCGTTCTGAGTACGGACGAAACAGCTGCGATCGACCGTCCGGCGAGGACAGAGATGACGACGGCGTCCTGCGCAATAACGGCGTAGGGCTCTGCGTCCGCAAGCGATTGCGGTTTGATTGCAATCACGACCGCGTCGAAACGTGGTTCTGGCGGCGGGTTGAGCGAAATGGCGGCGCGACGCGCAACAGTCTCAAGAGAAACGGAAGGATCAGGCTCGTAGACAGCCGATGCAGCAGCGTCGATGGCGCGCTTGCTGATCCAACCCTTCAACAGCGCGCCGCCCATCGCGCCTGCGCCGATTAGCGCTACCTTCGGCCTCCTGGTTTCAGTTTCGCCCAAATCGTCCTCTCTCAGGCGGGATAGGTCCGCCCCTTCCACACGACGCTTCTGCCGCCGGCATGGCGAAGCGCCGATGAAATCGTCATCGCCGTATATAGGGCGCCGGCGAGCGGCAACAGGAACGCCGCCCAGAACGGCAGACCGTATAGAGCGGCCGTCGGACGGAATGTGAGCGCCATCAGCAGCCAGGCGCTCGCCCCTACCAGCGCTGCAAGCTCATCGCGGTGAACGCCGTAACTAAACGCGAGCGCCGGCGCCATCAGATAAAGGACGATCATCCCGACGACCGTCGCGGCGAGCAGTATCCAGGAGTATTGCAGCTGTGCGAACGCCGTTCGCGCGACCATGGTCCATATGGAGCCCAGCGCTCGATTGTCCCGCAGGCTGATCGCCTCGAATTGCGCAATTCCGAGCCAAATTGACCGGCCGCCGCGCTTGATCGCGGCGGCAAGCGCACAATCGTCGATGATTTCGCCGCGAATTCCCTGCACGCCGTCGATCTCGTCGAGCACACCTCGGCGCACCAGCATGCAGCCGCCGGCTGCAGCGGCCTCCACATCCGCCCGATTGTTGACGCGGCGAAATGGATAAAGCTTTTGAAAAAAGAAAACGAAAGCAGGAATCAACAAGCCGCCCCAAACTCCGTGTGCATCAAGCCGCGCCATCAGCGACGTTAGCGATAGGGAGTTTTTTTCCGCATGCGCCACAAGTCCTTCAAGAGTCGTCGGCGCAATCGCGATGTCGGCGTCGATGAGAAGCACATAGGGCGCTTCCGGCGCCTCTTCCTTCGCAGCTTCAAGGCCGGCACTCACGGCCCAAAGCTTTCCTGTCCATCCTGAAGGCAGCGGCGGCGCGCGCCGTATCAGCAGGCGCCGACCGTCAGAAAATCGTGCCTCGGATCGCCCGTCCGCAAGAGAGGCGGACTGCTGCTCTAACGTTCCGCACGTAGCCGCCGCTTCAAACGCCAGTTCAGCGGTTCCATCCGCTGATTGGTCATCGACGAGGATTACGCTCAATCGGCCAAGATATCGCGAAGAGAAGATTGCGGAGACAACCATCCCGATCGTATCCGCACTGTTTCGCGCCGGAATCACGACGACGACCTCCGGCCACTCCGCCGGACGCCAGGAAACAATCAGACGTTCAAGCGGTCGCAAGAATGGCAGCCTGACGAAGCCGAGATACGCCCATGCCACGAAGATCAGGACTGAAATCCCCTCCAACATCATGATTTTATCGCGCCTTCTTACGGGCCGGCCTGCGGCGGGCGGCCGCTTCCCTTGAAGTCGGCCCAAAACTCCGTAAACCAACCGCAAAGCTGAAGAAAGTGACATGACTGGCTCGACGAACTTCATGGGCGACGCAACCGCCGTCGAGTCCCCCTCGGGCAAGGGCGCGGCCGACGAGAATTTTCCCGTTGGTTCCTTTCTGCTGCCAAAAGCGCTGCGCCCGCACGTCGCCGCATTTTATGCGTTCGCGCGCGCGATAGACGACATCGCCGACAATCCAATGTTGCCCGACTCCGAGAAGGCGACCCGCCTCTGGGCTTTCGACGCTGCGCTCAAGGGCGAGCCCGGATATGGCGCTGCCTTCGCCAAGGCGCATGCGCTGCGGGAGAGCATGAGAGCCACGAACGTCCCGACTACTCATGGCTCAGACCTCATCGCCGCCTTCGTGCAGGACTGCGAGAAGAAGCGTTATCAGTCGTGGGAGGAACTCCTCGGCTATTGCGAAAAGTCCGCAAACCCGGTTGGACGCTATCTGCTCGATCTCCATGGCGAGGACCGTGCGGGCTATCGCTTTTCCGACGCGCTCTGCACGGTGCTGCAGATCGTCAACCATCTGCAGGACATGAAAGAGGATAAGACGAACCTCGACCGCATCTATGTGATCGAGCCATGGCTCGCCGGAGCGGGCGGCTCACTCGCGGATATCGACGCGGCCGTTGAAAGCCCGCCTCTGCGCAACACAATCGACCGCATGCTTGACGGCTGCGACTCCCTGATGATTGACGCGCGACGCCTTCCGTTTGCGCTCAAGAGCCGCAGCCTGGCGATGGAGTCTTCGGTGATCGTGAAGCTGGCCGAGCGGTTGATCGCGCGATTGCGCGGCGGCGATCCGATCGCAGGCCGCGTCGCGCTGTCGAAGTTCGACTTTGCACGTGCCGGGATCGCAGGCGCCCTCTCAGGCTATTTCGCGGCGGGCAAAGGCGCATGACAGCGAGGGCTTCCGTTCTCGGCAGCCGCGCGGCCGCGCGCGAGGCGACCCAGTCGGTGAAGAAATCCGGCACTTCATTCGCGGCCGGGATGGCGATCCTTCCGCGCCCGCGCCGCGAGGCCATGCATGCGATCTACGCGTTCTGCCGCGAGGTCGACGACATTGCGGACGATCCCGCCATGAGCGCTGGAGAGAAGCACGCGCGGCTGTCGGAATGGCGCGGCGAGATCGACAGGCTCTACGAAGGCAGCCCGAGTTTTTCAGCGGCCGTCGCGCTGCTTGATCCGATCCGCGCGTTCGATCTGCCGAAGAATGAATTCCTGATGATGATCGAAGGAATGGAGATGGACGCCGCGGGTCCCATCGTCGCGCCGCCTATGGAGACGCTTTGCGCGTACACGCGCCGGGTCGCCGGCGCTGTCGGCCTGCTCTCAATGCCGACTTTCGGCGCGCCGAAAGGCGCAGCGTCCGACCGGTTCGCGCTCGCACTCGGCGACGCACTGCAGTTGACCAACATCCTGCGCGATGTCGCGGAAGACGCGAGTATCGGCCGACTTTACTTGCCCGCGGAGCTTCTGGCGAAACATGGGGCGCCAATGACAGCCGACGGCGTAGAGCGGGCCCTGACGGGTCAGCGTGCTTCACGCGAAACCGACCCTGGCGATGGAAGCGGCGGCCGAAAGGCCGCCGTACCGGACGTTGCATCCGACCTCGCCGACATTGCTCGGGAAAAGTACGCGGAGGCGCGCGAGGCGCTGAAGTCGCTCGATTGGCGCACTGTACGCCCCGCCCTCCTCATGATGGGCGCGTATGAGGCCTACTTGCGCAAGATGTCCGCGCGCGGTTGGGACCGCTTGGGCGAGCCATTATCGCTGTCGAAAACGGAGAAGATGCTCATCGCCGCGCGTTACGGCTTCGCGCCGCCATTGAAGTCGGCGCCTGTATGACAGCGCCGACAGTCCATATCGTCGGCGCCGGGCTTTCAGGCCTTGCCGCGGCCGTGCGCCTCGCGGAGGCTGGGGTGCGAATCGCCGTCTATGAATCTGCGGGCCATGCGGGCGGTCGCTGCCGCACGTTTCATGACCGCACGCTTGATCGCGAAATCGACAACGGCAACCATCTTATCATGTCTGGCAACAGAGCGGCGCTCGAATATCTTTCGCGCATCGGCTCGAATGATGCGCTGACAGGTCCAAGAGAGGCTGCCTACCCCTTCGTCGACGTCAAGACTGGGCGACGCTGGCGTGTGCGTATCAATGACGGGCTTTTTCCGTCTTGGATCTTCGATCCCGGGGCCCGCGTACCGGAGACCGGCGTTCTCAATTATTTGAAAGCAGCCGGGATCGCTCTTGCGCGCGCGGATCAGACTGTGGCCGATCTCGTTGACAAGTCGGATCCGCTCTACAGGCGATTTTGGGAGCCTCTGACTTTGGCCGTTCTCAATACCACGCCCGAAATCGGGCAAGCGCGCCTTCTTTGGTCGGTAATCCGCGAGACCTTCGCGCTCGGCGGCGGCGCGTCCCGCCCGCTGGCCGCGAAGGAAGGATTGGGGCCGGCCTTCATTGACCCTGCCTTGAAATTTCTCGCGATGCACGGCGCCGACGTGCAATTCAATGCGCGTGTACGTGCGCTCGGATTTGACGGCGATCGCGTCTCGAGCCTTGATCTCGGCGAGGAGACAATTACGACAGGGGTCGGCGACCGCGTCATTTTGGCCGTGCCGCCTTCTCGTCTCAAGCAATTGCTGCCTGAACTCGACCCGCCGGACGACGGCGCTTCGATCCTAAATGTGCATTATCGCACGAATACGCCGGTTCCCCTCGGCGCGCTCGGCGATGCGCCGTTCATCGGCATGCTGTCCTCCGATGCGCATTGGTGCTTCGTTCGAGGCGATATCGTAAGTCTGACGGTGTCCGCCAGCCATGCGATCGGCATGGATGATGTGCCTAATGAAAAGGCGGCTCGCGACATGTGGCGCGAAACGCAAATTGCGCTTCAACTCGGCGATAGGCTCTATGAAGCCGTGCGCGTCATCCGCGAGCGCCGGGCGACGCCGGATCAGTCGCCCGCCGCCGTCGCCAAGCGCCTTAGGCCCGGTACGCGATGGAGAAATCTGATTCTTGCCGGGGACCATACTGATACTGGCGTCCCAGCGACCATTGAAGGGTCGATCCGGTCGGGCGATAGAGCGGCGGCAATAATTCTCGAGAGAAGGAACGCCGCATGAGCGCATTCGTCGCCGTCATTTGCGGCCTCAAGTCAGAAGCCGCCGCCATCAAAGCGAGCCTTGCCGCGGCGAAGATCGACGCGGACAAAGTCCGCATCGGCGTTTCGGGCGCGAACGCTGCGCGCGCCGAGCATCTCGCTGAAGGTCTAATCGCTGCTGGCGCTCGCGCCGTAATCAGCGCTGGATTATGCGGCGGTCTCGCGCCGGATTTGAGACCCGGTGATCTCATCATCGGCGAGCGAGTAGTTTCTGCGTCCGGCGATGTTATCTTGTCCGACCGCAATCTGCTGGCGGCCGCGCCGCATAGCGCCCCTAAGGTCGCGATATTCGGCTCTGACGACATCATCGACAGCGCCCAGAAGAAAGCGCTGATATTTGGGCGCTACGCCTCGCAGACAGTCGACATGGAAAGTCACGGTGCGGCCCGAGCCGCAGCCCGCGCTAGCGCTCCGTTTATCGCAGTTCGCGCCGTTGCTGATGGGGCTTCGCGCGCGTTGCCCAAAGCGGCGCTCGGCGCCGTAACGGCCTCCGGGGGCATCAACGTCCTGAACGTCTTTCTGGAATGCGTGAAGTCGCCCCAGCAATTCGAGGAAATTGCCATGCTGGGACGCGAATCGGGCGCGGCGACCGAGACGCTACGCCGCGATTTCGGCGACGTCTTTGGAGCTTTTCTTCTCGCTCTCGATCTTTGACATCTGCTCGGCAACGATCTTTTCGTGGACATTGATCGCCGGCCGCGCATTCGAGAGGTCGATCTCGCGCGCCATCGGACCTTCGGTCGGAATCGCGAAGATGTTCTTGAGTTTGAAGACCTTGAACGGGTTCTTCACTGCGTCCATCGCCGCGGTCGGCTCGTAGCCGCAGTGCGCCATGCAGTTGGCGCACTTCTCATACTTTCCGGTTCCGTAGCTGTCCCAATCCGTCGTTTCCATCAGCTCCTTGAACGAGGAAACGTAGCCCTCGCCGAGAAGGTAACATGGCTTCTGCCAGCCAAAGACATTGCGCGTCGGCGAGCCCCAGGGCGTGCACATGTACTCCTCATTGCCCGCGAGGAAGTTAAGGAACAGCGTCGAGTGCGAAAGATTCCACTCGCGCCCACGTTCCTTGCCGATGCGAAATACGTCGCGAAACAGGTTCTTGGTGCGCTCGCGAGACAGGAAGTGCTGCTGGTCTTCGGCGCGCTCATAGGCGTAGCCCGGCGAGATGGAAATGTTCACACCGAGGTCAGTTGCGAAATCGAGATAGTCGGCGACTTGTTTCGCCGTCATATTATTAAAGATTGTCGCGTTCACGTTGACTTGGAATCCCGCTTCTTGAGCGGCCTTGATCGCCTTCACGGCGATCTGGAACGTGCCCTTCTGATCGACGGCGCGGTCATGCTCTTCTTCGAGCCCGTCAAGGTGGACGGAGAAGAAAAGAAAGGGCGATGGCTTGAACAGGTGTAGCTTCTTCTCCAGCAGCAACGCGTTCGTGCAAAGCGAAACGAACTTCTTGCGTGCGACGACGCCTGCGACGATTTCGCCGATATCCTTGTGTATCAGGGGCTCACCGCCCGGAATCGCGACGACGGGCGCGCCGCATTCGTCGACGGCCTGCAAACATTCCTCGATTGACAAGCGTTTGTTGAGAATAGGGGCCGGGTAATCGATCTTACCGCAACCCGGGCAAGCGAGATTGCACCGGAATAGCGGCTCCAGGAACAACACAAGGGGATAACGCTTCCTGCCCATCAGCGTTTGCTTCAAGACATAAGCGCCGACGCGAACTTGTTGGTGAAGCGAAACGGCCATCCGACTATACTCCGAATGTCTGGGGATTCAGGGCTGGTTGGTTCAGGCGGGCTCAACGGCCCAGGCGTCCATGGCGTCTTTCGGCCGAGGCACTTCAGCGAGCTCTGGCGGCAGCTTAAAGTGCACATTCTCACGTACGCCGTCGAGCGTCTCTACACCGACAGTCCGAATTGTCCGAAGCTTTGCGATCGTTTCTTGAACAAGCGTTTCGGGCGCCGACGCACCGGCTGTGATGCCTACGGTATTGACGCCTTCGAGCCAGTGAAGGTCAAGCATCCCCGCGTCTTCAATCAAGTAGGCCGGGAGTCCGAAATTCTCGCCGATCTCGCGCAACCGGTTTGAGTTCGATGAGTTATGCGCGCCGACCACCAGCAACAAGTCGATCTGCTTGCAAAGTTCGATGACCGCAGTCTGACGGTTCTGAGTGGCGTAACAGATGTCACGCGTATCAGGACCGATGATTGCTGGAAACCGCGCTTTGAGAGCCGCAATAACGTCTTTGGTGTCATTGACTGAAAGCGTTGTCTGCGTGACGAAAGCTACGCGCTGAGAATCTCGCACGCTTAGAGTTTCAACTTCATGCGGCTCCGAAATGACATGAACGGTGCCCGGGATCTGTCCGAGCGTGCCTTCGACCTCAGGATGGCCTAGGTGGCCAATAAGCACGATGTCGTAGCCCTTCTCGGCGTAGCGGCGGCCTTCCTTATGAACCTTCGTGACGAGCGGACAGGTCGCGTCGATGACATCAAGGTCACGAAGCTTCGCGCCGCTCTCGACCTTCTGGGAAACGCCGTGAGCAGAAAAAATCGTCACAGCCCCCGTTGGGACCTCGTCAATTTCTTCCACAAAGATCGCGCCCCTGTTCCTGAGAGTATCGACAACTCGCTTGTTGTGGACGATCTCATGCCGCACGTAGACTGGAGCGCCATATTTTTCGAGCGCTCGCTCAACAATATCTATCGCTCGCTCGACACCGGCGCAAAAACCCCGCGGCTGCGCCAAAATTACCTTCAGAGCAGCTCGAGGCTCCGCCATGACCGCGTTTCCCTCCATGAACCCTATCCCCTTAACCGCCCTCGCCCAGATTTGTCGCAGGGCCCTGCTTTCGGCCTTTATTTCATGCGATTCAGATAGCGGCAACCAAAGCCTCCGCTGCCATCTTCCCTAAAGCGCTCATATTCTAGGGCCCGACTTGCTGCAGCGCAACATCAATCCGAAGGTCGCCAATCTGCGCGTTTGCGTATGCCCCCCGACGCCTCTAGCGTCCTGTTGAAGGTGGTGGGGGGGGGGCGTAATGGCGTTGTTATTGAGCAAGAACGGCGGGCGGGACTCGCGATCGTGCTGGCCTCGTAACCGGATTGTGACGGCCCTCCAGAACCGGTACCGGCAGATCGAAGACCTCGGCGAAGAGGAAGGGCTTAGCCTATTTGGCGTCAGCGAGGGCGAAGTACGTTTTGTTGTCGCCCTCATCCTGGTTGAAGGTGCCAAAGACAAAGTCGCCGAAATCGGATTTCTTTCGCGTTTCTCGGGCTTCGCACTCAGCAACTCTCAGCTCGAATCGCTAAATCGCAACCTGCATATCAGCGTCGCAACCTTTCACAACGACGGCGATCTCTACGTTATCGGGGGAGTGGCGGCGGCGGGCGAGTTTAGCGACGGGTCCTTTTCATTGATCCTTGAGGCTTGGAAACGGGATTTACTTGTCATCTTGCACGGCATCACGACCGCGTCATTCATAGAGGCATTTCCCGCCGCGCGGTCGGCGACGGCATTAAAGTTTGCGACGAACAAGGCCGGCCCATCTTCGGAGTCCTTGTTCAAATCTTTCACCGCTGCGGGCGAACGGCGGCTTTGCCCGTCTTGCGGAGGCCGCGGGCGAATAGGCCTCATTTCCATTGTTTGCCGCCCATGCGGCGGCAACGGATTTCTGGGACGCGCGTCGGTTGAGAGATAACTCGCCGGACGCTAAGGAGCGCCGCCGCTTGAATTTCACACCCCATGACCGGTTTTGACACTCTTATAAAAGAAACAGCGAGCCTTGCTCAGGCAGAACTCGATCGCATGCTCCCGCGGCGCAGCGGGCCGTTGGGGCGTGTGATCGATGCAATGCGCTATGGCGCGCTCGACGGCGGCAAGCGGCTGCGACCGTTTCTTGTGGTGGCGAGCGCTGACATGTTCGAGGCGCCCCGCCAGCGCTCATTGCGCGTCGGTTGCGCTGTAGAAATGATCCACTGCTACAGCCTCATCCACGACGATCTTCCCGCTATGGATGACAGCGACGTTCGGCGGGGCCGACCCTCAGTCCATAGAGCCTACGATGATGCAACCGCCATACTGGCCGGAGACGCACTTTTGACCCAGGCTTTTGAAGTCCTCGCCGAGCCGGACACCCACCCTGACGGCGGCGTCCGCAGTCGCCTTGCTCTCGAGCTCGCGCGCGCTTCGGGCCGAGACGGCATGGTTGGCGGGCAGATGATCGATATCTATGCGGAGCAGAAGACTTTCGATCTCGCCGGCATAGAAGAGCTTCAGCGCCTGAAGACCGGGGCGATCATCCGATTTTCGGCGATGGCGGGCGGCATTGTTGGCGGCGCCGCAGAGAACGAAATTGAGGCGCTCCGGCTCTATGCGGAGGATCTTGGCCTAGCCTTCCAGATTGTCGACGACCTCCTGGATGCGTTTGGCGACGCCGAATCTCTTGGCAAACCAGTCGGCCAAGACGCCGACATGGACAAAGCCACCTTCGTAAAGATGCTTGGCGCAGAGGGCGCACGCGACAAGGCGCGCTTGCTCGTCGAGCGTGCAAAGTCACATCTGCAACGCTTCGACGGTCGCGCAGAACCGCTGCGCGGCGCAGCAGATTTCGTTTTTGCGCGAAAGAACTAGGCCTCCTGCTTGACGCGATCCGCCCCGACTACCCCCTAAATTCCACGAAACCGCGGGCTCTCATCCACCCAACTGCAGCGCCCAGCGCCGTTTCAAAAGCCTCTGACTTCCAACCCAACTCGCGTTCAGCCTTTTCGCTTGAAAAAGAGACGCGTCGGCCGGCGAGTCTGACGCCTGTCAGCGGCGCTTTCGGCGGCCGCTTGAGGATTTCCGCAATCAGGTGCGTATCAAGAGCGCCCGCCGCGAGAGCGACTGCATAGGGAAGAACGGTCTTCGGCATCACGCGCCCTGTTTGCCGGCTTAGCTCGGCAAGCAGCCGCGCCATCTCAACGTTCTCGCCGCCAAGGATATAGCGCTCGCCTCTGCGGCCCCGCTCCGCCGCCGCAATAAACCCGGCGGCGAGGCTGCGCACGGACACGAAATTCAACATGCAGTTGATCGTAGCAGGGATGCGCCCGGTCAGCAGATCAACGATCAGCCGTGTCGGCGGCGTGAGCGCTTCATCGCCAGGTCCAAGCGGCTCTGTGGGGATGGCTATAACGGCGTCCAGGCCTGCCGAAACCGCTGCGGCGACAGCTTCTTCAGCGAGGAGCTTTGAACGAGGGTAAGCGCCGAGCATGTCCTTCGCCTGCAACGCAACGCCTTCATCGGCTTTTGACGCGCCGACCGGCGTACTCAGGCCCACGAGCGTCGTGAGACTCGAACAATGTACGACGCGGCGCACTCCGGATTTGGCTGCTGCGTCCAGTACATTTGCAGTGCCGATATGGTTGATGCGATCAAATCGTGATCGATCACGCGCCCAAAGTTGAGCGTCACCCGCAAGGTGATAGACGACGTCGACGCCATTCATTGCGGACTTTAGGGCTGGGGTGTCTTCGACCGACCCAAGGGTCATAACGACGCCGTCCATGGCCTTCAGATCGAAGACCCGAACCTGGACGCCGCGCGCCATCAATGCCTCGACAAGATGGCGGCCGACGAAACCTGCGCCTCCTGTAATCAGCGCGGTGCTCACGACGCGCTCCGACAAACAACGATTCCGGAATCAATAACCGAGCCGATAACAAGGAGATTTCTTGTGTTGATCGCGACCGTTGCGGCTGAAATCATTGCGGCCTTTGGATCGTCGAAAAGCAAACGCCGATGGCCGGTCTTTGGGTCGATCTCAACGATGCGGCTAGGGCTTCGGCCGACGCCCAAACGGCGTTGAAGGCCAATAGCTGGAAGTGAAGGATGCAGCGTGACGATAATGCGCCCGTCGTCCGAGATCGACAGGTTATCGGGCGCCGCCCCAAGCCTGATCGCTTCTTGTTTGACGGCGCCGTCCTCTTTGAGAGCGACAGGATAGAGCGCCCGCTCGCGGGTGGCGGCAACCAAAACTCGCCCGTCAGCTAGCGCAGCGACGCCGTTCGCGAACCCGATTCCGTCTGCGATCGTCGTGCCCGCGGCGTTTACCAGCCGCGCCCGCTTCAAACCAAATACATCTTCGGCTCCGGCGCCAAGTCCGCAACCACTGTGGTCAAGCGTGAGAAGCACTTGGCCCCCATGAACAACAATGTCGTTTGCGGTGCAGCCGACGTCCTGCGCCGCGATCGTTTCCCCCCGCAAATCAAGCGTCAGCAGCTGAGCGCGCATGCGCCACCGGTTCTTCTGTCGCTCGTAGGCCCGGTTGATGAAGTGCAACTGTCCGCTCGCCTCGTCGTATGCAATCCCGTGCGGCCGGAGGCCGCCGGCTAACGAGGTTCGAACGGCGATGGACTGAGCACGAAGTCGGTCCTCAACGACAGAAAGGTCGTTGACGGTGACGACGTAGAGGCCGCCTTCCGGAATACTCTCACTGCTGCGCCTCGTCGCTCGCTCGACCGCTCTGCGGTCATAGGCCGAGACGATCAGACGTCCGCCTACGCGGTCAATGTCGAGATCTTCTGCACCGACGACCTCATCCCCAGTCTCGTTGTCAATCAGGGAGATACGCTTGCAATCTTCCAGGACGAATAGCGGCGGAATCTCATCTTCAGCGACGCTGCAAGACGAAAGGAGCGAAAGGGCACAGACGCAGAAAAACGCCAGCGGTAGCAGTGCGATCGCTCTCACGCCATCGCGCCCGGCCGCCGATAGCGGCCCTGCTCGATGAAACGTCCCAGCCGAGCCTCCACTTTACGGGCGTCTTCCACGGAGTAGTCAAACCTATTCTTTTCAAATCGCTTGACCGAAGCCAGGTAACTCTCAAAGAGGCCCCGCGCGGCTTCGAATCCGGGAATTTCAAGCGAGCTGTAAATAGCCGCTAAAGCCGACATCCCGTCGCGATCGAGTTCTTCATAACGTAGTTCTACAAAGTCCGGCGGCGCAAGCCCGTGTGAGTCAGCCGCCAAAGCCTTCATCATTCGCTCATACACCGAGAAGACGGTCTCATCGATATCGATGTGATCGTATGACTGTAAAGCAAACTCCGCGAAAAGCTTTCGGTAGAAGTTCCGCATTGACTGAAAGACGTCATAGGGGTTTCGGGCGATATGGACGAATTTCGCCTTCGGAAAAATCTCGCGGAGCATCGCGAGGCGTGCGGTGTAGACCGGGTTCTTTATGAGCAGCGGGCGGCCGTTCTGCAGTTTCGAAAGCTTTCGGAGAAGGTAAATGAACCGCAGCCGCCAGCTATCGATCTCCGCCCGCGTGCACCCGTCAAAGAACACTCCTCTATTGAGAAATTCATCGAACTTCGCGGGAAAATAGATTCCGTGATAGAATGACAGCGGCGTCATGTTCGCCAGCGCGATTTCGTCTTCCTGTGGGCTCTCCGGCGTCACGGGAATGTTATCGATATAGCGATGCTCGGGCAACGCGCGCTCCAGCATGGGCCGAAGGGCGCTGCCGATTCCGAACATGTCCCAGGGAAGCCCCGTCGCCAAAGGCGGCACGTAGCTCCAAGCGCCGCTCTTGCACATCACGTTATAGAGATGCGTCGTCCCCGATCGCCAGTGGCCGAGAATAAAGACCGGCGGCTTCAGGTCTTCTTCGCGCGGGAGGCTTCCTTCGATGAGTAATCTCTCGGCGATCGAAAAGGGCAGCCGTCCGATCACCGAACCGCAAATCGCCGCTAATGCGAGCGGCTTGTCCGGAAGTCCGGCGCGCGCCACCGTTGCAACCAACGTCGCGAGATCAGCTCCGCTCAGCGGATGCGGCATTTTTCACCTTTCGCCATTAGCTATCAATCGAAGCGGCGCTTTAACAAAGCATTAACCTTCTGGAAAGGAGGCCTTCCAATCGGCGCAATTCCGGCGATTTCTAAGCTTACGGTTAACGAGTGAGACGCCAGTCTCAGCCGCCATCCGCCAATCGCCGGCTGTGCGCACACAGAGGCATTCCGGCGCTATCGGAGCTTTGTCGGTGAGGGCCTTGCTTCCGTCGTTCAGCCTTGCAGCCCTTGCCTGGAGCGCGACTGCGCACGCCGGCAAATATTCAGTGCGTTATGACGGCGCGCCGCCTGAGGTAGAGAGCAAGCTGGAGCAGCTGACCAGCCTTTCATTGGCGAGGCGGTCGTTGCCGACGCTAGCCAGTCTGCGGCAAGCAGCCGATGCCGACGCCGAAGTCATTCGCCGGGCGCTGATTGCATCCGGGTATTTTGATCCCCGCGTCGCCTATTCGATTGAGAGCGAATCCGCTGACGCGTCCCCGCAAGTCATTTTTACCATCGAACCAGGTTCGAAATTCAAAATCGATCAACATCTGATCCGATATGTTGACGATCGCACTGACGAGAGGCCGACGACTTTCTCTGAAGCAGGCCTGACCGTCGGCGACGACGCCTCAGGTTCGGCTCTTGAAGTCAATCAAAAGCGCTTTCTGGACCACCTTCTAGCCACCGGATTCCCCGGCGCGCGCATCGCTTCTCGGCGCGCCGAGGCTCGCCTCTCAGAGAACCGCGCTGCCGCAGTCTATGAATTTGAAAGCGGACCGCGCGTAAAATTTGACGGACTTGAGGTTTTGGGCGCCGTCAAGACAAAAGAAGACTTCCTCGAACGAATGAGAACATGGGAGGATGGTGATTATTTCAGTCGCAGCGATCTCGCCGCATTTCGTGACGAATTATCGAAGACAGGGCTGTTTACATCGATCGCCGCCGAAGCAGGGGACATCGCACCGGACGGGACAGCCCCGGTTCGAATTGTTGTTGAAGAACGAAAAAACCGCACGATCGGCGCCGGCATCTCGTATTCGACCTCAGAAGGTCCCGGCGGGAGGCTCTTTCTAGAATATCGCAATGTCGCAGGCCGCGGCGAGCGCGCTAGAGCAGAAATCGACGGAACAGAGGTGCGTCAGGCGTTCGATCTAGAAATCGACAAGCCATTACCCAGATTTCCAGGTTCAGCTTTTGCCAATCTCGGCTTCGTCAACGACACGACTGACGCCTTCAGGGCACGCTCGCTGTCGATCAGCGGCGGATTCGCCAAGCGCTGGCTTGAAGATCGTCTCGAAACCCGGGCGGCCCTCGCCCTTGAAACCTCCCGCGTTGAAAGCCTGCTGAGCATCACGCCCGGCATCGCCGACGAGCGGACTTATTTTGTCTCGGCTCCACTGTCGGTTACGTGGGATACCGAGGACGATCCCCTTGCATTGACATCAGGCGCGCGGGCTTCGTTCTTTGTCATTCCCTACACAGGCAGTGATCAATTCACGCGCCTCGAACTGGTCGGCCGCACCCGCCAGCAACTCGGAGCTGAAGACCGCTTTACTCTCGCCGGCCGAATCCGTGTCGCCGCGACGGCTGGGTCCGCCCTGCGATCGCTTCCAGTCAACAAGCGCGTCTTCGCGGGAGGCGGGTCATCTGTTCGCGGCTATGATTTTCAGGCTGTAGGCCCCCTGGACGCAGACGGCGTACCGATCGGCGGGCGCTCCGCCGTCGAAGTCGCCGTTGAAGCGCGTGCAAAGATTTTCGGGCCCATTCAGATCGCCGCCTTCACTGACGCTGGCGCCGTCTTCACAGCAAGTTTTCCCGATTTCGATGGCGATTACCTTATCGGCGCCGGCGGCGGCCTGCGATACCTATCGCCAATCGGGCCGATCCGTCTTGATGTCGCTATTCCGCTCGAACAGAGGCCGACTGACCCCGGATTCCAGTTCTACATATCGTTGGGGCAGCCGTTCTGATGCGCCGCGGGGTTATCATGTTATCGGTGCTGGTCGCGGCGCTTACAGCGCTTGCGCTCGCGTTGATCTTGTCGCCTGTGGCGAAGCAGGTTGTCCGTGACGTCGCCGAACGCGAAATCGGGAAGGCGTTTGGCCGCGAGGTCGAGATCGGAGCCGTCGAGGGCGACCTTTTCAGGAAATTCCAGCTGACGAACGTTTACTTGAAGGACGGCGCGGCGAACTGGGCTGAGATCGCACGGGTCGAAATTGACTGGAATCCCCGCGCGCTGCTCGCCCGACAGATAGAGATAACAGCGCTCTCAATTGAAGATGCGACCATTCTGGCGCCGTTGCCGCCAAGCCGTAAATCGAGGCCCTTCAAAGGCTTCGAGCTGCCCGAGCGGCTTCCGGCGCTATCGATCGGCGAGATAATCATCCGAAACCTTGGCGTCGATCAAGCCATCGCAGGCGAGTCGGTGAGGCTTGACGGCAAGGGCTCGGTCGCAATGGGTGGGCGAGCGCTGTCGGTCAAAGCTTCGCTCTCCGCAATCGATGGCAGGGACGATTTGAGGATCGACGTCGAACGGAGCTTAGGTACAGGCCGTATCGCTCTGGATGGGCAGATCAGGTCGACGTCTCAAGGCGCCATTGCAGCGCTCGCCCGCTCCGGCGGACCAATTGATCTTGCGGCGATCGGCGCAGGGGCGAATGAGGATTTCTCGCTTCGTTTGAGCGGCCGCTTTGGCGAGGTCGGCTCCTTCTATGTTGACATGCGGAGCAATCTCGCAATCCTCGATGCGGTAGACTTTAGGCTGACCGCGAAGCCCGGCGCGCGCTTCACCGATTGGATCGGCGATGTCGGCGAGATTGTCACAGCGGAGGGAGTCTATCGTCCCCTCGATCGCGGCGGACGGCTTGATTTGCGTCGCGCCCGCGTTGCCGCGGGCGCGCTTAGCGGCGCCGTGGACTGGCGCAATTCCCGAAAGGCGCTCGATCAAGCAACGGCCGATTTGTCCTTAACTTTGGCCGATAATTGGCGACCGACGATACAAGCCGCCATCGGACGCACGGTCGACCTCAAGGCGTCACTTGAACGTCGCAGCCAGGATTTCGCTGTCACCGCTTCCGCGGCGACGCCGCTGCTCCGTTTAAGCATTCTCAAGGGCTTGAGCGATCTTCGCTCGCGCCTAAATGGCGAAGTCGAACTCAGAATAGAACCGGCGAGCAGTCTCTCCTGGCGGTTTCCGTCTGGATTGGGCGCAACAGCCAGCCTGTCATTTCTTCAGGGCGAAGAGTTCGCACTTGAAGGTTTGAAGATCGGAAGCGCAGAGGGATTCGAGCTTTCTGCTGACGCTGGTTACAGGTTTTCCGAGAAGGAAATTTCGGCGAAGGGCGCTCTCTCCTTGAACGAGAAGGCGCTGATGGCTTTGCTGCCCGCCTTGCGCGCGCGTGGAAAACTCGCTGGAGAATTCGATATTGCGGGCGCGCCCGGTGACATCGCTCTCAGAATGACAGCCGCGACCCCGGCCCTATTGTTGAACGGCGCATTGATCCCGCCGTCGCGCGCGGCGATTTCACTTGCCGGGCTGCCGTCGTCGGCCTCGGGCGTCGTCTCCATCCGCGCCATCGATCGGTCTCGCCGAGCATCGGCCGATGTCAGCCGCCGCCGAGATGGGCTGTGGCGCTTGCGCAGCATCGATTACCGGGGAAGCGGATTTGCGATGCGTGGCGCGCTCGAGATCAACCCGGAAACCGGAGAAGGCGGCGTTGATCTAGACTATGAGGGAAGCGATCAGGCTGAACCGTGGCCTGGCGTGTTTATGGAAGGCGTGGCGAAGGCGTCGGGTTCGTTAGGCCGGTCCAACACCGCTAATCGCTTATCTCTTGATCTTGCGGCGCTGCGTATGGGTGATCTATTGCTGGAGAACTTAAGAGTCGCGGCCAACGGACCTTATGAAAAGTTGTCGTTAGACGCTTCTGCCGACTTCTTGGGGTTTGCAAATCGGGTTCAGCTTAGGGATGTGCGTCTTTCAGGAACAGCCGTCACTGAACCGCAAACGGTCTTCACGCTCGCAACCGCGTCGGCGGACCTAAACGGAACGCCCGTCGCAACTGCGAGCGCTGCTTTCCTAGCTCTTGACGACGGCTTCGCCGTCCGTGGGCTGAAGCTCAAAGTCGGCCGGAGCGGCGTCGCTGAACTGGACGGCGCCTTCGGCCGATCGTATTGGCAAGCGACCGCTGACCTTCGTGACATTCAGCTGCCCGATACTCTATCGACTGCAGAATTCTCGCTAATTCTCGATACGCGCCGCAGTCCCGTCGCGACGGGAGAGTTTGAAGTTCGATCCACGATCACCCGTACTAGTGTGCTGACGCTCCCAGGGCGCTTCACCTGGGATGGACGAAAGCTCAAGGTCCTGGCTGAAGGGGCTGACCGCGCGCTCTCTATCGATATCTCGCTGCCGCTACAATTGAATTACGATGACCGTCTGAGCCTCAAATTTGCCGGGCCGATCGACGGAACGGCCCGCTACCAGGGACGTGCGGAATCAGTCGCCATCTTCTTGCCGACGACGTTGCAATCTCTTGAGGGAGCGCTTGACTTTGCGGGCTCGATCAGCGGCGACGTCAAGGCTCCACGGGTCGATGGAAGGCTTCAGCTTACCGACGGCGCCTACACTGAACTCGCGTCGGGTTTCAGCGTTGTCGACATCGATCTCACCGCAGTTGCGGAGCGGACCGCCGGGGCCTCGACCGTTCAGTTTACGGCCGCCGCATCAGGCGTCGGGCAGGCGCAAAAGTCTATCACTGCAATCGGAAGCCTCACTTTGCGTGACTACTTGAAGATGAAAACGACTATTACCTTTGATCGCGCCAGGTTCTCGGGCGGTCCTATTGCGAGCGTCAGCGCCTCGGGAGGCGTGACCATCGAAGGCGACCCCGAAGATCTGCTCATCAGCGGCGATCTAAACATCCACGCGCTTACGGCGGAGCTTTTCACGCCTAACGATACGGGACTTGTCGACATCAAGGTCGTCGCACTCAACGGGGACCGCTTTTCATCATCGCTGGCGCCCTCCACAACACAGCGCAAAGGAACCTTGCGCTACGAGGTCCGTCTGACCTCCGATGACAACATCGTTGTGCGTGGACGCGGGCTTGAAAGCACTTGGAGCGCAAACACCCAGATCGTAGGGAACCGCGATCAACCTCTCATCCTCGGCGTGCTCAATCTGCGACGCGGCGATCTGGTTTTCTCAGGGCGACGCTTTGATATCACGCGTGGCGGCATCGGGTTTGACAGATTCGCCCCTAACGACCCGACCATCGATATTCGCGCCGAACGCGAGACCCGGGAGGGCGTCACCGTCGCCGTCATCATTTCTGGCCGAAGTTCGGCTCTGAAAGTCGCCCTTGAATCAACCCCATCGTTGCCGAACGACGACATCATGGCGCTAGTCCTGTTCGACAAGCCGGCGGATCAGCTATCGGCTTTCGAGTCCTTACAGGTTGCGGACGGGTTGACCCAGCTGGGCGGGGTTGGGGTTTTCGGCGGCAAGGGCGTCGCCGGCGCGGCGCGCGATGCGCTTGGACTCGACCTGTTGAATTTCGAGATCGATGATACTGACTCTTCGGCATCGCTGCTGACAGTCGGGAAATATGTGACCGACGGACTCTTTATTTCCGCGTCGCAGAATGCGCGCGGTGAGAATGGATCGCTACGCATCGAGTACGAAATAGGCTCGTCATTCTCGGTTGAAACAGAGCTACGGCAGGACGGAGATCAAACGGTGTCGGCCAACTGGAAGAAGGACTTCTAGGCTGGCGTCACGCCAGTTGCGCCGTTGTGCTTGCGCGCAGCACCGACAGGGCGGCGCTGATCGCTTCCTTACGCTGGCTGAGTTCGTCGATCTCGCGGCGGCGGCGCAGGCGCTCGGTTGTGAGCGCAGACCGTAACTCGAGAAGGCTTGCAATGCGTTGCGTGATGACGGCGCGCAGGTGGTCGGCTTTGGGTGAAGCCGCATTGAGGCGTGCGCGCTGCAACGCCAAGTCGGCGTCGATCGACTCAAGCCGATCGGTGCAAAGGGCTTCCTCCGCGCGAGCATTCTTGAGCCGGAGCGCCAGACTGGAGAGCGCTTCACTGGCTTGGGAGGCGGGGTTCTGGGACATGGGCCTTTCCAGCGGTGCAAGGAGGAACTTCGACAAAATACCCTCTATGGTTGAATAAAATTACAACCACTACTCGAAAATTTGAGGTGGATCGACGGGCTATTCGGGGCGGCGCGCTCAAAAATCAGTTTAAAATCAGAGTGGTAGCCGGGGGCAGAATTGAACTGCCGACCTCAGGGTTATGAATCCTGCGCTCTCACCAACTGAGCTACCCGGCCAGGAGAAGGACGGCGCTATACCGAGGCGGCGCGGAGGGAGCAAGGCCGGATTGTTCATTCCTGCGCCAACTTTGCGACCTGGCTGGCGATGGCGAGGCAGGAAGTGAGGCCCGGCGATTCGATCGCGTAGAGGCCGACATAACCGAGGGTTCCATGACCTTTCGGCCCTTGCAGGATAAAATCTCCCTCCTCTCCTGGGCCTGTCGCTTTCGGCCGCTGGCCCGCATAGCCCGGTTGCAGGCGCGACAGTTCAAGCGACGGCCAGAAGCGCCGGACGGCGGCGTGGAACGCCGGAGCGCGTGCTCCGTCTACGGAGTAGTCGCCGAGCGGGGCCGCCCAGCTGATGTCCGGGCCGAGCCGCGCCTGCCCGCCGAGATCGCGCGTATAGTGAACGCCCTGACTGTCGGGCGTATGCACGGGATAGATGAGGCGCGAGAACGGCGCCCTCCCTGTCACGGTGAAGTACTGTCCTTTCGCCGGTCGCAAGGCGGGAATGAACGATTGATCGAGGCCGGCGATGGAACGCGCAACCGCGTCCGCCCAAAGCCCCGCCGAGTTGACGACGAGGCGGGCTGCAAGCGTCACCGGTTCGACGCCGCCGATATCGAGTTCGACGCCCCCCTCCATCACCCGTCCGCCGACGACCGGCGACGACAGCGCGAGCGCGCCCCCCGCATTTTCAAGGTCGCCCAGCAGGCTGAGCATCAGTCCATGGCTGTCGACGATCCCCGAACTTGGCGACACCAGCGCCGCCTCGCAATAAAGGCCTGGTTCAAGCGCGCGCGCTTCGGCGCCGCTGATCAATACGAGATCATGGACGCCGTTCCGCTTTGCAACGCCTTCGAGCGCTTTGAGTTTTTCAATCTCATCGGCGCGCGTCGCCACGATGAGCTTTTCGCAACGCAGATGCCCGACGCCGCGCTGGCGGCAATAGTCGTAGAGCTGCGCCTTGCCATCGACGCAGAGCCGCGCGCGCCATCCGCCGGGGCGGTAATAGACGCCGGCGTGAATGACTTCGGAATTGCGCGAC
Organism: uncultured Caulobacterales bacterium; assembly: GCA_964529675.1. Taxonomy (GTDB): domain Bacteria; phylum Pseudomonadota; class Alphaproteobacteria; order Caulobacterales; family Parvularculaceae; genus Amphiplicatus. The sequence continues at coordinate 23,204 of CAZGXT010000010.1, forward strand.
GAGGTCTCCGCGCCGAAGAGCGCATTCCTTTCAACGACGACGACCTCTCGCCCCTGAAGCGCCAACGCGCGGGCGACGGCGAGACCGACTATTCCCGCGCCGATGACGACGGCGTCGACAGTCTCAGCCATCTAGTCCGTCGTCGCGACCCATTTCGGGTCGTCCTGCACCTCGCGCTCGAATTTCAGGAATTCGTAATAGCCGCAGCGCGACTGGGTCGGGAAGTCACGGCAAATCTGCGGGCGCGATTCATACACCGTACACTGACGTTTCTTCTGGTCGAGAAACATGCAGGCGGTGCCGAAATGCTTGTCCTCGGCGTGCTTCAAGACGCGCGGATTTTCCTTGTCGCCGCGTTTGGTGAATTTCTTCCCCGCCTGCGCCTCGGTCAGCTCGAAATGCTTCGCCAGCCTTTTCACGTCCCGCTTGTTCACGGGGATATGGGTGTAAGTGCAGCAATAGGCGACGCATTTGAGGCAGTCATAGTGCTTCTTCGGCATGAACGGTTCCAGTTGAGTGCGCGGCCCGCCGGATGTGACGAAAGTCGGCGTCCGGCGCAACTCTCTCCCTTCATGCGGTTTCTGCGGCGGCGATCCAGCCGCCGCCGAGCACGCGGTCGTGCCCTGCTTCGGGCGAATAGAAGACGCAAGCCTGCCCCGGCGCGACGCCCTCCTCCGCCGTATCGAGAACGACGGCAGGCAGGCCGTCGAAAGCAAGGCGCGCGGGCGCCGGCGGGCGGGTTGAGCGAACCTTCACCGCGAGGCGCACGCCTTGCCGCGCGGCGTCGTCAAGCGACCCCTCGCCCAGCCAGCTTGTTTCTTTCAGGCGGATCTTCTTCACCATCAGCGCTTCGCGCGGGCCGACGATGACGCGCCGGTTCGTCGCATCGAGGCGCACGACGAACAAGGGCTCGCCCGTCGCAACGCCAAGGCCGCGGCGCTGGCCGACGGTATAGTGGATGACGCCGGGATGGGTCCCCATCACCGCGCCGTCGATGTGAACGATTTCGCCGGGCTCGGCCGCGCCGGGGCGCAGGCGTTCGACCACCGCAGCATATTTTCCTTCCGGCACGAAGCAGATGTCCTGGCTGTCCGGTTTCGCCGCGACCGTCAGCTCAAGAGCCGACGCAATGCGCCGAACCTCGTCCTTCGGCATATCGCCGAGCGGGAAGCGCAGGAAGTCGAGCTGCGCGCGCGTCGTCGAGAACAGGAAATAACTCTGGTCGCGTCCGGCGTCGCGGGCGCGGCGAAGCTCCGGCCCGCCCGGACCGTCGACACGCCGGATGTAGTGCCCGGTCGCCATCGCGGCGCCGCCGAGGTCGCGCGCGACGTCGAGGAGGTCGCGAAACTTCACCCGTTCATTGCAACGCACGCACGGAATCGGCGTCGCGCCGGCCAGATAGGTGTCCGCGAAATCTTCCATCACGCTTGCCGAAAAGCGGTCTTCATAGTCGAGCACGTAATGGGGAATGCCGAGCCGGTCGGCGACCGCGCGCGCATCCTTGATGTCCTGCCCGGCGCAGCAGGCGCCTTTTTTCTGGATGGCGACGCCATGATCGTAAAGCTGCAGCGTCACGCCGACCGCGTCGTAGCCTGAGTGTTTCACCAGCGCCGCGGTCACGGAGCTGTCGACCCCGCCCGACATGGCGACGACGATGCGCGCGCCGGCGGGCACGCCGAGATCAAGTCGGGGCGCGTCGAGGCCGGCGGAGAGAACAGCGGTCGTCATGGCGCGCGGAACATAGGGAGGAGAGCGGGGCTTTTCCAGCCGCGAAAGGCGGCCAAGGAGACCCGCCGCACGGCCGCGCGCCCCGCGCTCAACCGGCAGGCCTGAGGTTTCGACGGAAAGGCGCCCATCAGAGGAAGTTCAGCAGCGACAATTCGCGCGACTGGGCGAGCGCCTGCGCCGCCGCCTCGATGGCGAGGCGGTCCTGGTCGAGGCGCGCGATCACTTCGGCGAGATCGACATCCTCGATTTCGGAAGCGACGATTTCGGCGAGGTTGCGGCGCTGGACATTGCGATCGACAGCGGCGTCGGCCTGGCGCTGCGCAACGCCGTTGGCGCCCTGATGAAGGATGAGCGCATCGGAGAGCGCATCGAACTCCGCAACCTTGTCGACAAGGAAGGCCGCCTGCGCGCCCGTCAGCTGGCCCGAGAAAGGCCCGAGCGTTGCGGGCGCGTCGGCGAGCTCCTTGAGGCGGGCGAGAATGTCGCCGGCGATTTCATCGGCGGTCGCGCCGCCGTCGATGGTCGTCCCTTCTTCGACCGGCAGTCGCGTGCGGTCTGCGAGAACGAAGAGATCGTCGGTGTCCGCCGCCGCCGCGATGTCGTCGAGCGTGCGTGCGTCGACCGGCGGAACGGCGCCGTTGGTTCCGCCAAAGACGTAGACGCCGCCGGTTTCGGTATTGAGCGCCGAGAGGATGCGCTGGGCTTCGGTTGCGAGCTCCGTCACGACGAGTTCGGCGGAGCCGGTTGAAAGCGCGGTGACGAAGCGGCTGCGCAGCCGGGCGAGGCTGTCCGCAATCGTATCGAGGCCGGCTTCCTGCACCTGCAGGCGCGAAGCGGCGACGCCGGCCGCCGTTTCATAGGCGGTTGCGCGGTTGAAGACGCCTTCCGCGCTCAAGAGCTGCTCGGCCCTGACGCCGACGCCGCTATAGCGGTCGGAGACCTTGCCGGTGGCGAGTTGCACCTGTCGCGTCTCGGCAGCGCTCTGCGCGCGCTGAAAGCTTGAAAGGAGGATTTGCTGAAAGCCGAGATCGGAAATCCGGGTCATGGTGCGCCTCAAACGATCTGCAGCAGCGACTGCCAGAGTTCGTCGACCGCTGCGATGACGCGCGCGTTGGCCGAATAGGCGCGCTGATAAAGAATGAGATTGGACAATTCCTCATCAAGATTGACGCCGGCCGACGCCGCGGCGCGCGCCGAAAGCTCAGAGGAGAGAAGCGTGTCGGTTTCGGCGGCGCGCGCGGCGCTCTGCGCGCGCGAACCAATCTCCGCCACGGCGGCGCCCGCCGCGCGCGCTTCGGGCGTTGCGGCGACATCCGCGAGCAGAATGGCGCCGGCGCCGTCATTGCGACCGCCTGGAAATCCTGTCGTAGGGCGCGCGATGGCGAAACTCGCCGGATCGGCGAGCAGCGCCGCGCTGACTGAAAAGACGCCGGCCGCTTCGACGATCAGCGGCGCGCCGGAGGGCGTCGCGGCGCCGACGCTGACATTGGCGGCGTAAACAGCGTTCAGGCGATCGGCGACGCCGCGCGCCGTCGTTTCAAGGAGCGTCCTAAGGCGCGGCAATTCTACGTTGAGGAGCGCGACATGCCCGCCGATGGAGCCGGCCGGGAGGCTCGCCGTAACATCAGCGCCGGCGATCGTCACTGTCGCCGGCGGCCCGCCTGCGACGGTCAATGCATTGAACCCTGCCGAATTGACGAGGAGCGCCCCGGAGGGAAGCGACACCGACACCCGACCGTCCTCGCCGCGCTCGACGGCGATTGGAAGCAGCGTCGACAGTTCCGTCAGGCGCTGGTCGATGAGGTCCGCCGCTCCCGGGCTTTGTGAAACAGACTGGTTCAGCCGGAAAATTTCCTCAAGCAGCGCATTGGCGCGCGCCGCGTCCGCGGAGAGACGGCCTGACGCCGCGACGCCTTCGGCCGCGACCGCTTCGCCCGTGCGCGCAAAGGCGTCGAAAGCCTCCTGCAGGGCCGCGAGCGCGTCGGCTCTCGCGACCGTCGATGACGGATTGGCGCCGAGCGCGGTCAGCGCGGCGAAGGCTTCATCGAGCCGGTTCGCGAAGGAGATATTGTCGCCCGGCGCGCCAAGCGAGGCCTCGATCGCCGAGAGGGCGTCTGCGATGGCGGAAGACCGCGCCGAAGTCGCGCTGGCGCCGAAGGAGGCCGCCTGCAGGAACCGGTCGGCCGCCGCCCGCACGATTTCAACGTCGACGCCGGCGAACTGGTTCGGAATCGCGTCCGTCTGGAACCGCGCCTCGCGGCGAGAGAAATTCGGCGTATTGACGTTGGCGATGTTCTCCGACGTCGCGGCAATCGCCGTCTGGTTGGCGAAGAGACCTGAGACCGCCGTGTTGAGCGCAACCGAAAGGCTCATGATCAATGCTCCGAACCCGGCAAGACGTGCCGGCGCGGCGAAAGGCGCCGGGCAAGGCTTGCCGCCAATGCGCAAGACGCGCCGCCGACCTTCAATGAATTCGCGCTTTTTCGCATGGCGCGCGGGGCTTTCCTCAGTGACCACGGAAAGACTGTGCAACGCTCCTGCCGTCCCAGAAGATTTGGCCGGCGCAGAGGATTTGGCCTGCGCGGAGGTTTCGGCCGCGGAATTGGCGGGCTGCAGCGGGTTTTTCCGTATTTGCCGGACTTGCCCGGCGCTCGCGCGCGCCTCTGCGAACCGTCTCTTCTTCCGCTTGTCCGCAAGACCCGCGACATGGGGCCGACGCCCGCGCCCACTCATGCGAGGAAAAAGACCGGGCGCTGCGCGATGATCGCTGCCCCGTGCGGAATTCAACGCGACTATCGTCATTGTCGTCTTCACTGCGTCCTTTCAATCGACGCGCCACTCTAAACCCGCCCAAAGGGGGGTGGGATAAGGTGGGGGATAAGGTGGGGGATAACTCCTCAGACGCCGCCTTAAGTCGCGGTAAATTCCGTCGGCGGATCAATCGTCTTTATGGTTAACGGTGAAGACGCGTCGAGATCGGCAAACCCGCAACCGAGACGCGAGCGACGCCGATTTTTTCACATCCTCAGGATGTATTTTCGAGGAAATTTTCGAGGTCTTTTCAGGGATCGCTTCCGTCGCCGCCTACGCCTCGAAATCGCCGAGTTGCAGAGACCCTTTTCGCGCGAGGAGGAAAAATCTGCAGGCTGATTATTGCCGGCGAGATAGGCGTTTACCTGCCCTTAGCCATGAAACGCGAGCAAATCCGCGGCGGCGGGCATTGGCTTCGTCCTTGCCAATAGGACGGCCATGATGACCGCCGCCTCCCTCGCCGCTCTTCCGACCGTCGCTGCGCCGCGCGCATCGCCGCAGCGGGGCGCGACGGGTTTTTCCTTTGATGAGGCGGTCGCCGCAACACGGCGCAACGCGGCACGCGCGCTCGACATTCACGGCGGGGCGCCGACGGACGCCGTCACCCGGCCCGCAACCCAAGCGGAGACGCCCGCCAAAACGCCGGACGCCGCAGCGCCGGATGCGACAGCGGAGGCGTCGCCTCAGCATGCGCGCGCCGCGCCGCACGCGGCCGAGGCGGCGGAGACAGCGCCGCCGGCGGCGCGCGCGCCCTCTCCTGTCATCGCTGTGAACGGGCAGGCCGCTGCGATTTCTGTCGCCGCTCCCGGCGCCGCCGCGGCGCCGCAGACGCAGACGCCAGCGGCGATCCGCGACGCCGCCGCGCGGACAAGGACCGAGGCGCCGCGCGCTGCGCCGCCCGTTCGCGCGCCGGCGCAGGCCGTCACGCAATTCGCCGAGATCCTTGCGCAGCGGCTCGACGGCGCCAGCCAGTTCGATCTTCGCCTCGATCCGCCAGCGCTCGGCGGCATTGACGGGCGCCTCACGCTCTCCGATGACGGCGAGGCGCTGTTGTCGCTCGCCTTTGACAATCAGTCGGCGTTCGATCTGTTCCGCCGTGACGAGGCCGCATTGCGCAGCGCGCTCGCGAGCGCCGGCTTCGATCTTTCCCGTCACAATCTGCAGATGAGCTTTCGCGCGCCGGCCCCGGCCGATGCCGAAGCGCTGACAGAGCCCGCCGTTCAACGATCCGCGTTCTCACCGGCGCCGCTGCATCGCGGCGCGATCGACATTCGCGCCTAGGAGACGACGCATGGACATCGCCCAGATCGCCGGCACGCAAGCGAGCACCGCTGACACAGGCGCGCGCATCGCCGCGGATTTCAACACCTTTCTGACATTGCTGACCGCGCAGCTTCAGAACCAGGATCCGCTCGACCCGCTCGACACCGACAAATTCGTGTCGCAGCTCGTCGAGTTCTCGTCCGTCGAGCAGTCGATTGAAACGAACAGGAATCTCGAAGCGCTGATCGCGCTGCAGTCGTCGGCGCAGACCTCGAACGCGCTGGCGCTGCTCGGGGAGACGATCGTGTTCCCCGGCGATCGCGCAATCGCGGCGGGCGGCGCCGCCGAGTGGCGCTATCAGGTTCCAGAAGGCGCGAGCGCCGTCGCCCTTACCGTCACCGATGCGCAAGGCCGCATCGTGGCGCGCGGGACCGGCGCGGCCGCTGCGGGCGAGCACGCCTATGTCTTCAACGGAGCCGCCGACGGAGAGACATACCGGCTCGCCGTCGCCGCAGTCGATCGCAGCGGCGCGAGCCTTGCCGCGAGCGCCCGCTCCCTCGCGCGCGTGACGAGCGTGACGACCATCGCCGGCGCGCCGTCGCTTTCAACTGCGCTCGGCGACGTCGCCTTCGCCGACGTCACCCGCGTCATCGCCAACCGATAGGAACCCGCCATGAGCTTCACCGGCATTTTCGCCATCGGCGTCTCAAGCCTCACCGCCTTCGCCAGAGGCATCGAGGCGATTTCGAGCAATGTCGCGAACACCGACACCACCGGCTACAAGCGCATCCGCACCGACTTCGAAGCGTTGCTTCCGACGTCAAGCGCGGCCGGCGGGCTGGTGAGCGCAGGCGCGGCGGGAACGGGCGTCGCCGCGGGCGCGCGCCAGCTCTTCAGCGAACAGGGCGCGATCGCGCGCGACAATCAGGCGACTCATGTCGCGGTCGCCGGCGAGGGCTGGTTCATCGTCTCGCGCGACCCCGGCGCCGCGACCGCCGGCGATCTTCGCTACACGCGCGCCGGCGATTTCCGTCCTGATGCGAACGGGAATCTCGTCAACAGCGCCGGCTTTTATCTCAGGGGAACAGTCTCGGCCGCAGGCGGGGCCCTGACCGCGCAAGGGCTTCAGACGGTGAACGTCAACCGCGCGCCGGCCGGCGTCGATCCCGCAACGCTCGGCGCGCTCGCCTCGGTCGAGATCGGCGCGGACGGCGCGGTCAACGCGACCTATGCGAACGGCTCGGTCCATACAATTTTCCGCATTCCGCTCGCCCTCTTTACAAACGAAGCGGGCCTTGCGCTCGCCGACCGCACCGCCGTCAGCGCCACCGCCCTTTCCGGCCAGCCCGAGATCCGCGCCGCGCAGAACGGGAATGCGGGCGCGATCGAAGGCTCGGCGCTTGAAGGCTCGACCGTCGACATCGGCGAGGAGTTTTCCGCCCTGATCGCGACGCAGCGCGCCTATGCGACGGGCGCGCGCATTCTTTCAACCGCCGACGACCTCTGGCGGACGCTCGTCTCGACCGCCGCCTGAGACCGGTCCCGGGACGGCCCCGTCCCGATCCGGCGCACGCTCCGTAGACGGATGTTTTACCGTGAGGCGTCAACATCTTAGCCCGTAATTTACCGTAGCGTTTAGCTCTATTTTAAAAGCGGACGCCTAGGGTTGGACGGTGTAGTTGCGTATCTTGAGGGAAGACCCACATGACGTCCGCCGCATATCAGGCAGCGCCGCAGCGTTCGAAGGAGCCCTATGTCATCGGGCCCGACGGCATGCCGCTGACGCTCGCCGACCTGCCCCCGCGCACGACGAAGCGGTGGGTCATTCGCCGTAAGGCGGAAGTCGTCTCCGCCGTCCGCGGCGGACTTCTGACGCTCGAAGAGGCTTGCGATCGTTACCAGCTGACCGTCGAGGAGTTCCTCGCCTGGCAGAAAGCGATCGAGCAGTACGGCATGGCCGGACTGCGCGCCACGCGCGTCCAGCAATATCGCTGACAGCGGTTTCAGCACTCCTTAAGGGTTCGGAAAACCCCGCGCCGGCGCCGGCGCGGGGTTCTTCTTTTCACGCCCGCCTTCCTGCAACGGCTCTCGTCTAACGGAATCTTTACGCTGACGCGGGCAAATTTTGCCGGGCGTCGCCGAGGATGGGATCGGCGCGCGGTGAGGGCGAAAGCCGTGAACGAGTTGATGGGGATGGTGCGGTCCTTCGGGATC
>CAZGXT010000011.1:0-30921 GCA_964529675.1 uncultured Caulobacterales bacterium
GCCGACACCGCCTCGAAATAGGCGTCGGTCGGGGAAAGGCCTGCCCCCATCGTCAGCGGCAGAGCGCCGAAGACCGGCAGGACGGTCCAGGAGAGGGCGGTGACCAGGAAGCCCTGACGGCGGGTCAGTTCGAAATTGCCGCGCTGCGGGCTGAGCGCCATCAGGGTGAGGCCGGCGAAAGCAGTAACGAGCGCCGACAGGATGAATGAGGCCCCCGGCTGGGCGAGCAGGCTCGTCGCCACCAGGAGCGGGGCGAGCATGAACGCCGCAAAGGCGATCAGGAGGGCCCCGATGACCCTGAAAACGGGGACGATGTTGACCACGGGGCGAGGTCTTTAGACTGGTTCCCAAAGGGGCGGAAGGCGGCCCTCTTGCGCGCGGCCGCCCTCTCGTCTATCCCCCCGCCCTTCGAGCGACGGCCTCAGCCGCCGGCCTTGGAGCCGGTTTGCGGGATAGTCCCGTTTGGGTGAGGGCCGAAGGCGCGATGGGCCACCAGCAAGGTCCCTTCCGTCTCCGTCGCCCAAGTGGAGCTGGCTTGATGCCTCTTTACGAGCATATCTTTATTGCGCGCCAGGATATCTCCCCGGCGCAGGTCGAAGGGTTGACCGAGACCCTTCAGAAGATCGTCTCCGAAAACGGCGCGAAAATCGCGAAGTCGGAGTATTGGGGTCTTCGGAACCTCCAGTACAAGATCAAGAAGAACCGGAAGGGCCATTACAGCCTCTTCAACATCGACGGCCCCGCCGCCGCGATCCATGAACTCGAACGCCAGGAAAAGATCAACGAGGACATTCTCCGCGTCCTTACGATCCGCGTCGATGAGCTCGACGAAACACCCTCGCCGGTGCTGTCGCGCCGCGACCGCGACGGCCGTGAAGGCGGGCGCGAAGGCGGCCGTGAAGGCGGGCGGGATTTCGGCGACCGCGGCGACCGCGGCGATCGGGGTGATCGCGGCGACAGGGGCGACCGTGGTGATCGCGGCGATCGCGGCGATCGCGGTCGCAGGTTCTAAGGGAAAGGATCAGACCAATGGCGAAACCCTTCATGCGCCGGCGCAAGACCTGCCCCTTTTCGGGCGAAGGCGCGCCGAAGATCGACTACAAGGATCCGAAGCTTCTCCAGCGCTACGTATCCGAGCGCGGCAAGATCGTGCCGTCGCGGATTTCAGCCGTTTCCGCCAAGAAGCAGCGCGAACTCGCGCGCGCCATCAAGCGCGCCCGGTTCCTGGCGCTCCTTCCCTACGCGTCGGAGTAGATCATGGAAGTCATTCTTCTCGAACGGGTCGAGAAACTCGGCCAGATGGGCGACGTCGTAAAGGTTCGCCCCGGCTTTGCCCGCAACTTCCTGTTGCCGCGCAAGAAGGCGCTTCGCGCCAACGAAGCCAACAAGAAGGTCTTCGAAGCCCAGCGCGCCGATCTTGAGGCGCGCAACCTTGAGCGCCGCAAGGACGCCGAGGGCGCCGCGAAGAAACTCGACGGCAGGTCGTTCGTTATCATCCGTCAGGCGTCGGAAGCCGGCCTCCTTTTCGGCTCGGTGTCGACGCGCGATATCGCGGATGCCGCGGGCGCGGCCGGCGTGAAGATCGACCGCGCGCAGGTGCGCCTCGACAAGCCGCTGAAGTCGCTTGGCATCACAAAGCTTCGCGTGATGCTCCATCCGGAAGTTTCGGCGACGATCGAGATCAACATCGCCCGTTCGGCGGACGAAGCTGAACGTCAGGCGCGCGGCGAAAACGTGCTCGCGCGCGTTGAGGAAAAACCGGAGGATGACGCCGAGACCGCGGAATTTTTCGACGCCGGCGCCGGCGAGGCTGCAAAGGCCGAGTAGCGCGCTTGAACTGTGGAATGAAGGGAAAACCGGCTGCTCGACGGCCGGTTTTTTTTATGGTCTCTCGCGCGGATGGCCGACGGCGCAAACCCGCTCCAGAAAAACCCTGACGACGCAAACAAGGGCGTCGACCGCGCGCCGGTGAGCCTTGAATCCGAACAGGCTGTGCTCGGCGCCGTCCTTTACGACAATGAGATTTATTTCCGGGTGACCGGCGTTCTGAAAAGCGAGCATTTCTACGACCCGGTTCATCGCCTGATCTTCGACGCCTGCGGCGCGCTCATCAACCAGAGCCGCCTGGCATCGCCAGCGCTTATCGACACCTCCCTCGCAGCCATCCCCGGATATGTCGAAGCGGGCGGGCGCAAATATCTAGAGCAGCTGGCGGCGAACGTGCCCTCGACCGCTGGCGCGCTCGATTACGCGCGGGTTGTTTTTGAAATGTCGGTCCGCCGGGGCCTCATCACCATCGGCTCCGACATGATCGAGCGCGCGCAGGTCGCGATGCTCGACGACGAGCCGGGCGGCCAGCTCGCCGACGCCGAACAGGCGCTTTACAAGCTCGCGGAGACGGGCAAATACGGCGGCGGCTTCAAGACGTTCCGCACCGCGATCGCCGACGCCATCGAAATCGCCACGGCGGCGGTCAAACGTGACGGCGGCCTTGCGGGCGTTGCAACGGGCCTGCGCGATCTCGACCACACGCTCGGCGGTCTCCATCCGTCGGATCTCATCATCCTCGCCGGCCGGCCGTCGATGGGGAAGTCGTCGCTGGCGACCAACATCGCGCTCAATGTCGCGCGCGCCTACAGGCCCGAACGCCAACCGGACGGTTCGATCAAGGCGGCGGAAGGCGGCGTCGTCGGCCTGTTCTCGCTTGAGATGTCGTCCGACCAGCTCGCGACGCGCATCATTTCCGAAGTCTCCGGCGTCCCGTCGAACGAGATCCGGCGCGGCGACATCGATCAGGAGCAGTTCGACCGGATTTATCACGCGTCGCGCGAGCTTGAATCGCTGCCGCTTTACATTGACGACACCGGCGGCCTTTCGATCGGCCAGCTTGCGGCGCGCGCGCGCCGCCTCAAGCGCCAGCATGGCCTCGGCCTGCTTGTCATCGATTATCTGCAGCTGCTGACCGGCAGCCAGAAACGCAGCGACAATCGCGTTCAGGAGATCACCGAAATCTCGATGGGTCTCAAGGCCCTGGCCAAGGAACTTCACGTTCCAGTGCTGGCGTTGTCTCAATTGTCGCGACAGGTCGAACAGCGGGACGACAAGCGCCCGCAGCTCGCGGACTTGCGCGAGTCGGGCTCGATCGAGCAGGACGCCGACGTCGTGCTCTTCATCTATCGCGAGGAGTATTATCTGCGCCGGGCGGAGCCGCGACCGGATTCGGAGAAGCACGCGCAGTGGATCGCCGATTGCGACGCGGCGCGCGGCGTCGCCGAGGTCATTATCGGCAAGCAGCGCCATGGGCCCATCGGCAAGGTCGAACTCGCCTTCCAGGAGAACCTGACGAAGTTCTCCAACCTCGACCGGCGCTACGACGCCTATTCGCGGGATTAGCGGCGCAGCCCCTTCCCTTACCCGCCCGAACCGCGCTTCTTGGGCCGCATGCGCTACCGCCTCGTTCCTTTTCCCTCCGCCGCCGCGCCGCCTGTCGCGGCGGTGGAGGCGGACGTGCGGCGAGAGGGCGATCACCTTCATTTCGCCTTTCGCGTCAGCCGGGGCGCAAAGCTGAAAACGGCGTCGAGGGCGACGCCCGCCCGGCGCGATGGGCTCTGGCGGTCGACCTGCTTTGAAGCCTTCATCAAGCCGGGCGCTGGTGATGCTTATTTCGAGTTCAATTTCTCGCCTTCCGGCGACTGGGCGGCTTATCGCTTTGACCGCTACCGGCGCGGAATGATGAACGCGGCCGTCATGGCGCCCGACATCCAGTGGCGGACGCTTGATGGCGCCGCCGAGCTTGCCGCCCGCATTGACGCGACGGCGCTGGGTCTGTCGCCGTCAGCGCGCCTTGGCCTTTCGGCGATCCTCGAAACGAAGCAGCACGAAAAGACTTACTGGGCGCTCGCACACCCCGGCGATAAACCGGATTTTCATCACGCCGGGGGTTTCATCGCGAGACCGCCCCACAAAGGCTGACCATGAAATTCGGCATTGACCGCCTCCTTGAAGACAAGTCCCTGCGTGCGCCGCTTGCGGGGCGCCGCATCGGGCTGCTCGCCCATCCCGCCTCCGTCACACGCAGCCTCACGCATTCGCTCGACGCGCTCGCCGCTCTTGGCGATATCAAGTTGTCCGCCGCCTTCGGACCGCAGCACGGCCTGCGCGGCGACAAGCAGGACAACATGATCGAGTCGCCGGATTTCACGGATCCGGCGCACGGCATTCCCGTGTTCAGCCTTTACGGCGCGGTGCGCAGGCCGACCGACGCGATGATGGAGAGCTTCGACGTCCTTCTGGTCGACCTCCAGGATCTCGGATGCCGGATCTACACCTTCATCACGACGCTGCGCTACGTGCTTGAAGCGGCGGCGAAACACGGAAAATCCGTCTGGGTCCTAGACCGGCCCAATCCGGTCGGACGCCCCGTCGAGGGCCTTACGCTGCGCCCCGGCTGGGAGAGCTTCGTCGGCGCGGGCGCGATGCCGATGCGGCACGGACTGACGCTCGGCGAGCTTGGGTTCTGGTTCATCCGTACCCTGAAGCTCGACGTCGATTACCGGATGATCGCGATGGAAGGCTGGCGCCCCGAGGAAGGTCCCGGCTATGGCTGGCCGCTCGGCGAGCGCGTCTGGGTGAACCCGAGCCCCAACGCGCCGAATGTCTTCATGGCGCGCGCCTATGCGGGCACTGTGATGCTGGAAGGCGCGACGCTTTCCGAAGGGCGCGGCACCACGCGGCCGCTTGAGATTTTTGGTGCGCCCGACATCGACGCGCGCCGCATCATCGCTGAAATGCGCGCGCTTGCGCCGCACTGGCTCGAAGGCTGCATTCTGCGCGATTGCTGGTTTGAGCCGACCTTTCACAAACACGCCGGCAAGCTCTGCGCCGGCGTTCAGTTTCACACTGAGGCGGGCGCTTATTCACATACGGCGTTCAGGCCGTGGCGCTTGCAGGCGCTCGCCTTCAAGGCCATCCGGCGGCTTTACCCCTCCTATGATCTCTGGCGCGATTTTCCGTATGAGTATGAAACGGGCAAGCTCGCGATCGACGTCATCAACGGCGGGCCGGCCTTGCGCGCGTGGGTCGATGACCCCGCCGCGCGCCCGAGCGATCTTGATGCGCTGACGCACCCCGATGAACAGGCATGGACGGACGAACGGCGCGCCTGTCTCAACTATTGAAGCGCCTTGGTTAGAGCGCCAAAACCCCTTAATGCTGGCGGGTTGTCGAGGCTTTTTTCCAGAATGCACGTCGCCAATCCCCTGCTTGAAATCGATCTCGCCGCGATCGCCGCGAATTACCGCCTGCTCGCTGCAGCGGCGTCGGGCGCGGAGCCCGCAGCCGTCGTCAAATGTGACGCCTACGGCCTCGGCGCTGCAGCGGTCGCGCGGATGCTTGCGGCCGAAGTCGGTTGTCGCAGCTTCTTCGTCGCCTATTCTGAGGAAGGCGCGTCGTTGCGCGCGTCGCTCGGAGACGGACCTGAGATCTTCGTCTTCAACGGACCCTTTGCGGAAACAGTCGACTCCTACCGCACGCACCGGCTGACGCCGGTTCTCAACTCGCTGGAACAGGCGAGGCTGTGGGTTGAAGCCGCGCCCGGCGTCGGCGCAGCGCTGCATATCGACACCGGGATGAACCGGCTCGGCCTTCCGCTCGGCGACGTCGCCGCGGCGCACGCCATTCGCGACCTCACCATCACGCTGGCGATGAGCCATCTCGCCTGCGCATCCGATCCGACAGACGCGACGAATGAACGCCAGCGGCGCGACTTCGAAGAGGCGGCGACGCTGTTCCCAAGCGCGAGGCGAAGCCTGTCGTCTTCGGGCGGCACGCTCTTCGGCGCCCGCTATGCGTTTGACATGGTGCGTCTCGGCGTCGGCCTTTACGGCGTCGAACCGCATGACCTTGGCGCCAACGGCCTCGCGCCGGTCGCCACCCTGACAGCGCCCGTCATTCAGATACGGGAAGTTCCGGGCGGCGCGACGGTCGGCTATGGCGCGACCTTCAAGACTCAACGGCGCACACGCCTCGCCACCGTATCGTTGGGCTACGGCGACGGCTTTCCCCGCAGCGGCTCCAATAGCGGCTGCGCCATTGTCGGCGGCGCCCTTTGCCCGATCGTCGGGCGTGTATCGATGGATCTGATCGTGCTCGATGTCACAACGGTCCCCGAAGTCCCAACAGTCGGCGACCGAGCGGAGTTTTTCGGAAAGGCGCTGCCGATCGACAAGCAGGCTGCCCGCTGCGGCACGATCGGTTACGAGCTTTTGACCGCGATCGGCGGTTTGTCCGGCCCCCGCGGCCATAGCGCACTTGGCGGGCGGGTGGAGCGCCGCTACCTCTTCGCAGGCGCGCCGGCGGGCTTGTCCATGACCGGCCAATAGGGGACGCGCCCGTGAACAATCCAGTCGCCGCCATCGGGCGAGGAACGCTCAACGCCGTCGCCGAAATAGGAGCGATGACGATTTTTGCGCTGCGCGGTGCCTTCGCCTGGGTGTCGGGTCCGTTCTACACGCGCGAATTTTTCCTCGCCGCGCTGCGCATCGGATTCAACTCCCTCCCCGTCATCGGTCTGACGGCGATCTTCACCGGCGCGGCGCTCGCGCTCAATATTTATGACGGGTCCGCCCGCTTCAACGCGGAGACCTTCCTGCCGCAGATTCTTTCGGTTTCGATCGTGCGCGAGCTCGGTCCGGGGTTTGCGGCGCTGATGGTCGCCGGGCGATCTTCCTCCGGCATTGCAGCCGAACTCGGCGCGATGCGCGTCTCTGATCAGATCGACGCCATGTCGACGCTCGCGGTCGATCCCTACAAATATCTGATTTCGCCGCGCATCCTCGCGACGACGATCATGTTGCCGGCGCTGGTGCTCGTCGCCGACCTGATCGGCATTCTCGGCGGCTGGCTGGTCGCCGTTTACGCCCTGGAATTCGAAGGCGCGACCTATATTCGCAATATCGACGAATTCATTACGGCGGCCGACGTAGGGTCCGGCCTCATCAAGGCGGGCGTGTTCGGATTCCTCATCGCCGTCATGGGCTGCTATTACGGCTTCAAAAGCCGCGGGGGCGCGCAAGGCGTCGGCGCGGCGACGAGGTCTGCCGTCGTCGCGTCCGCCGTCGCAATTCTCGCTTCGAATTACGTCATGACGTCGCTCTTCGTGGATTTCTGAAATGGCCGGGAGCACGCCCAAAATCTCGATCCGCGGCCTCCGGAAGTCTTTCGGATCCAAGGCGGTTCTGACCGGCGTCGACCTCGACCTCGATTCCGGCCGCTCGCTGGTCGTCATCGGCGGCTCGGGCACTGGCAAGTCCGTTCTCCTGAAGTGCATCCTCGGCCTCATTCCCGCCGATGCAGGCGAAATTCTCATTGACGGCGTCAGCGTCCTCAAAGGCTCGCAAGCAGAACGCGAAAGGCGTACGCGCCAGATCGGCATGCTGTTTCAGGGCGCCGCGCTCTTCGACAGCCTGAACGTCTGGGAGAATGTCAGCTTTCGCCTGATCTATGGCGAGCGAAAGGGCGCCGCCGCCGCGAAAGAGAAAGCGATCGAGTGCCTCGCCAAGGTCGGTCTGCCGCCCGAGGTTGCGGCGTTGTCGCCCTCCGAACTCTCCGGCGGCATGCAAAAGCGCGTGGCCCTCGCCCGCGCGATCGCCGCCGATCCGTCGATCCTCTTTTTCGATGAGCCGACGACCGGCCTTGATCCGATCACGGCGGACGTCATCAACAATCTGATTGTGGAGCGGGTGAAGGAGGCCGGCGCGACCGCCATCTCCATCACGCATGACATGAATTCCGCGCGCAAGATCGCCGACGAGATTGCGATGCTGCATGAAGGCAAGATCATCTGGCGCGGCGCAGCCGAGAAAATCGGCGATGCCGGCAACCCTTACGTCGATCAGTTCGTCAACGGGCGCGCCGAAGGGCCGATCCGGATGGCGCTGCGCGTTCCCTAGCGGTTTTCAGGGCCTGATGATGACGCCCGTTTCGGGCCGCGTTTCACCCTTCCGGACGCGATGAAACGCCGCTTCCATGGCCGACGGCCCGCTTGCGCGTTCTATCTTCAGCCAGTCGCGACTGTTGACCGCGGCGTCGCGCCAAAAGGCGAAGGCCTTGCGATCGAAGACGCCCGGTCCCCTGTCCTTGGCGCGTTTCTGGATATGGCCCGGCGCAAAGAACATCGCGCTTCTCTCCCGGATGAATTGGGGTCCCATGGTGTTCTCTTCATAATGCGTGACGCCGACATTGGAACAGTAGCGCATGTTGTCCCCAAGCCGGGCGTGAAGCGCAGAAAGAACGCCGCCATTGCCTGACATGTCGATGATGACCGTCGGCGCGGCGGCGTCGATCTCTCCCAGCGCATCATAGGTCGCGACGGCGTCATAGAGACCGAGCCCCGCCACCATCGCCTTGTTGCGGGCCGAGGTCAGCGCCACCGATATCGGCGCGGCCTCATCCTGCGCCAGCGCGAAGGCGAGGCCGATCGCCGTCTTTGACGAGGCGCTGACGATGATGATCTGCGACGCGCCGAACCACTGATTGTCGCTGAGAAAATCATAGAGACAGAACGAGGTCGCATAGAGCGGGAACAGCAGCGAGCGCAGTTCGTCGAAGCTTCGGTCATAGCCAGGCTCAGCCGCGACGCGCGCATAGGAATTGTAGACAGGGGGCAGGGCCGCACGATGGGGGCTCGCATCGACCAGTCGCTCAGCCGATCGCTTTCCCGGCGTCATCAGAAGATGCGTCCCCATCGGGAAATAGCCGTAGAGGCGCTCGCCCTCGCTGACCCCGTCAGCGCGCGAGGCGACGACGTCCGCGAAGCCCCAGACCGGAATGACGCCCCAGCCTTCCGCAGCCGGAAAAAAGTTCCAGTAGCCGATCTTCTCGCCGACGACGCCGTAGGTGACATTGTTGGCGGTGAGCGCAAAGTGATCGACTTTAACCAGCGCCTGCCCCTCCCCCGGCGCCGGCGCCGGGCCTTCGGCCAATCGTGAGGTTGAAAGGTCGTTGCGGCTCACCTCAAGGATCGTCATTCGGCTCATGGCGCTCTCCCGCCCTATCGCGTGACTTCGACTTTCGTCGACACTATAGCCCCGAGGCGCAAGTCACCAACCTCTCGATGCAGCTCTCCCAAAGCCAGCGATTGAAGCTTCTCCGCCAGGATGTACTGGCTGCGCTGAAGATAGGCGGCAATGTGCGCGTGCGACTGGAAGAGGCGCCGAGCGGGTTGTTCGTGGCCGTCGACGGACGCCGGATCGCCGTGCCCTCGCCGCTTCGGTGGAAACTCTACCGCAAAGGCTGGGACGCGCGCCTTGATCGGCTCGAGCGCGAATACGGCGTCAACCGGCACGTAACCTTGACGCGCGACAGCATTGTTCTCGATGTCGGCGCCAATGCAGGCGAGTTTGCGCATGTGTGTGCGCGCTACGGCGCACGCATTCATTGCTTTGAGCCCGATCCGGCGGTGATGGCCTGCCTTCGGCGGAATATAGAACCGTTGACGAACGCTGAGGCGCATGACGCCGTGATCTGGAAAGCCGACGACGAAATCGATTTCGCGCTTGCGCCTGAACGCGCCGATTCCTCGGTCTTCGCCGAGGGTCCGCGCATAAGAAAAAAGGCCGTGACGATCGAGAGCTTCGCCCGTGCGGCGGAGCTTCCCCGCATCGACCTCATCAAGTGCGATGCGGAAGGCGCCGAGCCGGAAGTACTGGAAGGGGTCGGCGACGCCTGGCGGATCGTGCGCGCCGTCGCGCTTGACACCGGGGCCGAGCGCCGGGGCGCCCGCACGCATGAGGCCTGCCGCGCCATTCTTGAGCGCAATGGATTTTTCGTCATCGACGAAGAGATCGGAACGCGCTTGATGACATACGGCCTGCGCCGGTGACGCAGGGGGCGTTCAGCCCCACCGATAATTGAAACTGACCGAGATGCGCGGCCGACTCGAGTCATTGCGGACCACTTCGTGCCGCAGCCAGCTCTCCCAGAACAGCGCCGTTCCTTCTTCAGGCGTCATGTAGACGAATGGGCGCAGCGCGTCGGGCGCATCCTCGCGCCGCATCGGCGCCGCCATCATCATCGGAAGGCGCGGATCCTCGAACCGGATCGCCGCGGCGCCTTTCGGCGTGCGCGCATAATAAGTTCCCGACAGCACGCTGTGCGGGTGGATGTGACCGCTGTGAAATCCGCCCTTCGGCATGACATTAAGCCAGAGGTTATCAAGCCTAAGCCGGGCGCGGCCGAGATCGAAGGCGAGCGCCGCCGCAAAGGCCGCCGCTTCGCGATCGAGCGCTTTCTTCAGCGCGGCGAAACAGGGCGCGCGTGAAACGAGATCAGGGATCGATCCGTAAGAGGTGTAACCGGGATAGCCGTGATCGGCGGACCACCGCCGGCCGAGAGCGTCGTCAGCGGCGAAAGACAGCGCGGCGGCCTCGATTTCGCGGTTGAGCGCGCCCGCCCCATCGACCGTCACGCGCCGGACAGGCGTTGCGAACAGCGCCGCGTCATGTGGCGCCGCGGTCAAAGCCAGCCCTTCCGTTTGAAGAAAAGAAAAGGAAGAATCGCGAAGACGATCATCAGCGCGATCGCCAGCGGATAGCCGAACGGCCAATCGAGCTCCGGCATGAACTTGAAATTCATGCCGTAGATCGATGCGACAAGCGTCGGCGGCAGAAAGATCACCGCCGCGACGGAAAAGAGCTTGATGATCATGTTCTGCTCAATATTCACAAGACCAAGCGTCGCATCGAGCAGGAAGGTGATTTTCTGTGAAACTGAATCGACATGTTCCGACAACGCATCGGTGTCGCGGGCGAACGCTTTGATGCGCGCCGTCAACTCGCTTGAAGCGCGGCGATGCCGGGCGACGTTCAGAAAAAAAGACGCAAGCCGCGAAAGCGTCACCAGACTGTCGCGGATATTGGACGCAAAAGCGTATTTTCGGCCGATGGTTTCGAGAATTCGCTGATAGTCGGCGCTGCGTCGCGGCTTGCGGTTCTTTTTCGATCCGGGCGCGTTGGCGCGGAAAATATCGCGGGAAACCGCATCGAGTTCCACGCCCAGCCGTTCAAGCAAGTCTGCAAGGCGGTCAGTGATCGCTTCAAGGAGGCCCATCATGACGCTCTCGGCGTCTGTGCAGCCGAGCGCCGATTTCTGCGCGCGCTCAGGGAACGAGGTGAACACGCGGGGCTCTTCGTAACGCACCGTGACCAGTTTTCGCCCCGAGAGGATGAACGTGACAGGCGCGCTCACGGCGTCGTCGCCGTCAGTTCGCGAAAGCACGATGGCCGTCATGAAAGCGGCGTCCCCGTCAAGATATAGGCGGCTCGACACCTCGATCTCGCGCATTTCTTCCTGGGTTGGAATGTCGACCCCGAGCGATGATTCGATCATCGCCTCGTCTTCCCCGCGCGGGCGCAGCATGTCGACCCAGATCGCGTCATTCAGGCCGCCGGGTTCAGTCGGCAAGGCGAATAACTTCTGATCCCGCTCCGCAAATAGCCGGATAAGCGCCGGACCCATGGCCTGCGCATCGGCAGGTCCGCCCTTCGCATCGAGCGCGGCTGCAGTCACGGCTTCTTCCGCCCCAGAACCATTGCGGACCGCGGCGCCGGCGATGGCGACGTCGCGCGAGCGTCCGGATCGGCGGTGAAGTCCGCCTCGAAGCCTGTCATTGAATCACTCCCACTCGATCGTTTTGCGAAAGCGTACGATACTGACGTTCCGCGCTACTGCTGACAGCGCCAGAAAAATGCGCGACGCTTCCTCCGTCGCGCATCGCCGCGCGCCGGCGAATATTGGCGGATGTTCGCGAGCATTCAACTGTCGTCGGCGCGCGCAACTGCGGACATCGGAATACCTTCACGCGTCGTGGCGCCAGCCACGGATTTGCCAAGGCGACGCCCGTCGATTCAAACTCTCCCACACTCCGTGTCGCCATGGTCAATTCCTACCTTAAAGTTGTCGCCGCGATAAGCGCGTCGCGCTCTGGCAGAGGATCGGGGAGGTGTAGTTCACCTGCAGCTTGATCATTTGCCTGCGGGCGCAAACCAGGGATTGAGTAGGACAACGCCCATCGGCTCGAAATCGGCGACGTTGGGCGTCACTACGGTCAGCCAATGCGTCAGGGCTGTGGCTGCAATCAGCGCATCCCCTTCAGGCCGCGGATCGGGGACATGAAAGGTTGCAGCACGGCGCGCAATCGCCAGGTCAATTGTCAAAATGCAACCTGCTAACCGTGCGATCACTTCGTTCTCGAGCCACCGGCGCAAAATCGCGCCTTGCCTCGCGTCGCGGCGCTCTATTCGAAGAACCCCGCCTTCCAATTCCAGAACCGTCACGACAGAGATGAAGTGCGATTCCACCAATGCGCTTGTGGACCACGCACGCACCTCCGGCGCCGCCCGATCAGGCAGGCGAAGTGCAGACACCACATTCGTATCGAGGAGGAGCATCAGTCGAGATCGACGGCGCGCGAAATATGCCCATGCGAGGGGGATCGAACTCGCAGCCGCCCTCGATATCCTCTTCTTTTTGCGCCAGCGCCGCAGCCAAGCTCATGCCTTTGCCCAGCAGCTTCTGGTAATCTTCAGAGCTCTGCAGCGCATGGGCGGGTCGTCCGCGGTCGGTGATGACCACGGGCCCCTTTTCAGCCGCCTTCTTGGCGCCGCCAGCGTCCTGATTGAACTCTCTGCTAGACATGGTGGTGATGCTCACGGACGATCTCCCATTTGCCGAGCATAGGACTCGGCGAGACGTCCGTCAAGAAAACGCAGCAACATTGCTACTCACTCCCACTCGATAATGAAAGTGCCGATATTTATCTTTAACTTCAGTGTGCTGAAAAAGGTGGCGGAAGAATACGGTGAGCGTTTCCGGCATCGCAACTCTGAGGCTCTACTCGCGGTTTCCATGCTTGACGAGAATGGACCGTCAACGTAGCCGTGTTGGTTGGTGCGCTTGGTCTCTTTGCTGTCATTTCACGGGAGAATCCTTCATGCGATTAAACGTTGGGCTTATCTTTGTAACCCTTGCTTCGATCGTCGTTGCGGGCTGCGTCGGCAAAGAAGCCTCTTCGGCTGCATTGAATTCGGACAAACCGAACTATCGCCCGGCGGGGCTTGCGAACGAAGTCATGGTTCTTGCAAGCCCCCATTTATCGCAACTGCCTGACGGCTTTCGCTCGGAAATGGTCGAACCGCTTGTAATCCGTCTCGCCGCGTGGTCGCCAGCGGCGGTAGCGTCAGAGGACATTTCTGGCGTCGTTTGCGATTTCATGCGTCGCAATCCCGCACGATACATCGAAGAGTACGAGTATTTTTGCTTCGACACATCGACCGCAGGAAATGCAACCGGCCTCGATGTCCCCGCCGCCAACGCGGAAGCGGAGAAGATGCTGGCAAATTGGCCATTGGAGCCAAAGCCTGCATTGCGCCGCAGACTGGCGGCGGTGTTTCTCGCCGCTGGAGAGCCCGCTTCGGCGCTCGTACAGTGGCTGCGCCTGCCGAAAGTAGAGCGCAATGCCGACGGTGCGCTTACGCCTGAACTGGTCGACTTGCTGAATAATCGAATATTCAGGCAGAACGAGACGGAATTGATCGCAGCACAGGTGGCGGCGATGGCGGGTCTTGAGCGGGTTTGGAGCGTCGACGATCAAACGCCCTATATGGGGCCGCTTGACGATCCGGACGCCTATGGCGCGGCGCTGTCAGCAGCCTGGGATAATCCCGCGACGAAGGCGCGAACCGCACAAGGCGAGGCGCTGGAAGCGGCGCTCGACCAGGCCGACGGACTCTTGAAGTACTATCGCGCGCTTAACGATCCGTCATACGCCGTGGAGGCCTATGCGTCAGACTGGGGACCCGCATTGGCCGAACCATCGCCAAAGGCGTACGGTCGGCGATACGTTGCGTATTGGGAGGCCCGAAATCTCCGCATGGTCGCAAACATTCGGGAAGTTCTGGGACGCCAACCGGGAACGCGGATGCTGGTCGTCGTGGGGGCCTCCCATAAAGGCTACTACGAAGCCTATCTTGGGCAGATGCGAGATGTTGAAATCATCGACATTATGCCGCTTCTCCAGTGAGCGTATTGTAGTTCGAGCCATGTACGGAGTTTGGTCTCTCAAGACTTTGAGAGCGTGTCTCACTCTCACTCCCACTCGATCGTCCCGGGCGGTTTCGACGTTACGTCGTAGACTACGCGGTTGACGCCCTTGACCTCGTTGATGATGCGCGTCGCGCAGCGGCCAAGGAAATCATGGCTGAAGGGGTAATAGTCAGCGGTCATTCCGTCGGTCGATGTGACCGCGCGCAGCGCCAACACATGGTCGTAGGTGCGCCCGTCGCCCATCACGCCGACTGTCCGCACCGGGAGCAATACGGCGAAAGCCTGCCAGATCTGGTCGTAGAGGCCGGCTTTTCGGATCTCGTCGAGATAGACCGCGTCCGCCTTGCGCAAAAGATCGGCCTTTTCCTGCGTGACTTCGCCCGGAATTCGGATGGCGAGCCCAGGACCCGGGAAAGGATGGCGCCCGACGAGCGCCTCCGGCAGACCGAGTTCGCGCCCAAGCGCACGCACTTCGTCCTTGAAAAGCTCACGTAGCGGCTCAACGAGCTTGAGGTTCATGCGCGCCGGCAAGCCGCCGACATTATGATGCGACTTGATGGTGACGGAGGGGCCGCCATCGAAGGAGACGCTCTCGATCACGTCCGGATAAAGCGTCCCTTGGGCGAGGAACTCTGCGCCATCGATCTTCCTCGCTTCCTCGTCGAAAACGTCGATGAAGGTCGCGCCGATGATCTTGCGCTTGCGTTCGGGATCTTCAACACCCTTGAGCTTGCTGAGGAAAAGCGCCCCGGCGTCGACGTGGATGAGCGGGATGTTGTAGTGATCGCGGAAGAGGCGAACGACCTCCGCGCCCTCCCCGGCCCGCAAGAGCCCGGTATCGACGAAAACGCAGGTCAGCTGGTCGCCGATCGCCTCATGAATGAGCACGGCGGCGACCGAAGAATCAACGCCCCCCGAAAGACCGCAGATGACCCGCGACTTTCCAACCTGGCGGCGGATGGCGTGCGCGGCTTCGGTTCGGAACGACGCCATCGTCCAGTCGCCTTTGAGGCCTGCAATCTTGCGCACGAAATTCTCGAGCAGCTTTCCGCCGTCCGGCGTATGCACGACCTCGGGATGGAACATGACGCTGAAAAAACGGCGCCGCTCATCGGTGGCGATCGCGAAGGGCGCGTTGGGCGACGTTCCGGCTACGGAAAATCCGTCGGGCAGGCGGGTGACCTTGTCGCCATGGCTCATCCAGACCGGATAGCTTTCGCCGACCACCCAGATGCCTTCGAAAAGCGCGCTCGGGCGTTCGATCGTCACGTTCGCTCGGCCGAATTCGCGTTTGTCGGAATGATCGACGGCCCCGCCGAGCTGCAGGGCCATCGTCTGCTGGCCGTAACAGATCGCCAGCACCGGGACGCCCGCCGTGAAAACGGCCTCATCCGCCCGCGGGCTCGCGGCCGTCTTCACGCTCGCGGGACCGCCGGAGAGAATGATGGCCTTGGGCGCGTATTCGGCGAGGAACGCCGCGCCCGCGCGGTTGAACGGATGAATTTCGCAATAGACGCCTGCTTCGCGCAGGCGCCTAGCGATCAGCTGCGTCACCTGCGACCCGAAATCGATGATCAGGACGCGTTCGTGGCCTTCGGCGAGGGGATCGAGCGACATGACGGGCCTTTAGCCGTTTCCAGCGGGATCGCCAACGCCCCCCGGACGCGGGGCGCGCCGCGCAGCGAATCGGCGAGTCGGCTCTCGCCGGAGCGGGACGTTCGCGGCGCCGGAAGGACCCGCCGGGCGCTTACGCGACTTTAATTGACCAAGCGAGCCTGATCGCGGACTTTGATATAGAGTGGCAATGACGGCGACGTCTTCCTGTCCGAAGGGGTTTGGCCATGCGCTCTTGGTTGCAGCATTTTTCCGCCTGTCTCGCCTTTGCGGCGGCGCCGCCGGCTCTCTCCGCTGACTTGTTATTGAAGCGCTCGGAGGGCGGCGGCTTCGTCATTGAACGCAGCATTGCGGCGGGAGCAAAGTCCGCACACGGACTGGCGACGGTCTCCGAACTGATCCCTCTGTTGAAGGAAGACGCGGCGGCGCCGGAAAAAATCGACTTCGCCGCCGGCAGGAAGCTCGACGGCGTTTTCACCATCGTAGTGGGGCGCGAGGACGGAACGCTCGGACGATATGAGGCCGCCACGGACGTCATCATTTTCACGGCGCCCGATTCCCTGGCGACATCGGGCGCCCTGACGACATTCTCGGGCGCAGTCGTCTTTGCACTGAAGATTGACAAAGCTGAAGCCGTCTCTTCGGTCCAGAGGCTCGAGACCGGCGCCGTGTCGCTTTCCCTGACGCGGAAATCCCTTTGATTGCATGACCTTGGCCGCTGCGCCGGACAGTTGAATTTCCCACGTCTTCCAATAGATTAACATTCAGAAAAGATCTTTCTGAGCGCGTCCGTTGCGCGCGGCGCGCTATTTTTGGGAGCATCATGACCGAAGAAAAGCGGGTGCGGAACATAGCAGAACTCGCCGAGATCGCCGGCGTCACCGCCGGAACGGTCTCGCGCGCGCTTTCGGGCAAAGGGTTTATCAGTGAGAAAACCCGCGAGCGGATCAGGGCGCTCGCGGAGGAGCACAATTTCCGCCCGAATATCGTCGCCCGAAACCTCAGAACACAGCGCACCGGAGCAATCAGCGTCGTCATTCCGCTCGGCCACGAGCGCGGCCAGCACATTTCCGACCCCTTCTTCATGACGATGCTCGGCTATCTCGCGGACGAACTTACCGAGCGCGGGTATGAGCTGATCCTGTCCCGCGTCATTCCGGACAATGACGACTGGCTTTCGCGGATCGTCGATTCCGGCCGATCAGACGGCGTTATCCTCATCGGACAGTCAGACGAAGCTGAAACGCTTGATCAGGTTTCGGCGCGGTACATGCCGCTTGTCGCGTGGGGCGGCTATTATGGCGGCCAACAGCATTGCTCGGTCGGCTCCGACAATTTCCTGGGAGGCCAGATAGCCGCGCGCCATCTTGTCGAGCGCGGCTGCCGGAACATCGCCTTCTTCGGCGATCCGGTGCCGGTCGAGATCACCCAGCGCCTCGAAGGATGCCGCGCGGCGCTTTCCGCCGCCGGCCTTGTCGGTCAGCCCAAGGTGATGCCGACCCACCTTGCTGAAGACATCAATGCATCGGAAATCGAGGCCTTCTTCAACTCGGGCGACCCGCAGCCGGACGGCGTCGTGGCGGCCTCTGACGTGATCGCCGTCAACACGCTGATGGCGCTGACGCGAAAGTCGATCAACGTCCCTGAGCAGCTCAAGATCGTGGGCTATGACGATCTGCCGATCGCTTCGCGGACGACGCCGCGCCTCACTACGATTCGACAGGACTTCGCCGCCGGCGCGGCGCACCTGATTGATTGCCTGTTCCGGCGTATCGCGGGTGAGGCATCGGCGTCGATCGTCATGAAGCCGGAGCTTATCATTCGCGAATCGACTTGAGGATCAGCGGACCCTCGTCCTGACGCCGTCGAGATCTAGTCGAAATCGCGGCGCAGGCGCGCCGCCGAAGCGGCGCCGTTTCAGTTCCGGATGCGACGCCAGCGTGCGCCCCTCCATGCCCCAGTAATCAATGAAGCTCACCACTTCGAGCGTATCGAGAACCAGCCAGCTGTAGGTCTGGAACGGCTCCGCATCAGGATTGGCGGCGACGAGCCCGCCGCCATTCAAGGGTTCATAGAGCCCAAACAGCGTCTGCGCCCGCATCCCATAAAGTCCGCTCGGGCCGGACGGGCCCGCGGGATCGAACATGTGCCGCTGCGTCGACCAGAAAAGATAATAGGCGCCGTTGCGAGCGATGACATGCGGCCGCTCAAGTTCGTTATTCAGCTCGTCAGCCGACAGGAGCGGCGGACAGAGCCGCCAGGAAGCGCCTTCTCTTCGGGCTATTCCGATGGCTCCGTTCCACCGGCTGCTCGATTTTTTCAGCGATGCCGCGAACACGAGATATTCGGCCCCGTCGGCCTGATCGCGAAAATACGCCGGATCGCGAAAGGCCTTGATATAGCCGGGTTCGCCTGGATCTATTGAAGTCTGAACATAATCGAGACCGTCGGCGAGAACGGACTCAACGGGAGGCGTCCAGGCGCCGAAACCGAACGGCTTTCCCCACCCGCTGACAAGCGGGGCCGACGTCTCGAACAGTCGTTGTTCGACGCTCCGCGTCTTCTCGCCGCGCCGACCCGCTGCCGTGAAGTAAAGCGTGACGCTGGCGCCGCCGTCATCAACGATCGCCGAGCCCGCCCATTCCCGGCTGCCGGGGGAAAACTCCGCAGGCAGAAGATCACCGCAATCACGATAGACGCCGCCCTTTAACGACAACAGCCGGATGCGCGCGATATCGTGGCGCCCTACCGGGTCGGCGAGCGATGGCGCGGAAAGGGCCATCCAGAGCTCAAAGCCGTCGAAACGGGCGACCGGGCCGTCGCGGCGCTGAACCGGCCACATGTCCCAGAAATCAAGACCGGGGACGATCGGCCGAACGTCCGGCGCCGTGATCAAGGGGATCTGACGCGAGGTATCGACCTCGATCTCGGCGACGTGCGCCCGCGTCCAGCGGGAAGCCGGCAGCACCGTCGCCGAGCTGACGCCGTGAGCAAATGCGGCCCTATCGGGCAAGCAAGCCTCCCTTCGAACGGTGACTGCAATCGATTGTAATAATGAGTTTTCGATAATTTCCAGGCGGAGGTCAATGGCGAGGACTGAAATTAGGGCGGCATAAGCGCTGCGCCGCTGACGGGTTTTTGCACAAGCGCTTTCGTCGGCTGGCCGTCGGGTCGTTGATAAGCCCCCTCGATCGACGCAGCCAACTCAGCAGCGCGCGACCGATGCGCCAGCGCGACGACCGCGCCGCCGAAACCGCCGCCCGTCATGCGCGCGCCGCCCTCGTCCCCGATCGCTTCGTTGAGAAGGAAGGCAAGCCTGTCGACATCGGGAGTCGTGATCTCGAAATCATCCCGCATCGACTGGTGAGAGGCGCGCATCAAACCGCCGAGCGTATTCAGATCTCCGGCGCCGAAAGCCCTCGCCGCCAGTTCGGTGCGCGCATTCTCCGTGATGACGTGGCGCGCCCGCCTGAAAGCGACCGGATCAAGGGTATCGGCGCGACGAACCAGCATTTGCTCGTCGGCGTCACGCAATCTCCGGACGCCGAGCGCAGCAGCGGCCGCGTCGCACTGGCGGCGTCGGTCATTGTAGTGGCCGGCAGCATGTCCATGCACGACGCCTGAATGCACGATCAGAATCGCTAGGTGATCCGGCGCGCGCACCGGCGTAAAGTCGAGCGAACGGCAGTCGATCAGGAGCGCCGCGCCTTCAACCCCTTGCGCTGAGACGAGTTGATCCATGATCCCGCAATTGCAGCCGACGAAGTCGTTCTCCGCCCGCTGGCCGATCTTCGCAAGCATTGTCCGGTCGGCGTCCGGTCGACCGGCGCATGCCGCGACGGCGAGCGCGGTCGCCACCTCCAGCGAGGCGGAGGAAGACAAGCCCGCCCCCTGAGGGACGTCGCCGGCGACCGATAAGTCTCCACCGGCGAAGCCGAACCCCCCGCGGCGCATTTCACGGATGACGCCCCGAACATAATCAGCCCACGGATTCCTTTGCGACCGGACGATGGGCGCATCAACGCGGAATTCGTCGATCGCTCCGCCGAAATCAGCTGCCGCGATCCGCACGACGCCGTCGCCGCGCGCCCTTACGGCGACCTGGGTCTCAAAGCCGATGGCGCACGGCAGGACGAAGCCGTCGTTGTAATCGGTATGCTCGCCGATCAGATTCACGCGTCCCGGCGCGCGCGCCACGACGTCCGGCGACGACCCGAACGAGCGGGCGAATGCTTCTCTTACCCGGATGCTGACGTCTGAGGTCATTATGAAGCGCCAGTCCGGTAATGCGTTTCGGAGGCCGCGCGCAGCCGTTCCGCGGCGGTTTCCGGCGTCAAATCTCGCTGCGCTTCGGCGAGAAGCTCAAAACCCACCATGAATTTCCGGATGGTCGCGGAGCGCAGCAGCGGCGGATAGAAATGCGCGTGCAGGCGCCAATGGCGCGCTTCGGCCCCGACAGGCGCGCCGTGAAAGCCCATTGAGTAAGGGAAGCTGCAGTCGAACAGATTGTCGTAGCGCGTCGTCAGACGTTTCATCGCCGAAGCGAGATCGGCAACGCCGGCGTCGTCGAGGTCTGAAAGCCGTGCGACGGGGGTCTTGGCGATGAGAAGCGTTTCAAACGGCCACGCAGCCCAGTAGGGCGTAACGACAAGGAACCGCTCCGTCTCGAAAATGACGCGCTCGCGCGACTGCGCTTCGCGCTTTGCGACCTCTTCGAGGAGAACGCGGCCGGTCTCCTGGAAAAAGACCCGCTGGCCCCGGTCTTCAGCGACGATCTCCGACGGCGCAAAGGAAGTCGCCCAGATTTGCGAATGCGGGTGCGGATTTGAGCACCCCATCATCTCGCCCTTGTTTTCGAAAACCTGAACGCAAGGGTGGCGCTTTTCGAGCGCTGCAGCCTCGGCGCGCCAGCAGGCGACGACCGCCTTGACGGCGTCGAGACCGAGCTCCGGCAAGGTTGCGCCGTGATCCGGCGAAAAACAGACGACGCGGCACGCGCCGCTCACCGGCTCAGCCCGGAACAGCGCATCCGCATTTGCAGGTTCCGGCGCTTCTGCGCTCAACGCCGGAAAGTCGTTGTCGAAGACATAAACGCCCGTATACGAAGGATTGACGGCCCCGGCGGCGCGCACGTTGTCGGGGCAGAGATAGCAGTGAGGGTCGTAAGTCGGCGGCGCTGTTCCGGCGGGCGCTTCCTTGCGCCCGAGCCAGGGACGCTTTCCCCGATGCGGCGAGACCAGCACATGACCGCCGGTCAGCGGATTAAATCGCCGATGCGGATGTTCGCGCGGGTCGAATTTCATAAGGCCCTGAACCGATAGACTACAGCGCTTTCGGCGAGCATTGGCGGCAAGGCAAGCCCCGCCTCCTTCAGCCACGCGCCGCTGATCTCGACGCCGCCGCGGGCGAGATCTGCAAAGAAGTCCCCTCCCATCATCCATCCGCGCCTTCGCCAGCCCTCAGCGACGGATACATGGTAGCGCCGCGACGGGTCCGCCAGCGGCAGGCGGACTGTCGGCGCATAGCGCTCCGCCGTCGGATCAAGCCGGAATATGAAAAGAAGAAATTCTTCCGGGGCGCCATGCGCCTGCCAAAGCACGCCGTCGCCAGCCTCGCCCAGCCATATGTCGCCGCCATGGATGAGGTCTCGCGCGCGTTTATAGAATTCCATCCACGACTTCACGGACAAACGCTCATTCGCATCAAGCTTTCGGAGATCAAGCTCGAGGCCGAAATGGCCCGTCGCGGCGACGCCCGCGCGCAGTTCCATGGATTGGACGCGCCCGGTCGAATGCGCGGGCGCTGCGCCGACATGCGAGCCCATGACTTCAGGCGGCAGGAATTGCAGGAAGCCCCGCTGGACCGAGAGCCGCACCGACGCGTCGAGGCAATCGCTCGCCCAGATGCGATGCGTATGCTGAAGGACCCCGGCGTCGCTGCGCCCGCCCCCGCCTGCGCAAGCCTCGATCTCGATCGCAGGATGCGCGCTGCGCAAGCGATCCATCAGATCGTAGGCGGCGCGCACCTGCCTGCGATACGCGGCGCGCCCGTCGGCGTCGCCCGCGCAGGTCAGATCACGGTTATGGTCCCACTTGAGATAGGAAATCGGCAGTGACGACAGCAGTCCGTCGACGCTCGCGAAAAGATAGTCCGCGACTTCGCGGCGCGAGAGATCTAGAACAAGCTGGTTTCGCCCCGTTATTTGCGGACGCCCCTCAAGCTGGAGCGCCCAATCGGGGTGCGTGCGGAAGAGATCGCTGTCCGGGCTGACCATCTCGGGCTCGACCCAGAGCCCGAACTCCATCCCAAGGCCGACAACATGATCCGCAAGCGGCCTTAATCCCTGTGGATATTTCTGAGGGTCGGGCGACCAGTCGCCAAGGCTGGAGCGGTCATTGTCGCGCCCTTTGAACCATCCGTCGTCAAGCACGAAACGCTCAACCCCAAACAGCGCGGCTTCGTCGGCGAGCGCCTTCAGGTCGTCGAGGCGATGATTGAAGTAGAACGCTTCCCAGGTGTTGAGGTGCACGGGCCGCCGCTTCAACACGCCGCCGGGCCAAGTCATGCGTGCGCGCACGACGCGATGGAAATTGCGGGCGACGCCGTTTGTTCCCTCTACGGAACAAGTCGCCAGCACTTCGGGCGAGCGAACCGTTTCACCGGGCGCCAAGCGAACCTCGCCAGGCGCAAGCCATTCGCCGAGCTGCCACAGTCGGCGCCCGTCATCGACGCGTTCGATCGCCTGAAAATGATTGCCTGACCAGGCGATCTGGGCGCCGTAAACAAGTCCCTGATCCCTGCCCGCGCCGGCGAGGAGCGCGAGTGCGCCGGGAAAAGCATCATGAGAGGTGGTGCCGCGCCGGTTCTCGCGCCGCCACTGCGCGCAGCCCAGCGGCTCTTCATGCTGCTCGAACTCCCGATTGTGACGGCCCGCGAAATAGCGAATGCGGGCGTCAGCGGCCGGCAGCGGCAGCGCAGCGGCGGCAAGCTCCTGAATCTCGACCGGCCCCGCGCCCCGATTGGTGACGGCCGCCGAGGCTGTCAGCACGTCGCTGTCAGCGTCCAGCGCCAGCGAAACCTCAATCCCGACGCCAACGACGGCATCCTCGAGGACTATCCGCAGCGCATTCGCCGACCTCTCGACCCGTGAGAGAGTAACCGCTTGCGCAAAGGCCCTGCCATCACGGTGCGCCCGCAGCGCTGGTTGATGGAACCATCCGGCGCCGAACAGGGGAAAGACCGACAAGGGCTGGTCAGCGTCGAGCGAGAAGGAGGGTGTCGGGCGCGCGTCGCGGATGGCGGCCGGCGGAGCCGTCCCGTCGGGCAGGCGCGGACCCCAATAACGCCAGAGCGGCGCCGCGGTCGCCCCGTGCGTTTCTAGAATGATCGAAGTCGTGCGCCCATGCAGGGCGACGAACTCCGTCGCGGGCCGATTCGTTTCCGCCATGCGGCCGTATTTAGCCGATCGCCCGGCCCTCGTCTCGGGCGCGCAGCACGGCGATCGCCGCGCAGAACATCAATATCCCCGAAAGCGTCAGCACGTTGCGCGGGTCGCCGCCCATCAGCGGCTTGTAGTAGAATGGCAAAGTCGCCGCGATCAGCAGCATCGGGATGACGATCATCATATTGAAGATGCCCATATAAACGCCGGTACGCTCCGGCGGGATCGATCCGGCGAGGATCACATAGGGGTTGCCCATGATGCTCGCCCAACCGAGGCCGACGCCGATCGCCGGAAAAAACAACATCCATTTCGATTCAACATGCGGAAGCGCCAGCATGCCAAGGCCCGCGAGCGACAGGCACGCCGCATGGACGACTGCGGGCCCGAAGCGCTTGGTGAAGGGGATCAACGCGAAGGCGGCGACGAAGGCGATGCAATTGTAAAACGCCGCCATTTCGCCGTTCGTCAAAACGGCGGAGCGAAAGCCGTCCGACGTCGGATCGGACGTCTGGTACACCGAACGCCCGATCGAATAGATCACGTACCCCCAATAGGCCGCCATGGCGTACCATTGGAAAAGGCTCATCACCGCGAGCTTTCGCATCGCCGCCGGCATTTCCACGATGGCGTCCCAGATTTCTTTGAATGTGGCGGCGACGCCCTTTGGCCGGCTGGCGATGTGGGCTTTCTCCGCCGGCGTCAGCGGCAATTCCGGAACGCGCGTGATCGACCACAGGATCGTCGTGATCGACAGCATTGCGCCGATCGTGAAGGCGGCCCGCGCCGTATAGGGAATATTGTGAGAATCAACCGCGTCCTTATCCATCCCGAAGACGTAGACCATCATTGACGGGGTCAGAAACGCTAGCATCTGCGCCAGACCCGTGAAGGCGCTCTGCGTCAGAAACCCGAAGCGCCGCTGATCCGGATTAAGTCGGTCGCTGATATAGGCGCGATAGGGCTCCATCGTCATGTTGTTGCCTGCGTCCAATATCCACAGGAGGCTGACAGCCATCACGATCGATGAACTGAGCGGCATGAACAAGAGGCCGAGCGAGCAAAGAACGGCGCCTGCGACGAAGTAGGGCGTGCGCCGGCCCCACTTGGAATCCGTCCGGTCGCTCAGCGCGCCGACGATCGGCTGCACCAGAAGCCCTGTCATCGGTCCGGCGAGCTGCAGGAGCGGGAGGCTCGCCTCGTCCGCGCCGAGATAGCTGTAGATCGGCCCCATGTTTCCCTGTTGCAGCCCGAAACTGAACTGCAGACCGAGAAAGCCGAGGTTCATTTCAAGGATGCGCCAGGGCGAGAGGTGCGGCTTTACGCCCGCGGACGCGCCGACTTCCGCTGGTGTTACGGCGACCATCGATCCTCCCGTCCACCCTTTCTTGCGCAGGGCGCTTGCGGACGATCGTAAAGACGCTCGCCGCCCTGTTCAACTGCGCTTTATGCGGAGGGCCCCGGCGCTGAGCCCCATATCATCCGTATGCCGAGCGAAGCGAGGCGCCGTCGCGCCGCGCGAGGCGGTATGGGGAGCGGCGCCGCCGCTCCCCATCCGCACGCATGCGCCCTCGGGAGGCGTGGGCGCAACTCCTTAACGTCGCCGGCGCCGATCGGGACGAAGTTGCAACGGCGCAGCCCCTTCCCTACACGGCGCGGCCGCTAGAACCGGTAGCTCAGCGAAACGGCCGCCGTGCGGCCGTTGATCGGGCGAATGCGCACGAAGTCGCCGGGCGCCGCGGAGCCTTCTTCGCCTTCCGTGAATCCGACATTATTGAAAAGATTGTTCACGTTCGCGCTTACCCGCAGGCTGTCGGTCAGATCGAACGAGGCGCTGATGCTGGTGACCGTATAGGCGCCGAATTCAAGATCGTTCGAATCCTGCACAAAGACCGAGTCAGTTCCGAAGATGTTCGCGCCGATCGTGAATCGATCGTGATTGTAATAGGGCGAGACGTTGAACAGATAACCCGCCTGACGGCGCGGCGTGTTGCCGATGTTGGCGCCGCTTGCGGTGTCCGTAATGTCAGAGTCGGTGAACGTCGCGTTGGCGCGGATCCCGAAGCCGCTTTCATGCTCATAGTGGCCCTCGATCTCGACGCCTTGCGCCTCGAACGCATTCTGTATGAACGATTGCGTCGTGACTTCGAATTCACGCGCTTCATTCGTATCGGCGTTGAAGTAGGTGATGAAGAACGAGGCGTCGCGCCGAACGAATTTCAGCCCGATTTCCCACTGTTCGACGCTGTTCCAGCCTTCCGGATTGGCGATGGCTCCGCTCGGGTCGATTGAGCCGGTGATGCGATCGGGCGACCCGACGCTGCCCCCTTCGGCGTAGTTTGCGAATGCGGCGATCGAGTCCGTAATCCGGTAGTTCAGACCGGCGGACCATGCGTCGAAGTTGACGTCGTAGTCTGCGGGGCGCGAGGCGCCGATGCTGTTTACGGCTTGTTCGTTGAGACCGATGACGCCGTCGCCGTTGATGTCCTGCGGGGCCTGAACCGCGACCTCCGCGAAAGTCCCGTCGACCGAGTATTCGTTATGACGATAGCTTAGATCCCACGTAAGGTTTCCATACTGCCCCGTCACGGCGAGGAATGGCGAGATGAGATCGACCTCGAAGTCATAGTCGCGCGTGCAGCAGTTGCCGAACGCCGGGTTGCCGAAAAGAACGCCGCCGACGCTGTTTCCCTGATCGAAAATCGTCAGTGCGCCGTCAAGCCGCCGATAATACTGATTGAAGTTCCAGTTGGCGTTGATGTTCTGTTTGTCGAAAGACACGCCGCCCTTAACGGAAAAGAGCTCGAAGTCGCCGGTCAAGGCGAGCTCTGTGAACCGGTTGTCGAAATCGCGGAGTTGGGTGTTGAAATAGACGATTTCGACAGATGGCCCGTTGGCGCCGTCATTGAAGACGTTCGCGGGGAACGGCGAAGCGAAATTGCCCGCGATAAAGGCCGAGCGGTGCCTCACCGAGGCGTTGAGCCACTCGAGCACGTCATATTCGCCGATGAATCCGATCGACGTCACTTCAGCTTCAAAGCCGTCGCCGTCGACAGCATCGACGCCATCGACGCGATTGGCGAAATCCGTGGTGTCGAGGAACAAGGTTCCGTCATTGAAATCGACCCCGACTTCTTCAAACCCGTCTCCGGTGTAAACGGCCGGAATGGGAAGATAGGTCGGGACGGTGTCATCAAGCCTCTTGAACAGGATCTGGACCGACCCCTTCTCAAAGTCGCCGAAGATATTCGCCTTGATCTGATAGCCTTCTTCGACATTGCCGCCATTCGTATCGCGCGGGCCTTCGCCCGAGCGATAGAAGCCTCCGATATGGGCGGACCAAACGTCATTGATGGGCGCGCCGTAGTCGAAGTCGCCGCGGAAGCTTTCGTAGTTCAATCCCGACGTAAATGTGACGGCGCCGCCCTTTTCCCGTCCGTTCTTCGAGATGATGCTGATGACGCCGCCCGGCGCGTTGGGAGCTGCGGTCGACGCCGAGCCGCCGCGAATGGACTGAACGGAGCCGATCGTCTGATCGTAACGGATGAAGCTGTCCGCCGTTGCGAAGGCGGTGTCGCCGATCAACAAACTCGGAAATCCGTCCTCTTGAAACGACACATAGCGCGAGCCTCCCGAACTGATCGGAAGCCCGCGCACCTTCAGGTTGGTGTTGGCGTCGCCGGAGGAGGGTTCGACTTGAATGCCGGGGAGCGCGCGAAACAACTCCGCGGTGGATCGCGGAGCGGCGCGCTCGATCTGATCGGGCGCGATCGACGTCACGGAGGCTGACGATTCGATCTTGGTCGTCGGACGATAAACGCCTGTGACGATGATCTCGTCGTCAGCGCCGGCGGCCGCCTCGCTGACGTCCTGGGCGCGCGCCGCCGACGACAGCACGAGAGCCATCGTCAGAGCCGAGATCGAAACGCATGAATGAAGTCTTGTCCGGCGCATCGTTTCCTCCTGTTATCGGCCGCCCCCCCCATAGAGGGCCGCGCTTTTCTTGCTTTGACGCCCAGCTATCCATCTTTCGCAATCGATTGCAATCAGATTTTTCAATCGATTTCGGAAAATCTCACCCTTCGCAGCGAAACGGCAACAATAAGACAGCCGGCAGACGCGGGAGAACCCCTGCGAGGTCCGAACCCGATCGACTTGATGCACGCGCCGGCAGGTCCGGAATTTCATTTGCAGATTGTTGTGTTGACCGGCGGCAATCTGAGAAAGGCGCAGGCTGTCGTCGACGGCCCGGCTTACTCGCCGCCTTTCAATGACTTACGGCGAGCCCTCATTGCAGGCTGCGAGCGGTCGGCGCGCCTTGAGCGTTCCCAATCACGGCCGAAATTGCTCTATGTTGCGACAAACAAGCCGCCGCCAAAGAGCAGCGCCCGGAGGGACCCGTGTCATTAGCGCCGATCGATTTCGCCATCATCGCAACTTACGCCGTCGTCCTGATAACGTTGGCGACGCTTATCTCGCGCGAGAAGGCGGGGCGCAAGAAAGACACGAGCGACTACTTCCTCGCCGGCAAGACCTTGCCCTGGTGGGCGATCGGCGCGTCGCTGATCGCCGCAAACATTTCGGCGGAGCAGATCATCGGCATGGCCGGCTCCGGCTATGCGGTCGGCCTTGCGATCGCCTCCTATGAATGGATGGCGGCGCTGGCGCTGCTTCTCGTCGGCAAGTTCTTCCTGCCGATTTTCCTGAAGCGCGGCATTTACACGATGCCGCAATTTCTCGAGCAGCGCTTCGGACCGAGCGTCAAATACACGATGTCGGTGTTCTGGATCGGCCTCTACACTTTCGTAAACCTCACGACGGTTCTGTGGCTGGGCGCGACCGCGATCAACGCGATGACCGGCGCGCCCATGGCCGCCGGCATGGTCATGCTTGCAATGTTCGCCGCCGCCTACTCGCTCTATGGCGGACTGAAGGCTGTCGCCATGACCGACATCATCCAGGTCGTGCTGCTGATCATCGGCGGCTTCATCATCACCGGTATCGTGCTGGACAAGGTCGGCGGCGGCGACATGGTCGCCGGCTATCAGCGGCTGGCCAGCGAGTTTCCTCAAAAATTTGACATGATCCTGTCGCGCGACAACCCCGAATACAAAAACCTTCCCGGCCTCAGCGTCGTCATCGGCGGCATGTGGATCATGAATTTGTCCTATTGGGGCTGCAACCAATATATCATCCAGCGCGCGCTCGGCGCGAAGAATGTCAAGGAAGCGCAGAAGGGCATCCTGTTCGCGGCGTTCCTCAAGGTCCTGATGCCGCTGATCATTGTCGTGCCTGGCATCGCCGCCTTCGCGCTCGCGCCCGACCTCGCCAAGCCCGATCAGGCCTACCCGGAAATGATGAAGCTCGTCCCCGAGGGGCTGCGCGGCCTCATCTTCGCCGGCCTCATCGCCGCCATCGTCTCCTCACTCGGGTCGATGATGAACTCGATCTCGACGATCTTCACGATGGATCTCTACAAGCCGCTCGCCGGACGCAACACGAGCGAGCGCGGGCTCGTGCGCGTGGGGCGCATCACAGCGTTCACGGCGATGGTGATCGCGCTGATCGCGGCGCGGCCGTTCCTCGCCGGCGCCGATCAGGTGTTCCAGATCATCCAGGAATACACCGGCTTCTTCACGCCCGGCATAGTCGCCATCTTTGCGCTCGGCCTTTTCTGGTCGCGCGCGACCGAACTCGGCGCGCTCGCCGCGGTAATCGGCTCATTCGCGATGTCGCTCGCGTTCAAGATCTGGCTGCCCGCGATGCCGTTCATGGACCGCGTGGGCGTCGTCTTCCTCATGTGCGTGGGACTGGGCGTCGGCCTATCCCTGATCCAGAAACCGGCCGGGGAGGAAAAAATCGTCCGCCTTGGCGACGTCTCGTTCAAGACCGGCGCCGGCTTCAACATCGGCGCGGTCATCGTAACCGCAGCGGTCATCGCGATCTATGCGTTCTACTGGTGAGATAAACTGGTGAGCCCG
The DNA here is from genome assembly GCA_964529675.1 of uncultured Caulobacterales bacterium. GTDB lineage: Bacteria > Pseudomonadota > Alphaproteobacteria > Caulobacterales > Parvularculaceae > Amphiplicatus. The sequence continues at coordinate 29,137 of CAZGXT010000011.1, forward strand.
GGTGGGATCGAACCACCGACCACCTGATTAAAAGTCAGATGCTCTACCGCTGAGCTACGGGCCCACGACTGCCTGACGATCACCTGCGGAGGGGTGAGCGCGACAAGGCGTCCGGACCGGCTTTTTGGGCCGGAGGACGCCTTGAGCGACGTCTTTTAGGGGCGGCGCGGCGGCTGGTCAACCGGAACAACAGCGCGCGACAGGGCGATTTCCACACACGTTTTGCGGGCTACTCGGCGCACTTCGCCGCATCCAGCATCGACGATACCGCCGCGGCTCCGGGGGCGCCACCGACCGCAGTGTAAAGGTCGCGGCTGCGGCGAAGCGGCGCGCAGGCGCGCGCAGGTTCGCCCGCTTTGATCGCCAGCGTTCCGAGGCGGCGGAACGCATGCGCCTTGCGGCTCTTTTCGTTGACGACACCAGCCAGCAAATCGGATTGCCGCCAGGTCGCCTCCTCGGCCTCATCAAGATTTCCTTGCGCCGCCGCGATCTCAACCTCGATCCGCGCGCGATCGATTTCAAGCAGCGTGTCGTCCGGCGCGAGCGCGCGCGAAGCAGAGACTTCGCGTTCAGCGAGCTCCGCCTCTCCCTTCACCGCAAGCGCAAGGGCGCGCGCAAGCCGAGTGCGCGCGCCGCCCGTCGAATCGATCTGGCGCGCTTGCGCTTCGCACAGCGAGGCTGCTTCCTCTCCCGCGCCGTCGTAAAGGCCGATGACGCAGGTGATGAACATCAGCGGCCGCGGGCTGGTGAATCCCGCGCGTTCTCTCGCCTTGAGGGCCGCCAGCGAGAATTCGAAAAGGCCGTCCCAATCACCTTGCCCGTACCGGATGCGGGCGATCCCGACATCGACCGGATAAAGCTCGGGATGCGCCACTTTCTTCACCAGCGCCGAAAGGTCGGCGAGAGATTTCTCCGCATCGATCAGCCGATCCTGCCGCCATTCGACGACGTATTCGACGAAAGCCGTCGCGGCGGCGACGTCCGGCGCATTGTCGCCGCTTTTAATCGACCTCAGCCGCGACAGATAATCTTCGGCTTCCTTCGTATCCTGACTGTTGTCGACGCTGATGCTCGCGAGCAGGGCAAGGCTCAACGCCTTCAACGCGTCGGAGGATTGAGGCGCATTGACGACGCTTTGCGCCAACGCGCGCGCCGGTTCATGCCCCTGCAACAGATAAACATCCCAGATCATGCCGTGAAAAGCCGGCAAGGACTGGGGCGCAAGCTCAAACGCCTTGCGACGCGAGGCAAGGCCACGCCCCTGATCGATCATCAGCGCGATGGCCGCTGCGCGCGTATAGGCTTCCGCCGCCGCGCTGCGGTCTCCCGACCGCTCAAGATCGGCGGCGAGACGCTCCAAGATGTCGAGCGCGCCGGTCGTATCGCCCCTGCCGAAGGAGGCGAGCGCCGCCTGGTCCTCGGCTCGGCCCGAGCTTTCAATCGCTTCGAGCGCCGCTTGCGCGACCGGCGCGCGCCGCTCATCGGCGCCGCTGCTCGTGAGCGCAGTGAGCGCGCGCTCGACGCGGTCATCCGGCGACGCCGGACGCTGCCAGGAAAGCCAGCCGATGATGGCGATCGCCGCCGCGCTTCCCGCAATCGCCGCCGCTGCGATCGTTCGGCGGCCCTGAGGCTTCGCCGCGATAATGTTCGGCGCCGTAGCTCCGGCGCGTGGCGAGCCGTCTGAACCCTGGAGCGCCCGCGCGAGCTCGCGCGTGCAATCGGCCGCCGCGTCGCCGGACCAATTCGAGAAATTAATCGTGTGAATATGCCGGAAGCCGAGCGGGG
>CAZGXT010000012.1:0-20745 GCA_964529675.1 uncultured Caulobacterales bacterium
GCGCGGTCCGGATCGTCGAAACTTGAAAGCACGCGTACGCGAACCTTGTAGGCCATCGCAAGCTCAACGGAGCGGGTCTGAAGGACCTTGGCCCCGAGCGAAGCCATTTCCAGCATTTCCTCATAGGAAACGCGGTCGAGCCGCCGGGCCTGCTTCGAGATTCGCGGGTCGGTCGTATAGACGCCGTCGACATCGGTGTAGATGTCGCACCGCTCGGCGCCGAGCGCTGCGGCGAGGGCGACCGCCGTCGTATCCGACCCGCCGCGGCCGAGCGTCGAGATGCGGCCCTCGGGAGCAATGCCCTGAAAACCGGAGACTACGGCGATTTCACCATTATCGATCGCCTCACCAAGGGCGTCGCCGGGAATGTCCACGATTCGCGCCTTGCCGTGGGCGCCGTCGGTCCGGATCGGCGCTTGCCAGCCCTGCCAAGACCGCGCGCGATAGCCCATTTTCTGCAGAATGAGCGCGACAAGGCCTGAGGAAACCTGTTCGCCGCTGGCTACGACGACGTCATATTCGACATTCCGCAGATCAAGCGCGGGGTCCGGCGGGCCGGCTTCCGCGCACAGCGCCACAAGCCGGTTCGTCTCGCCGGCCATCGCCGAGACGGCGACGACGATTGAATGCCCGGCGTCAGCCTCTCGTTTGATGAAGGCCGCCGCGCGGCGCATGCGCTCGACATCCGCGACCGAGGTGCCGCCGAATTTCATCACTATGCGCGCCATGCGATCGATCGCCGCCTTTTCTCGGTGCCGATAAAAGCCCATCTATAGAAGCGGTTCCTTTGGGCGCAAGCAGGCCAGAACGGCGGCGGCTCCCGGGAAATTTCAAGGCGTCAGGACATGCAGACGGCAAGCCAGACTATCGATCCGGCGGAAGTTGAGAAATTCTCCAAGATCGCCGATGAATGGTGGGACCCGTTCGGCAAATTCAAGCCGCTTCACAAATTCAATCCCGCGCGTCTTGCTTATATTCGGGATACGCTTTGCGCTCATTTCGGCCGGGACCCGCGCGACAAGCGGCCGCTGGAGGGCTTGCGCCTGCTTGATGTCGGTTGCGGCGGCGGGCTGGTGTCCGAGCCGATGCGACGGCTTGGCGCGTCTGTCACCGGCGTCGACGCCTCGGAGCGCAATGTCAAAACGGCGGCGGTCCACGCGCGCGGCGCCGGGCTCGATATCGACTATCGCGTCGCGACGGTCGAGGCGCTCGCCGACGCTCGCGAAAAACCGTACGACATCGTCCTAAACCTCGAAGTCGTCGAGCATGTCGCCGATCCCGCCTTCTTCCTGAAAACATCGGCGGGTCTTGTGGCGCCTGGCGGGATGATGATCGTCGCCACCATCAACCGGACCTTGAAGGCCTTTGCGCTCGCCAAGGTCGGCGCCGAATATGTGCTCGGCTGGCTTCCGCGGGGCACGCACGACCCCGCCAAGTTTCAAAAGCCGGAGGAAATCAGCGCGGCGCTAACGGCGGCGGGCATGACGGTTACGGCTGCGGCCGGCGTCGCCTACAACCCGCTTCTCGACGTTTGGCGTGTTGTGGAAAACACCGATGTCAATTTTATGATGACGGCCGTAAAGCCCTGACCGACGACCTGTTTGGGGGTCCTCGACGGCTGAAGCTCCGTATCGAGCCCGATTGTGCGCGCGCTTCGTCAAGACGTAGCGCGGCGTCAGGAAAAATATTTTGTCGACGCTGAGCGACGCTGGACCCCTTGATCAGCGATGCCGTAAAACGCGCGCCTCGGGGTACTAAGGGGTTTCCTTCCATGTCGATGTCCGTGCTTCAAACCGGCCTGTTGGCGGCCGGTTTTGTCTTCCTGATCGGCGGTTCGGTTCTCGCCGTACTCGCCGCCCGCATCGCCGCCGCCGGCCGCGCTGCGCAGGCCGAGGCCGCCATTCGCCTGGCGGCGAGCGAAGCGCTTGCCGTCGAGGTCAAGCGACTCGCTGAAAAGGTTGAACAGTCGCTGACGGCGAACAACGCCGCACTCGAAAACGCGTTCCTTCGCCATAATGAGGCCTGCATGGCTTCCGTCCAGTCGACGCTCGCCGCTCAGCCTTCGGGCGCTTGCAACCATGCCGACGCGGCGGCTCACCTTTCAGGCGGCGATCACGACGACGACGATGACGACGATCATCATTCGAAGCACCACGCGGCGAATGACGAGGTCGGGCGTCCGTCTTTTTTCGCCCGGCTGTTCCGCCGTTACGACTGATCCGGCGACGCCGCCTTGACGATCGCGGCCACTTTCGACCATTCACGGTCAAGCGCGCCGAGCGTGGCGGCGTAACCGTCGATGACCGCAAGGTCGTAGGATTTCCAGTCGCGGAGCTGGACGCCCGCCACCGGCGGCGTCACGAGGATGTCAGTCGGATTTTCCTTCGGCCGCGATTCAGGTCGCGCTGTCGCCGCCCGCATCAGCAAACTGACGATCGGCGGCGCGGACCGGATTCCATTACGCCGCACCCAGCCCAGGAACCCGGGCGGGTTCTCGAACGCCTCTGACGAAATCGAACCCTCACGCGCCACGTCGACGCCGACAGTGACGCCGCGATGCATCCCATTCATCAGGTCGGCCGGAAAGTTGTTCATGACAGCGCCGTCGACAAGCAGCAGCCCGCCGTCGACGACGGGCGGCAGAATTCCGGGCAAAGAGATCGAAGCGCGCAAGGCCTGACGCAATAATCCTCGCCGGTGAACCCTGGTGACGCCCTTCGTCATTTCAGACGACGTGCAGAAGAAGGGCGTTTCGAGGTCTTCGATCAACGTGTCTCCGAAATGGCGCTTGAGGCGCTCCTCGACGCGCTGCCCGCGAGTCAGCGCGACGACCGGCAAAACGTGATCGCCGAGCGGATTTGACGAAACAAAGCCGTCGCGCACGCGCGCTTCTATCTCCTGATCGTTCCAGCCCATTGCGACGCAGGCGGCGATCACGGCGCCCATCGAGGCGCCGCCGAGAAAATCGATCGGCACGTGGCGCTCGCGTAACGCCTTGATCGCTCCGATATGCGCATAGGCGCGCGCGCCGCCGCCCGACATCACGACGCCGACAGAGCGACCCGCGATCACGCGGGCGATACGCTCAGTCGTGCGCGACCCGGTGACGTGGAAAATGCGGTGCGCGTCAACAGCGTCGACCCAGTCTGCGACGCTTCCCGATTTTGCGCCTTCATGAAGCATGACGACGTCGACAAGTCGGAACTTCCGCGCAGGCGAATCCTCGGTAAGAGTGAGCGGAAACGGGCGCGGCGGCCGGGCGTCCTGCCGGGCGAAGACGAGAAATCGATCAGCGTGGCGGAGCGCGAAGCGGTAGTCAGCGCGATCGCCGACGCGGGTGGGAAGAAGCGTCACGTCGCACGCCGATTCGCGTTTCTCGAATTCTCCTTCCTGAAGCTGGTCCGGCGATTCAATGATGGCGACGCTGCGGCCATAGCGCTCGACAGCCCTCGCGACCGCCTTCGTCCGCTCTTCGATGTCTATCGACGGGGATGCGCCGACAAGCGCAAAGACGCTCGGACGCGCGCGGATGAAGCTCATCAAAGGATGACGCGCGCGGGAGATTATTGAGTTCGCAAGAGCGTGCGAGAAATCTGCGCAATTGCCGAGAAGATCTTCGGCCTCAGCGCGGTCGACCGCCAGCAGCTCCGTATCGCGAAGCGCATAGGCGGAAGCCGAGCGCGTCTCGCCGGAAAGCAAAGACATCTCCCCGACAGGCTCGCCGGAGCGAACATATCCGACGACTTCTTCTCCGCCTCCCTCGCGTCGCACGATAATGAGCCGACCCGAAAGAACGAAGTATAGGGCGTCCGCGGCGTCGCCTTGCCTGAAGAGCTCCAACCCTCCGTTCAGCGAAAACCAACGCGCGCGTTCGAGAAGCATCAAGAGCGACGCATCATCAAAAACGTCGAAATTTCTGATCTCGCGGCAGCGGTTCAAGAGGGCGTGCATCAATGCAGGAGAAGCCGATGCGCCCGCGGCTGGCAATAGCCTCTGAGCATGCCAGTAATGTCAGTTGACTTTCTTCTTGTCGGCGACGGCGCCTGGGGCCGCCGGCAAGGGAGCGACGGCGACCCCCTCCTCGACCAGCTCCTTTACTTCCGCGCCTGTCGCTTCGCCGTAAATATCGCGGTGTTTGGTTTCGCCGTAATGGATGCGGCGCGCCTCCTCGGGGAACCGTTCGCCGACATAGTCGAAGTTCTTCTCAACATAGTCCCGCGCCCTGCGGGCCGCATCCGCCATCGCTTCGCGCATCTCCGCCATGCGCGAGGAACGGTCCTGCGCCGGCGCGCCGGCGCCGCGCGCGAGCGACGGGGCCATGATGGCCCGCTCGACCTTCGTCGACGCGCAATAGGGGCACTCCAAGCGCCGCTCGCCTGCTTGCGCCTCAAAGTCCTCGCTTGAACGGAACCAGCCCTCGAAAGCGCATCCCGACCCGCATTTTAACTTGTATTTTATCATTAATCGGAACTGACCACGCGAACGGGATTGCCAAGGGCGGGGGCGTCGAGAGATAGGCTCGGAATCTGGCGGCGCGCAACGACGGCGCGCCGTATGTCTATATCAGCGAAGATAACGCCGGGTTCATCGCCGCGCGCCTCTGTCAAAATGTCGCCCCACGGCGAAATCACCAGTGAGTGACCAAAGGTTTCGCGGCCGTCTTCGTGGACGCCGCCTTGCGCCGGCGCGAGCACGAAGGCGCCGCACTCAATGGCGCGCGCCGCAAGCAAGGTTTTCCAATGCGCTCTTCCTGTCTGCCGGGTGAAGGCGGCGGGAACGCAAAGGACCTCAGCGCCGGCCTGGGCGAGCGCACGGTAGAGCGCTGGAAACCGCACATCGTAGCAGATGGAGAGTCCAAACGCTGCGAGCGGCGTCTGCGCCACGACCGCCTCCGTGCCGGGTTCATAGGTCCGGCTCTCGCGCCAGCTTTCACCGTCTGCAAGGCTGACGTCGAACATATGGATCTTGTCGTATCGAGCCGTAATTGCGCCGTCGGGACCGAATAGAAACGACCGGTTGGCGAGTTTGCCGTCCGCTCGCCGCACCGGCATCGACCCGATCAGAAGCCAGACGCCGTGATCGGAGGCGGCGGCGGAGAAAGCGCCAATCTCGGCTATTCCCTCCCCTTCCGGCAACGACGCCGCAAGCCGCGCGCCGTCGCGATCGACGGCCGTCGTCATTTCAGGCGTTGCGATGAAATGCGCGCCGCCTTTCGCCGCCTCCGCGATCAGCGCGAGCGCCGCGTCCACATTACGGCCGCGATCAACTCCGGAGCGCATCTGCACGAGGGCTGCGCGAAATGACGACCGGTCCTGGTGATCGACTTCAGCCATCGAGGAGCGCATCGAGTTTGCCGGCGGCGTCGAGCGCATAGAGGTCGTCGCTGCCCCCGACATGGACCTCGCCGATGAAAATCTGCGGATAGGTTGAGCGACCTTTGGAACGCTCGATCATTTCCGACCTCAGTCTCGAATCGAACGCCGCGGAAATCTCGGTGACAGACACGCCCTTCTTCTTCAGAAGCGTCAGCGCGCGAACGCAGTAAGGACAAAGAGGCTTTGTGTAGATTGTGACGGGTCTCATGGATCGGCCGAAGTGCTCATTTTCGCAGAATGTCCCAAATCAGCCTGTCCGCCTAGGTCTGAAAGCGTGAATTCAGGCCTGCGGTGCTGATCTCGATGCTGCTGGTCGGGACAAGCCGGCCGGGGCCTCGCCCATGATTCCGCGCGCCGGGCTTGGGCTGCGCCTTTTCAGCCGAGAACCGCCCCATCCTTCATCGCGCGGGCGAGCACCAACGCGTCCACACGCTTGGCGCCGGCTTTACGCGCCGCGCGGGCGCAAGCAGACAGCGTCGCGCCGGTTGTCATGACGTCATCGACGATGACGACATGCGCGACCGCAGCCGCTTCGGGACCGGGACCGATGGCGCCGGCGAGATTTCGCCGGCGCTGTTCCGCCGAAAGCCCCTTTTGCGAAGGCGTCGGCCTCAAGCGCCGGAAAAAGCGGGGGGCGAAAACGGCGCCGGTCGCGCGCGCGAGCCTTTGGGCGAGGATCGCCGATTGATTAAACCGCCTAGAAAAAAGCCGCCGCGGGTGGAGCGGCGCCGGCGCGAGCACGCTCGCCTGCGTGACGAGGCCTGCGCCCGCCCGGACGAGCCAATCGGCCAGCAAAGGCGCAAGATCGGTCCGATCCGCATGCTTGAAGCCGACGATCAATCCGTGAGATGCGTCATCGTAAACAACGGCTGCGCGTGCGCGATCAAAAGCCGGGGGATCAGCGATACAAGCTGCGCATTGCGCGTCCTGCCCGTAATCGACAGCGAACGGGGCTCCGCAACGCACGCAAATCGGTTCGTCGATGAAACGGACTTTTTCCCACGCGCGCGCGCTGAGGGCGCCTGAGCGCGCCACAGGTTCGTCAGTAATCGGACAAACAGGCGGCAGAATCGCATCAAGAGCGTAAGAACCCAGTCGCTCCATAAATTTCATTGTACGAATTTGGTTATGGTTTACCGCAATTAGGGAAGAATAATTACCGATTGTTAAACGGTCAAATAGCAAAATCAAAAAAAATATGGAGGCAAAGACCCCTAAGAATCTGCAATTAGGAGATGCGAAATGCGCCTCATTCCTCAATTCATTACTGAACGATCTGGAAACATCGCCATACTTTACGCGCTGCTCCTGGGGCCGATGCTGGTCGTCGCGGGCGGAGCCGTTGATTTCGCCCGCCGAAATGCGGTGAATGCGAACCTGGTCGAGGCGCTTGATTCCGCGGGGCTTGCGATCGCCCAGATGGACGCAGCGAACGGCCCCGAAATCAGGTCGTTGTCGGAAGACGCGCGTCTTCAATACCTGAAGGATTACGGTCGCTCGCTGTTTCATGAGAATTTCAAGCACGAGGCGTTGATCGAAAACCTTTCGGTCGATTTCCAGATAACGCAACGAACGATCACCCCGATCGCATCCGGAACAATGAAGACGCTCATTCTCAAGGCTGCGTTTACGGCCTTGAACCCGGCGGCTGCAGAGAATTTCGCGCAGGTGTCGCTTTCGTCTGAAACCGAGATCACGCGCGCCGCGACGGGAAACACTGAGGTTGCGCTCGTTCTCGACACGACTGGGTCAATGGCCCTGGACGGGCGTATCGACGACCTAAAGGCTGCGGCGCGAGAGTTTGTCGACGTCCTCATCAGAGAGGATCAAACGCAATTCTATTCCAAGGTCGCCATCGTTCCCTATGGCCGGGCCGTCAATCTCGGCGCAAGAGCCGTCGACGCACGCGGCCCCGTGGCGCCGCCGGTTTCGATATCAAGCATCACTCGCGAAAGACCGGCCGTCGTCACCGCGAACGGCCACGGTTTTCAGAACGGCGAACGCATCTTCATCACCGGCGTCGGCGGCATGACTGCTGTCAATGACCTTACCTTCACGGTCGCCAACCGCACAGCGAACACTTTCGAGCTGCGGAACGCCGCGAATTCAAGCAACATCGATGCGCGATCCTACTCCGCTTATACGTCCGGCGGCGCGGCGCATTGCACGTCGACCGGCTGCGCCTACAAGCACTTCATCAATCAGAATTCATCAAGGCGCACATTCGCCGTGTCAAATTGCGTGTCAGAGCGGACCGGCGGTTCGAGGTATAATGACGTACCGCCGGCGACATCAAAAGTCGGCTATGTCTACGTCAACCCCGATGGATCGAACGGTTGTCCTTCTGCGCCGCTCCTTCCCTTGACGCGCACGAAGTCGACTGCTGTCGACTCGATCAACAGTCTGACGGCGACAGGATCGACCGGCGGGCACATCGGCGTCGCATGGGGCTGGTACGCGGTGTCGCCCAACTACGATTCCATCTTCACCGGCGACAGCAAACCCGCCCTCTACAGCGATCGCGAGGTCTCCAAGAGCGTCGTGATCATGACCGACGGCGAATACAACAGCTCCTATTGCGACGGCGTCATCTCGCAGTCTTCAACGAGCGGCAGCGGAAGCTCGAATGACAAGATTAACTGCGACGCGCCGAACGGTCACGCTTTCGATCAGGCCCTTGCGCTCTGCAGCGCGATGAAATCCGAGGGGATCACGATCTACACGGTAGGCTTCAAGATCGTAGACGACCAACGCGCGCGCGATCTGATGAATGATTGCGCCTCGACGCCGAACCACCGCTACCTCGCGGAGGACGGCGCCGCCTTGAAACGGCATTTCGCGGCGATCGCGCAGGCCATCTCCCAGCTTCACGTCAGCCGGTAGGCGCATCATGCGTTACCATGCGCGGAAACGCCGATTCGTTAAACGCTGGGGTGAAGCAGCGCGCGCCGCGCGCGAGGACCGGGGAGGATCGACCGCCGTTGAGTTCGCCCTGGTCGCCCCCTTCTTTTTCGGCCTGATTTTCTCAATTTTCGAAATTGGCTGGTTCTACTTTATCAATTCGCAGGTCGATGCGGCGACGACAGAGGCTGCGAGACTTATCAGAACCGGCCAGGTGCAAAAAGCGAACCTGACCAAGGAGGACTTTTTCGAGGAAGTCTGCAATCGGCTCGTGGTTTTCAACACCTGCGACAATGCTCTCACGGTGGAAGTGCAGAGGTTTGCAAGTTTTGCCGCGCTCGCGGCCGATACTTCGTCAGTCGCGTGCGCGGACGACGACACGGCCACCATTGACGCGCTTGCCTATCAGCCCGGCCTGGACAACGAAGTCATCCGGCTGCGCGTCTGTGTTCTCTATAAAACGATCAATCCGGCGCTTGGCGTTAACGTGGCGGATCGCGCCAATGGCAAGCGACGACTGTACGGAAGCTATCTGCTTCGAAACGAACCCTTCTCGCGAGCAGCAAATTGAGAGCGCCGATGCTTTTCAACGCTATTGCAAGGAAGTTCTCGCCCGCACCCCTGCGGCGCCGGCTTTCTGATGAAGGCGGGATCGCGGCGGTCGAGTTCGCGCTGACGCTTCCGATGACGATCGGTCTGTTTTTCGGCGCGGTCGAAGCGTCAGACCTCCTGACCGTGAAGCGCCGGGTCGCAAACGCATCGAACTCGCTCGCTGATCTCGTCTCACACGATCCCTCAATCACTGTCGCCCAGATCCAGGATTCGATCGTCGGCGTACGCCGGCTGCTTGAGCCGACGGACGCCTCGTCGCTAGAGGTCAACGTCGTCAGCGTCATCAAGGGACCCAATCCCGATGACGCCGTCACCGTTCATTGGAGCATCGATGAACGGGGGGCGGAGCCGTATGCGGCAAACTCCGTCTTCTCGAAGCTCGACGACTCGACCGTTGTCCGCAATATCGCGTCGCTGGTCGTTGTCGAAATGTCCTATACCTACGTATCAAGGCTGAGCGGACGGGTTTACGAGGTCCCGTTTGAATTCAATCAGACGGCGAGCCGGTGGCCGCGCCGGTCTCCGCGCGTGCAGCTCTGTCAGACCGCCGACCCGGCGACCTGCACGAGCTGACGGGGGCGCAAGCTGGAGCTTGCGGCGGCCGGGCGCGCAAGGCTTAACTGCCGGTGATGTCGACACCGGCGCCCCAAATTTTTGACCGTCGTCTCTATGCGCGCCGTCGAGCGCGCGCCGCGGCGCGATTGGCTGCGCATGACTTCCTTCACCGGCGCGCGATGGACGATATCGTCGATCGGTTGGAGACGGTGACGCGTGGATTTCCCCGCGCGCTGTTCTACGGGGCCGGCCCCCTCAATTCGATGCTGACGGAGCGATGCGGCGTCGGTTCGATTGTAAACGCAGACCTGGCTGCCGAGCGGCTTCCGGCTGACGCCCCTCGGATCGTCTTCGACGAAGAGCGCGTTCCGTTCGCTGATGAGCGCTTCGACCTTATCGTCAGTGTGCTGACCTTGCACGCGGCGAATGATCCGGTCGGCGCGCTGGCGCAGCTGCGACGCGCGCTGAAGCCTGACGGCCTGCTGATCGCCGTTGTTTTCGGCGAAGAGACGTTGGCCGGATTGCGCACGGCGCTCTATTCTGCAGAGGCCGAAACGTCGGGCCGCGTTTCGGCGCGGGTCATCCCGTTCGCCAGCGTGCGCGATTGGGGGGCGGCCTTGCAGCGCGCAGGCTTCGCCCTTCCGGTCGCCGATCTTGATCGCGTCCGCGTCCGCTATGAGGCGCCGGAGAAGCTGTTCGCTGACTTGCGCGGCATGGGCGAGACATCGATGCTCGCTGGTCGCGGCCGCGCTATTTCCCGCGCCGCAGCCGGGTCGCTGTTCTCACGCCTCAAAGTGGTCCCGCATGTCCAGTTCGACCTTGTCACCTTGACGGGCTGGGCTCCTCACGCGAGCCAGCAGAAGCCGCTGAAGCCAGGCTCCGCAAGAGCCTCGCTCGCCGAAGCGGTCAATTTGGGCCGCGAAAATGAATGACACGGCCGGGCGATCGACGCCGGCACGAGCGGGCGGCCCGATCTTCAGCTGACCTGCCGGGGACGAGCGGCGCTCTTGGCGGCGATTTCGCGAGGGCCCTCGATCCAGGATTCGCGCGCCGCCCTAATTAAGGGCGCTGACGATCTCCGAATACATGTCGTTCGTGTTGTCTGCGAACGTGTTCACGGAGGTGATGACAGCGAGGAACACCAGTGCGACGATCAGACCATACTCGATCGCTGTGGCGCCGCTGTCGTCACGCAGGAAGCCGCCGATCGTCCGCTTAAGATTTTTCGCCATCGTCAGGCCCCCTCGAATGCAGTTACAGAAGATCTCGTACTTGCGCCGCCAACGGCTTGTCGGCGGGCGCAAGGTCGAAGTCAGCAAATCCCGCCGGTTTCACCCAGGCGATCGACTCATGCTCCAGCGCTTGCGGCACGCCGCTCCACTTCCTTAGCGCGAACAGCGGCATCAAGAGGTGGTGGTCCGTGGAGCCATGAGATGCAAAAGCGATCGGCGCCATGCAGGCCGCCTGCGTTTCGATCCCCAACTCTTCCCGCAACTCTCGCACCAGCGCGCTCTCCGGCGTTTCGCCGTCATTGAGTTTGCCTCCGGGGAACTCCCAGAGGCCAGCCATCGCCTTGCCCGCCGGCCGCCGCGCAAGAAGAACGCGTCCGTCGGCGTCGATCAAAGCGGCGGCCGCCACAATGAGCAGCTTCGCCATTTTTCCGCCCCAATTCTTAGGCCCCGCGCCTTACGGGCCGGTTTCCAAGGCCGCTAAAACTTTAGTAATTTCAAGGTCAGCTGCCGCCCGCCGCGCCGCGTTCGGATTGGCTCTCGGGAGGGAAATAAAGCACCTCTCCATTTTCCTTAAGAGATTCCAGCGTGTCGTCGATCGCTCGAAGGGTTAAGAACCTCTTAATGTTGTCCTGGACTGATGCGAAGGCGACGCCGCGCGTCGGCCGGCGATCGAGAACTTCCAATATGTGCCATCCGAAATCCGACTGGAACGGCTCTGCAATAGCGCCGACGGGCGTCGTGAACGCCGCCTCGCCGAGCGTCGGCGTCATCATGTCCCGGGTGAACCAGCCGATTTCGCCGCCGAGCGGCGCCGTCGCCCGGTCGAGAGAGCGCGCCCGGGCATAAGCCCCGAAATCACCCCCTGCCGCAAGCGCGGCGATGATTGGACGGGCATCGCTTTCGGTGGCGACGAGGATGTGTCGCGCCCGCACCTCGTCGCCAAGACGCGTCATTTCGGCATGCATGTCAAACAGGCGCCGCACACGCTCTGGCGTAACAGCGGCGTCGATCTGCGCCTGCATATAGGACGCGGCCAGAATGCGATCCCGCGCCGCGCCTAGCCGCGCTGCAACCTTCTCGTCGCGTTGAACGCCTTCTTCAAGGGCGGCCTTGGCGAGAAGGCGCTGCTCGACATAGGCGTCGACGAGTTCGCGGGCGAACGCTGCTTCAACCGATAAAGCTTCGTCTTCGAGGAGCTGGCCTGAGGTCTTTGCCGCCGCCTCAACCTCGCTCAAGTGCACAAATCGCCCGTCCAGGCGCGCGACAATCGGGTCTGCGGCGTTGTCGGGCGGCCTGAAAATCGCTTCAAAGCCCGACGACTGCGACGCCGCACCGCGAATTTCATCGACGATCCACAGCGCGGCTACGACAAGGATGACGCCGGAGAAGGCCGCGTAGGCTCGCCCCCCGCGTGACGGCAGCCAGGCGAAGACGTCCGCAACGGCGCCTGAAGCGACTTTGAGGGATGACCCGATCGCGCGGACGGTCGCCGCCGCCCCGAGCTTTGCGCCGCGCCAGAGCGCGCTGTCGAGGGCCCCCGCGAGCCGCCAGATCGTCGAGACCGCCCTGGCGACCAAATGGAAGAGCGCCCCAATAAAAGGGGCGGCGGCGCCAGAGCTTGCGGTATGCTTCTTATCCTGCATGGGCGCTGCGTTCGTTGACAGTCATCGGGGCCGTCACTATCTCTCCGCCGCCGGGCGACAGGCCCCGCCGACCCCGCTGCCGGCTTTCCTCAAAGCTTGAGCGACGCCAGCGTCCGAAGGGGTCGCATCCACTCGCAGCGGCGCGGCCGCCCCGTCCCTTGGGTCCGATCTGAAGACCCGATCTGAAGGTTCGTCTCTCGATGGCGTTTTTCGGCATTGCGAAAAAGATTTTCGGCTCCTCGAACGACCGCCGGATCAAGCCATTATGGCGCCGCGTCGAGGCGATCAATGCGCTGGAGCCCGCCGTCGCCAAGCTGAGCGACGCCGAAATCGTGGCGCGGACCGCGGCGCTGAAGGCGCGCGTCGCCGGCGGAGAAAGCCTTGACGACATCCTTGAGGAAGCCTTTGCGACGGTTCGCGAGGCCGCCAAGCGCGCCTTAGGTCAGCGGCACTACGACGTCCAGCTGCTCGGCGGGATGATACTTCACGAGGGCAATATCGCCGAGATGAAGACCGGCGAAGGCAAGACGCTCGTCGCAACGCTGCCGGTCTATCTCAATGCGCTGACAGGCCGCGGGGTTCATGTCGTCACCGTCAACGACTATCTCGCCCGGCGCGACGCCGAATGGATGGGCCGCGTTTATGAGCGGCTCGGCCTCACCACCGGCTGCATCGTTCACGGCCTGACCGACGCGCAGCGGCGTGCGGCCTACGCTTGCGACATCACCTACGGAACCAATAACGAATACGGGTTCGACTACCTTCGCGACAACATGAAGGCGACCCGCGAGGAGATGGTGCAGCGCGGGCATCATTACGCCATTGTCGACGAGGTCGATTCGATCCTGGTCGACGAGGCGAGAACGCCGCTTATCATCTCGGGGCCGACGGATGACAAATCGGAACTTTACATCACCATCGACGGCTTCATCCCTCGCCTAGAGGCGGGCGATTTCGAAATCGACGAGAAGCAGCGCTCGGTCACCTTCACCGAACAGGGCAATGAGCGCCTCGAAGGAATGCTGAAAGAGGCGGGCCTCCTGCAAGGCGAAAGCCTCTATGACGCCGTCAACATCTCGATCGTCCACCACGTCAACCAGGCGCTGAAAGCGCACAAGATCTTCCAGAAAGACAAGGATTACATCGTTCGCGGCGACAAGATCGTCATCATCGACGAATTCACCGGCCGCATGATGGAAGGCCGACGCTGGTCGGAAGGACTTCACCAGGCGGTCGAAGCGAAAGAAAAAGCGCAAATCCAGCCTGAAAACCAGACGCTCGCGTCGATCACCTTCCAGAATTATTTCCGGCTCTACGAAAAGCTGGCCGGCATGACCGGCACGGCGCTGACGGAAGAGGCCGAATTCGCCGACATCTACAAGTTGAGCGTCGTTGAAATCCCGACAAACCGCCCGGTCGCGCGCGCCGACATGGACGACGAACTCTACATGACCGCGGCGGAAAAATATAAGGCGATCGCCGTCCAGATCGCTGAGTGCCATCGCAAGGGCCAGCCGGTCCTCGTCGGCACCGTTTCAATCGAAAAATCGGAGCACCTTTCGAACCTTCTCAGCGACAAGGGATTCTGGCGCGACGTCGCAAGAACCCTCAAGGCCCGCGCGGAGGAGCTGAAGGACAAGGAAGCCGACCGTAAGAAGGAGCTGCTTGAGCGAGCCGCCTATATCGAAGAACTTTCGATCAGGAAGACTCCCGTTCCCCACAACGTTCTGAACGCGCGCTTCCATGAGCAGGAGGCCGATATCGTCGCCGACGCCGGCAAGCCGGGCGGCGTGACGATCGCGACCAACATGGCCGGACGCGGCACGGACATCCAGCTCGGCGGCTCGGTCGACAAACAAATCCTCGACAGTCTCGCCGAAGGCGATGACGAGGACACGATCAAGCGCAAGCGCGCGGAGATCGAAGCAAGGGTCGCCGACGCCAAGAAGAAGGCGATAGAGGCGGGCGGTTTGTTTGTTCTTGGTACGGAACGCCATGAAAGCCGGCGCATAGACAACCAGCTGCGCGGCCGTTCCGGCCGCCAGGGCGACCCTGGCGCGACGAAGTTCTTCCTGTCCTTGGAAGACGATCTGATGCGCATTTTCGGCTCCGGCATGGAGAAGATGCTGAAGCGCTTCGGCATCAAGCCGGATGAGTCGATAGAGCATCCCTGGTTCACCAAGGCCGTCGAAACCGCGCAGAAGAAAGTGGAGCAGCGCAATTTCGACATCCGCAAGAACCTCCTGAAATTCGACGACGTCATCAATGACCAGCGCAAGGCGATCTACGAACAGCGCAAGGAATTCATGGCCGCGAGCGCCGTCGACGACATCGTCGCCGACATGCGCGATCAGCTTGTCAACGATCTGGTCGCCGAACACATTCCGGCGAAGTCCTACGCCGAGCAATGGGACGCCGAAGGCCTTGAAAGAAAGATTGAAGAGATCTTCAATCTGAAATTGCCGATCGCCGGATGGGCGAAGCAGGAAGGCGTCGCCGATGTCGAAATCTCAGAGAAGCTGACCAAGGCGATCGGCGACCACGCGGCGCGCCGAAACGCCGAGATCGGCATCGACATCATGCGGCGGATCGAAAAGTCGATCCTGCTCCACGTCCTTGATACGAATTGGCGCGAGCATCTGCAGATGCTCGACCATCTGCGGTCCGTCGTGTGGATGCGCGGCCACGCGCAGCGCGACCCCGTCAATGAGTTCAAGACTGAGGCGTTCGCGCTGTTTGAGGCCTTGCTCGACGGCTTGAGACGCGACGTCACTCGCACGCTGATGTGGCTGCAGGTGTCGCGGCCGGAGGACGCTGCGCCGCGCCCGCAGGCGCCCCAGCGCACCGTTGAAAGCCATGTCAATCCGCACACCGGCGAAAACGAAGTGGCGAGCGCGGCGGCTGCGGCCGCGGAGCGGCTGCGTCGCGGGGCCTCGGCCGGCCTCGCCACCATGTCTGGCTTTGCGCGCGCCCAGGAAGTCGATCTTGCAAAGCCTGAGACATGGGGCGCGGTCCCGCGCAACGCGCCCTGCCCGTGCGGCTCCGGCCAAAAGTTCAAGGCCTGTCACGGAAAGATTTGATTATTGAAGGGCGCCGATTGCCGTCGCCGTTATTCACGCGCACACTCCAGTCGGGAGGGTGCGATTTGCAATTGGCCTTGCACTTGAGCGCTGTTGCGGCGCTGGCCGTCTCGATCAGCGCCTGCGGGCGGATGGAGCAATCGTCGCGACTCCGTCCAGGCGATGGGGCCGTCATCTATCAGTCGACCATTTTGACGATGACGGTCGCGCGCCCGTTCGCCGAAGCGATCGTTGTGAAGAACGGCGTCATTCTTGATCTCGGCGCGATAGACGACCTCGTTCAGGCTTATCCCGGCGCATCCTTTGATGAGAAGTTTCTTCGGCGGACATTGCTGCCTGCCTTCGTCGACGCCCGGCTTGAGCCAAATGCGCTCAACGTCATCGAAATTCCCTGCCAGGGCGTGCTGATTCCTGAAGAACTTGCGGCGCTCGGCTCACGCGGCGAGCAAGTGCGCGTAATCGCTGGCGGACCGGTCGCGCTCGCCGCCGCGATCGCAGCGGCGCAGCGCGCGGCAGAACGCAAGATGCTTGGCCGGGTGACAATCGAGGCGCGCGGCCCCGTCACGGCGGAAGCGGTGCGGATGCTGACGGAGATCGGCGTTCCGCTCGTCTTATCAGGCGAGGCTGCGGCAGAGGGCTGCGCCGCGGCCCCTACCGCGGGAACCTCAGCCGACCCGTCGCCTGCGCAGGCGCTTACCGGACTCATCGCGCTGACGCCGGCAAGCGGCGAAACGTCTCTCATCGGTGCGGCTGCGCGCTATCTGACAGGGGACAGCGGGGTCCGTCTGTCTCCGCAAGAAGCGCTGGAGGCGATAACGAGCGACGCCGCCCTGGCGCTCGGGGTCGGAGCGGAACGCGGCGTAATCGCCGAGGGGCGACGCGCGGTCTTCGCCGTTCTTGATCGCAATCCGTTCGCAACCCCCGCAGAGGCGTGGGGCGCGATTGCGGTTGAGACTATCGACCTGTCGCCGGTCGAGTGACGCTCAGAATGGCGACTTGAAGGCGGCAAATCGCTGCGCTTTTGCGTCCTTATCGGAAAGAACGGCGCGCGCGGGATCTACGCCCCAGTCAATCGCAAGGTCTGGATCGTTCCAGAGTACGCCGCCATCGTTCGGCTGCGAGTAATAGTCAGTCACCTTGTAGGCGACGTCCGTATGCGGCGCGAGGGTGGCGAAGCCATGGAGAAATCCCGCGGGAACGAAGAGCTGCGCGCCGTTCTCAGCCGACAACAACGCGCGGACATGCCTGCCATAGGTCGGCGATCCCTGTCTCACGTCGACAGCGACGTCGATCACCGCGCCGCGCATGACCCGGACGAGCTTCGCCTGCGCGCGGGGCGGCGACTGGTAGTGCAGCCCGCGTACTGTGCCGGCTTCCGCCGAATAGGAGTGATTGTCCTGGACGAAGTCTTGCGCAACGCCAGCCTGTCGAAATCTGTCGGCGTTCCAGGTCTCGACGAAGAAGCCGCGCGCATCGGCCCAGCGTTTCGGCGTCAAGATCAGGACGCCCGGAATCTCGGTTTGTCTTACATCCAACATTGTTCTCTTCCATCTCGGCGGCGCACTCCTCAAGCGAAGCGCAGCAGCATCAACCCCGAAGCG
Organism: uncultured Caulobacterales bacterium; assembly: GCA_964529675.1. GTDB lineage: Bacteria > Pseudomonadota > Alphaproteobacteria > Caulobacterales > Parvularculaceae > Amphiplicatus. The sequence continues at coordinate 17,000 of CAZGXT010000012.1, forward strand.
ATGGCGAAGACCGCCATCGCGGACTCCCGCAGATAGTCGATCTTGACGTAGTTCGCCGCATACCGCCAGTTGAAGGGAATCGCCAGTAAAGGCGTCAGCGCAGCGAACAGAATCGCAGCATCAGCGCCGCGCCAGTCGAGCACCAGCGGCGTCAGTCCGAACAGCGCTACGCCTGGCGCGACCGCGATGATAGTGAAGTTCCGGCTGTCGCCCCCTGTCAATACGACCGTCGACAGCAACTTGTAGGGCACCAGCAAGATGGTCACGGCCAGGAGGCGAAGGTAGTGCGCTACATCGGCGTAGGCGTCGGTGTAGAGAATGCGGACGACGACGTCCGCAGAAGCGACGATGACAAGAAACAACGCCGCGCATCCGGCCTCATAGACACGACGGATGCGCCGGTAGACCCGCGTCAAATCATGCGGCCGCTCACGGTGAAGTTCTGACAGAGCCGGATAGGCGACGCGCCGCTGGACCATCTCAATCAAATTGCGCGCCGTGAAAATCCAGATCACGGCGATTGAGTAAAGACCAAAGGCGGTCGCTTCAAACAACCAACCGAACAGGACCTGGTCTCCGCGCTGGACGAGCCAGCCGAGCGTCGACGCCAGAAGCAGCCATTTCCCGTAGCCGAAGATTTCTTTGAAATGCGCCCGATCGAAGCCGAACCGCGCGGGCGGGCCCGAGAGAAGGAAGTGCGACCCGAGGGACTTGGCGGAGGCCCCGATCACACCGCCGAAGGCCAGCGCATAGGCGCCAAAACCTGCAAGCGCGCCGGCGACAGTCGCAGCGACGCCGATCGCTTGCGCCCCAAGTTCAAGGCGAATGACAGGAATAAGGTTCAAAGATCGATTGTGGAGGGCGACACGCATAGCGTTGAAGCCCGTGACCACGACCGATAAAGCCATCAGCGCCATGAACCAGGGAAGCCGCGGATCGGCGTAAACTGAACCCTTTGGAAAAAACCCGGAGGCGGCAAGCGGCGGCAGAACCGCCGCCACCGCCACCATAATGAAGGCGATGAACAGCGAGCGCGCCAACTGCATCGTCCGCGCGGTCGCGAGAAAGGCCGGTTCAGCGCCCTGTTTCGACCGCATGATGCTGGCGTTAAGGCCAAGGTCGCTGAGCATGCCGATCAGGATTTCAATCGCCAGCACCACCGCCATCAGGCCGAACGCGTCGGGGGCGAGCAGGCGCGTCATGATGAGGTTTGACGCGAGCCTCAGCGCCTGCGCCGCCCCAAAGCCTCCAAGCGCGACGACGCCGCCCTTGAGCGCCCGGCCCTTGAGGGAGGCGCCAGGCGAAAGGAGCGCGCGCAGGCGGGAAAGCATGGTTGTCCTTGGTTAACGGCGATCGCGACGGCGAGGGGCTCGCGATAAGTCAACGCGCGCGCAATGCAAGAGCCGTGTCGCCGCGCGGCGGCGCAATCTGGCGCAATGGGCGCAAAACTTGATAGGAGGTTCTTTCGTCATTGCATCTTGAAGAGGTGAGAGCTCATGGAGCGTTACGCCCTGATCATCGGCGCGATGAAGGCGGGCACGACGACGCTTTTCGATCATCTTGCCGCCCATCCCGCCGTCGCGCCGTCCCATCCCAAGGAGCCAGGCTTCTTCGCCTTCGACGAGCAGTTCAGCAAGGGGCGCGACCATTACCACTCGCTCTTCGCTTTTGAGGCCGGCGAACACCAAATCCGTCTCGACGGCAGCACCGATTACGCCAAACACCCCTATTGCGGCGATATTCCGGCGAGGCTGCGCGCCTTCGGCGGCGATTTCCGGCTTGTCTATTCTCTGCGTCACCCGCTCCGCCGCATTGAAAGTCACGCCCAGCATGTTCAGCATAAGCGGCGCGAAGTCGGCAGAATCGACTCGGACCGACCTGATCACAGCCTTGATGCGGGGGTCTCGCCGGTGTCGATGGCGATTTCCCGCTACGCCGCCCAACTCGATCAGTACGCCGACTATTTTGACCGCGGCGCCTTGCTGATCACGTCCGTGGAACGCATGGCGCGGGCGCCGGAGGCGACAATGCGTGAGGCCTGCGAGCATCTCGGCCTCGACCCCGCCGCCCTGCCCGCGAACGTCGAACGCAAGAACGCCGGCGAACAGATATGGCAGGGCCGCGAAATTCACCCTCTTTGGCGCGCTGCGGCGGCGTTTGCGCCCGCCAGGCGTCTCGTGCGCGCGGTGACGCCAAGCGACTGGCGAGACCGGATGCGCAATAAGACGCGTCCGCAGACCGAAGCAAAAGGCCGGTTCCGGTTGACCTCTGAGGAAGAGAGCAGGCTCATAGATGTGCTCGCCCCGGACCTACGGCGTCTCACGGATCGCTACGGTTTCGACGTCAAAGGCGAATGGGGCATAGATCTGTGATCGCGAGCGGATGATAGAGTCCTTCAAGGCCCTGTTCGTGGTCGCCGCCCTCTCCGCCGGGGCGTTCGTCTACGCACGCATGGCCTTCGGCGACATCGTGCCGCCGGCGACGCTTGCGCGATGGCGCAATCTCTATCTCGCGGTCACGGCGGTGGCCTTTCTGGTTCCGAATTACTGGCTGATGCTCGCAGCGATGGCGGTCGTCGTGACCGTATTCGGCGCCGGCGAGAAACTGAAGCCGGCGGTCTATCTGCTGCTGCTGTTCGCCGTCCCCGCCGCTAGCAAGACAGTGCCGGGCTTCGGCGCGATCAATAATTTTCTCGACCTTTCCCCATACAATATTCTTGCGTTGGTCGTCCTGTTTCCGCTTCTTCTTCGCCCAAGCGAAGTAAGGGGTTCGGGGCGGGGAACCCTCGCAGAGGCCTTTTTCATCGGGTACGCGCTGCTGATGGTGACGCTCGCATTCAGGGAAGCGTCAATCACCCACGGCTTTCGACGGTCGACCGCGTTCATTCTCACCGCCGTCGCGCAATATCTCGTCTTCAGCCGGATGCGCTGGACGGTCGATCGCATTCGATTGGCGACCGCCGCCATCGTCATCCCACTGGTCGCCCTATCAGGCGTAGCGGCGGCGGAGGTCGTTCTTGGCTGGCACGTTTATGCGACGGCCGTTGAGAACTGGGACGTTTCGACAGCCCTTCGCTATGTTGAGAGGTCAGGTTTTCTGCGCGCCTATGGATCGGTCATTGGCCCGATCGCCTTCGGCCTGTTCCTCGCCGTCGGCCTGGCGCTGACGCCGGCGCTCACGGCCAGCGCCCAGAACAAGCGTTTCGCGTTTCTCTCCATTTCCGCCATCGCCGCGGGTCTTCTCGCCACATTCTCTCGCGGCCCTTGGATAGGCGGCGCGCTCGCCATCGGCGCGTATGTCGCGACGTCAAGGAGAGCGTTTGCAAATCTGTTCCGTCTAGGCGTCGCCGGAGCCGTCGGACTCCTCGTGCTCGCGGTCACACCCTTCGGCGACTCAATCCTCGGCATCCTCCCTTTTGTTGGAGAGGGAGAGAGCAACACGATCGACTATAGACAGGATCTATTCGCAATCGGCTGGCAGGTCGCGATGCAGACTCCCTGGTTCGGCTCTGAAGGGTACATGGACAGCCCCGCGATGCAGGAGCTTGTCCAGGGCCAGGGCATCATCGACATCGTCAACAGCTACCTTAGGATCGTCCTCGATTCCGGTCTTGTCGGCCTTTCGCTCTATTTGGGAGCCGTCGCCCTAGCACTGCTCGCAGCCTTGCAGGCGATTGGACGGGCGCGCCGGATGAACTCCGAACTCGAATCGTATTGTCAGGCTTATTTCGCCGCGCTTCTGGGATT
>CAZGXT010000012.1:20845-30915 GCA_964529675.1 uncultured Caulobacterales bacterium
CCGGGATGTTGAGGGCGAGCGGCCAAATGAAAGTCCGGTTGCAGGGGCTCCTGTGCGCGGTCACGCTGACGGCGATTCCGTCCGCCATGGCCGCCTCCGTAGATTATCCAGGCTCGCTTTACCCGTCCGCCGGTGACGGGTCCGCCGGCGGGCCCGCAAGATCTGCAATTCAAGGGACTACGGCTCTTTCCACCGAAGCTGCGTTCGACGAAAAGATTTCCGAAGCGATCCGGCGTCATCCGCTGCTGGCGGCCGATGAGTCAGAAGCCGCGATCGCGCGGGCTGAAACCCGTACGGCGCGCGCCGCGCTCTATCCGCGGCTCTCGGCGAATGTTGACGCCGACTACGTCATCGACCGCCGCTTCGGCGCATCGACGCCGAACGTCGTCGACTCGCTGCAACCGAACGGACAGGTGAATGCGGGTTTGACCGCAAGCCAGCTCGTTTTCGACGGCGGCGCGGCCTTCGCCCGGATCAAGGCGGCGCGCGCGCGCACGCGCGAACGCGAGCGTACGATCGAAGCGCGCATCAACGACCTCGCCCTGCGCGCCCTCTCGGTCTATCTTGATGCGGCGGTTCAGCAGGGGATGGCGGCGCTCGGAGAGGAATTCGTCGCGCGCCACGAAAAGCTTGTCAGCAATATGAAGGAACGCGAGCGCTTGGGCGCGAGCGCACAGGCTGATGTTGTCCGCGCCGAGGCGCGCCTTGCTGCGGCGAAAGCCCGGGCGGCGGATTTCGCCGAGAGCGCCAGAACGGCTGAAATCCGATATATTGAATTTTTCGGCGAGCCGCCCTCTGCGCTCTCCTTTCCGGAGTACAGCCCCAGCGGCGTTTCGAGCCGCGACGCCGCCATCGCGCTCGCCTTTCAGAACGACCCGACGCTGGCGGCGGCTGTCGCGCGCACTGACGGCTTCCAGGCGGAGATCGGCGCAGCGAAAGGGCGGCGTCTTCCGGAAGTCCGCGCCAATGTTTCGAGCGTGAGTTTCGACGTCTTCAACGGCGCCGAGGACTATGACATTCGCGCCGGCGTCAATCTCAACTATGATCTCTTCGCCGGCGGGGCGCGAGGCGCCGAGATCGCTCGTGCGAAAAACGCCGCCGAGCGGCAGTCCCGCGAGGAAGACCTGATCCGCCGGGAGATCGAGCGCGATGCTGCAATCGCCTTTGAACGGCAGGCGACAGCAGCGGCGCGACTTCAAGCGCTGGAAGATGCGTACGCCGCCAACCGCGCCGCACGCGACCTGGTCGCCGAGCGCTTTCGCGCATCGCGCGGAACGCTGCTCGATCTCATCGAAGCGGAGAATGACTGGTTTGAAGCGGGCGTGCGCCGCCTCTCGGGTCGCGCCGACCGCGACATGGCGGCGTTCGCCTTGATGGAGTTCACCGGCGATCTGATCCGCCGATTCTCGCCTCGCGACGAAGACAGGACGGCGCAGCGATGAGCCGCATCTCGACTCTTCTCAGCGACATCACCGCCACGAAGCACTGGCTCGCGGGGCCTGTCATCGCGAATTCGCGCGTCTATGGTCAAACCGCGCTTGCAGCGTTCTTTGTCAACGTTCTCGGCCTCGTCTCGTCCTTCTTCATCATGACGGTCTACGACCGGGTTATTCCAAACAACGCGCTTTCTTCGCTGGCGGCGCTGACGATCGGGGTGGTCGCCGCGCATCTTTTTGACTTCATCCTTAAGTCCCTGCGCGGCTATTTCATCGACGTCGCCGGTCAACGCCTCGATGCTGTCGTCGGCGCTAATGTGTTCGACAGCCTGATGACGATGCGCCTTGATGCGCGCAAGGGCGGAGCAGGCGCGACCGCGGGTCTCGTCAAGGAATTTGAAAATCTGCGAGACTTCTTCTCCTCCGCGACGCTAACCGCCGTGATCGACTTGCCGTTCATTTTCATTTTCGTCGGCGCAGTCGCGCTCGTCGGCGGGCCCATCGCCATCATCCCGCTGATCGGGGTCTTGTCGGCGCTGATCGTCGGCCTCCTCACTCAGCCGCTGATCCTGCGCAATACAAAGTCCGCGCTCGCCGAGGGCCGTGAGAAGCACGGCGTCCTCATTGAAGCGCTCTCAGGCCTTGAAACAGTCAAGAGCGTCGCCGCCGGCCCGATGATGCGCGAGCGCTGGCGCAAGGGGGTCCTGCGTCAGGCGCGGATCGCGACCGCCGGTCGCTTTATCAATCAGCTCGCGGTCAATTTCGCGGGTTTCGCCCAGCAGGGCGCGCAGGTCGGCGTCGTCGTCCTCGGCGTCATGCTGGTCGGCGCCAACGAGCTATCGATGGGCGCCCTGATCGCGAGCGTGATCCTTACGGGGCGCGCAATGGCCCCGCTTGCACAGGTCGCGAGCCTCCTCGGCCGCATCAGCGGCGCGCTTTCTTCTTACAAGGCGCTCGACGAATTGATGACCGCGCGCTCCGAAGTCGATCCTACTCGCGCCTATCTCCGCCGCAGCGGTCTCGCCGGCAAGATCGAATTTCGCGAGGTGAGCTTTTCCTACCCCGGACAAAAGGCGCGGGCGCTCGACCGCGTCAGCTTCACCCTCGGCGAGGGCGAAAGGCTCGCCATTCTCGGCCGCAACGGATCCGGCAAGTCGACGATCGTCAGGCTGGCCCTTGGCGTCTACGAGCCCGCGGACGGTCAGGTGCTGATCGACGATACGGACCTGCGCCAGATTCACCCTGCGGACCTGCGCGCGCGGATCGGGGCCGTGCTGCAGGACGTCTGCCTGTTTTCGGGCACGGTGCGCGAAAACATTTCGCTCGGCCTTGAATCGCTGACGGACGCTGACATTCTCGAAGCGGCGAAAGTCGCCGGCGTTCATGACTTCGTCGGCGCAACCGACGCCGGTTATGATCAGCGTCTCGGCGAGCGCGGCGAAGGTCTCTCTGGCGGGCAAAGGCAGGCGATCGCTCTCGCGCGCGCCCTCGCGACGAAGCCGGCCGCCTTGCTGCTCGACGAGCCGTCGAGCAATCTCGATGCGCAGGCGGAAGCCCAACTTGTCGCACGGCTTCGCAAAGTCACCGAAGGGCGCACGCTCATTCTCGTCACCCACCGGTTGTCCATGCTCACCCTGGTCGATCGCGTGATCGTCGTCGATCAGGGGCGCATCGTCGTCGACGGCCTGCGAGACGAGGTGCTTCGTTCCATGACTGGCGCAACGCCGGCGCGCATTGAAGCCGCGACGAACGTGCGTGAGCTCGCGCGAACCCCGCGCCGGATCGGAGTAGGACGACCGTGACGCTGGCGATAACAAGCGAAGTCGACAAGGAGCTGCCGATCGAGCCGTCGCGGGCTGCGCAGATCCTGCTTTATGCTATCGCAGGACTGCTGGCGATCGCCTTTCTTTGGGCGAGCGTCGCCAAACTCGACCGCGTCACTCGCGGCGAGGGTCGCATCGTGCCCTCGAACCACCTGCAAAAAGTCCAGTATCTCGAAGGCGGCATCATCGAGGAAATTCTCGTACGCCCGGGCGAGCGCGTGAAAAAGGGCGATATTCTTGTTCGGGTGGACCCGACGCAGATCAACGCCAAACTCTCTTCGGGCGAAGGCGGCTTTTACACTCTCGCCGCGCGCATTGCGCGCCTTGAAGCCGCCGCGGCTGGGACGGAGATCGACTTTCCCGCCGGCCTCGCCGCCGCCGCACCCGAAGTCGTCGCCAACGAACGCACCCTGTTTCAGAACCGCAAGCAGGAGTTTGAAGCTGCGCTAGCAATCGAGCAGGCCAAGCTTAACGAGTCCGTCGCCGCGCGCGACTTCGCGATCGAAACTCATGCGCTTGCGGCTGAAGAGCTGGCGATGGTCGAAGGCCTCGTAAGAAAAGGCATTGAACCGCGGATCGAGCTCCTTCGCGCACGCCAGCGCCTGGCGTCAGCGCTGGGCGAGAAGCAGCGCGCGGAGATCGCCGTCGGCAGCGCCGAAAGCGAAGTCGCGCGCGTCCGCAACACGTTCTACGCCGCCGTCGCCGACGAACTCGCCAGGGCGCGCGCCGACATGGCGGACGTCAAGGGCGACCTGCCGGGACTTCGCGACCGCGCCGACCGCACCGCCGTTCGCGCGCCGATCGACGGCGTCGTCCACCGCGTGCTCGTTCAGACCGTCGGGGGCGTCGTGCAGCCTGGCGAGACGATCGTCGAGGTCGTGCCCGCCGACGACACGCCGCTGGTGGAAGCGAAAATCAAGCCGTCGGATATCGGCCATCTGCAGGTCGGGCAGAAGGCCAAGGTGCGCATCAGCGCCTATGATTCATCCGTCTACGGCAGTCTCGACGGCGTCATCGAGACCATCAGCCCCGACGCGATTGAGGATCCGAAAGACGGGGCGCGGCATTTCCTCGTCACCGTTCGCCTGGATGACGCGGCGCTCTCGACCGGAACGGGCGCGCTTGCGCCGTCGCCGGGCATGGCCGCCACAGTCGACGTGCTGAACGGCAAGCGCACGGTGCTCGCCTATCTCCTGAAGCCGATTGCAGAAGTGTCAAGCACAGCGCTTCGCGAGAACTAAAGGCGCGGCATCCACATTCCCATCGCCGCAGCGAAGACGCCGAAGCCGGTCATGGCCGTTGCAGCCAGCATCATCACGGCGGCGCCGGCCCGCGACGCGGCGTCGCCGAGATCGCGCGCACGCCAGTAAATCTCGTAGACCGCGAGCGGAACGAGATACTGCGCAAAGCCTATCGTATAGGCGACCGGACCATTGAGTTCACGGCCGACGCCGACCGGCGCGCCGTTCGCCACGATCCAACCCATCAGCATGATGCGGAAGAACCAGACGCCGCTCACGACAAGAAAGAACCGCGTCGCCCAGCGCCGGTGGCGCTCGAAGTCCCGCGCGATCGCGAACCTCGCCGCCAGGACTCCGCAGATGAGAATTGCAACGGCGTCCCCGGTGATCGAAATCTGATTGATGATCCCACCGAGCGCGCCGCGCGTCCAGGTGAGATAGGCGCCCGCAGCCGCAGCGATTATGCCGAAAGTCAGATAGAGCCGTCCGTTCCACCGATGAAAGACCGGCGTCTTCGCCCGGATCCACGGAACGAGCTGCAACGGTCCGAGCGCCGTCAGAATTGCAGCGAGGAAGAGATGGACGCCGAGCGCGGCGTTACCATCCGGATCGCCTTCCATGAGGCCGTAAGGCATGACATCGTTCCAGGCGGATAACTCGCCCCGGAGCGCCGATCCGCCGTAATAAGCAGCAGTGTAGAAGGCGAAAAAGAGCTGACCGGCATAGGCGACCAGGAACCACAAGACCCCCGAGCCCTTCAGGACGGCGAGGCTTACGGGCGTTACGGCGGATGAAGGCTTCACAAGGCGACCCCGGGGTGTGCTACGCCGCTGACCGCTAGCGCCTGTTTTGCTTCCGACCCATGATCGACCGTCCCACTTATTTGATCGCCCGTATCGCGGGCGCTGTCCGTCATGACTAAGGCGTCCGTGGCGGCTGGATACGCGAGCGCGCTCATCGCTTTCGCCGGGTCGAAGGGCGCGGACGCCGGAGCGCTGCACGACGCGGCCGGACTGACGCCGGCGTCGCTTGAAGATTTCGACGCGCGCGTGCCCTTCGACCGCTACCAGGCGTTGATGCGCGCGGCGATCCGCCTGACCGGCGATCCTGCGTTCGCCCTCGAGTTCGGCGCGGGGACGGATTTCAGAAATTTCTCCGTCGTCGGCCTGATCGCCCACGCCTCGGCGACAATGGCGGAAGCGCTGGCGCAGATGAACCGCTACAGCCGTCTCGTTATCGAGGTCGACGGCGTCGTCGAAGGGCCGCGCTTCGCCAACGTCATGCGGGACGGCGGCATGTGGCTTGAAGACCTTCGCGAAAATCCGAATGATTTCCCGGAGCTGACGGAAACGACGTGGTCGCGTTTCATCGTCGGGTCGCGCCGGAACTTTCCGGATCACGTCTTCGCGCTTGAAGCGCATGTCACTCATAGCGCTCCCGCGCACCAAGACGCCTACGAGCGCATCTGGAAGGTTCCGGTGACGTTCGGCGCGGCGCGAAACGCCATTCGCATGAACCCGATCTGGCCGACGCTGCGCATCAATACCGAGAACCGCTACGCCTTCGGCGTCCTCACTGAGCGCGCCGAGACGCTGCTCACCGCGCTGAGGGAGTCCGACAGCGTCAAAAGCGAGGTGGAGAAATATCTGCTGGCGGTGCTTCACACCGGCGACGTCTCAATCAATCGCATAGCGCCGCTTCTCGGCATGAGCCGTCAGACGCTCTATCGCCGGCTCAAATCAGAGGGCGTCACCTATCAGTCGGTGCTTGACGATCTGCGACGCCGCATGGCGCTTGACTATCTCGGCGCGCGCCGGGTCTCGGTGAATGAGACCGCCTATCTCGTCGGCTTTTCCGATCCCGCCGCGTTCAGCCGCGCCTTCAAGCGCTGGACGGGACGAAGCCCGCGCGAGGCGCGGCGCTGACCTGTCACCCGCGATCGAGGCCGGCGAGATGCTCGCCGAGCCGCAGCGCGAGCGCGACGACCGTCACGGTCGGATTGGCGCCGCCGCCCGTCGGAAAGACGCTTGAACCAGCAAGGTAGAGGTTCTTCATGCCGTGCACGCGGCAGTCGGCGTCGACGACGCCGAGACTCGGATCGTCCGACATGCGCGTCGTGCCCATCTGGTGACAATGAAACCCCGGAACCGGCGCGCCGGCGAGAATATCGTCCGCGATCCTGAAGCGTCCGTGATTTTGCTCCGCGATCGCCTTGCCGACCTCTTCCGCCACCGCCGAGATCGTCTTGACGTCCTGCGCTGAGAGCCGCCAGTCGACGTTGATGTGGAAATGACCGAAGCGATCCTTCGAGCTCTTGTCGAGCGTCACGCGGCTGTCGCGGTTCGGCGTCTGCTCGATGATATCGGTCGCAAGCCCGTCGCCGGCGCAGATGTTGTCGCGGTCGTCGGATGATCCGAACGCGCACTGCGCGTCATTGATCAGCCTACGGATGGGAGCGAGACGCCCGTAGTGGCGGGGCTGGGCGTTCGGGGCCAGCGCGACGACCGCCGATCCGACGCCGCGCCGGCGCGCGGTCTCGTCCGTCAGCGTGACAGACAAAGCGCTCTCTCGCTGCCAGATCGGGCTGCGGTCGGCGACGAACCGCCCGAGGACGATGTCGAAATGCTCCATGAAACAGCGGCCGACGAAACCGCCCTTGTCGCCGATCGGCGCGCCGGCGAGCGCCGCCATGTTGAGCAGGAAGCGCGCGTTTTCGAGCGAGCCGAATGCAAGCGCGGTCCGCCGCGCCGAGATCTTGAACCGCCGGTCGCGCCAGTCGCCGACCTCGACCGCCGTGACGGCGCTCCTGTCTTCGGAGAGGTCGAGCGACAGGACGTTTGCGTTGAGCGCGACCGTGATGCGGTCTGACTGCTTCAGCTCATCGCGGAACTTGTCGCCGAAGCGCGTCGGCGCCGAGCGCGCGAAGCCCGACGGCCTGAAGCGCGCATTGCGCCATTTCGGTTCACGCCTCGGCTCAAGGCTCTGGTCAGCGATGTCGAGGATCTCGCGCGCGTCGTCGAGACGGCGATAGGCTTCCGTATGACCGATCGGCCAGCCGGGCAGCCCGTCCCAGATGTCGCGCGCCTCAAAGTCGATCGGCTGGAAGATTGCGCAGCGACCGGCCCAATGACCCGAGGTTCCGCCGAAATAACGAAGCCGGCAGGTCTCGACCCCGTAATAGGTGAGCGGCCCGACCGACGTCGCCTTGTAAACATCCTGCGAGGCGGTTGTGAGATCGAAGCCGCCGGCCTCCAGCAGCACGACGCGAAGCCCGCGCGACGCCGCCTCACGCGCGACCGTCATGCCGGCAGGACCTGACCCGCAAACGCAAAGATCGTAAACGCCCTCAAACGGGCTCGTCTCCGCGCCTACGAGATCGACAATCATGCTATGCTCGCCTCTTCGATCAGGGTCGGCCGGCGCGCGCGGCCGATCTCAAAGCCTCAAGATCTTCGGCCGTCAGCACCCATCCGTCGACGACAAAGAAGCCGTCGCCGATCTCCCGCGCCGCGCCGAGATCGGCGGACGCCGGAAGACCATCCGCCCGCTGCGGCGCCCGCGCGAGCATCGCCGCCCCAACCCCGGCGAGGATGACAGCGCCGCCGCCAGCCAGCATCACCCGCCGCGGGATCGGCGGCCTCTCGACAGCGGTGGGCGTCGGATCGCTCAAGGTCAGCTCCGGTCCGTTGATAGGGCCCTGAGGCACTCTATTAGTGGACGGTCTCGCCTTGGCAAGCCGGGCCGCCGGGGCGGCTGCGGCGATTTGTTGCTCGAGCCGGGGACTTGGCTCTCCCCGCCGGAATCACGGAATAAATCTTGGGGAAAGATGCCGCCGCTGCTTCCGTTGCCGCTCCGCCCGAAGCGCTCCAAGGTCTTGGGTCCGTCCCAGCCGCCGAGGCTTCCGGGCGCATTCCCAAGCGAGGACCCATGCCTGACGCTTCCGCTCCCGCTCTCGCCGGCCTATTGACGCCGTCTCGCGCCTACAAGCCGTTCCGCTATCCCTGGGCGCATGATTTCTGGAAGCGCCAGCAGCAGATCCACTGGATGCCGGAGGAAGTTCCGCTCGGCGAGGATTGCAAGGACTGGGCGAACAAGCTCTCGGACGCGGAGCGCAATCTGCTGACGCAGATCTTCCGCTTCTTCACCCAATCCGACGTCGAGGTGAATGACAATTACATGGAGCGCTATGCGCGCGTGTTCAAACCGATCGAGATCAAGATGATGCTCTCGGCGTTTTCGAACATGGAGACCGTGCACATCGCGGCCTACGCGCTTCTCCTCGAAACGATCGGCATGCCCGAGGCGGAGTTCGCCGCCTTCCTCGACTACAAGGCGATGCGCGACAAGCACGACTTCATGCATCGCTTCGGCGTCAATACGAACGAGGACATCGCGCGCACGCTCGCGATGTTCGGCGCCTTCACGGAAGGGCTGCAGCTGTTCGCGTCGTTCGCCATGCTGATGAACTTCCCGCGCTTCAACAAGATGAAGGGCATGGGCCAGATCGTCACCTGGTCGATCCGCGACGAGAGCCTTCACTGCGAGGGCATGATCAAGATGTATCACGCCTTCGCGCGCGAGACGGGCTGCGTGACGAAGGCCGTCGCCGACGACATCGTCGAGTGCTGCCGCACCGTCGTCTCGCTCGAAGACAAGTTCATCGACCTCGCCTTCGAAATGGGCCCGGTCGAGGGCATGACCGCGGACGACATCAAGAAATACATCCGCTACATCGCCGACTGGCGGCTCGGCCAGCTCGACCTGCCGAAGCTCTTCGGCGTCGAGAAGCACCCGCTGCCGTGGCTGACCGAGATCCTCAACGGCGTCGAACACGCGAACTTCTTCGAAGCGCGCGCGACCGAATACTCAAAAGCGGCGACGCGCGGCGAGTGGCACGGAGACGACGGCGTCTGGGCGAATTTCGACCGGATGCGCGAGAAGAGAAAGTCGGCCGCCGGCGTCTAGCGGCCTCACTTCCCGAACAGCTTCCACACGATCGTCGCGATGACCGAGATGAGGATCATCGTCGACACCGGGAAATAGATCGCGAAACCTTCGCGCTCGATCACGATATCGCCGGGAAGCCGGCCGAGGCCGAGCTTTGAGAGCCACGGCCAGAGAAGGCCGATCAAAAGCAGCGCGGCGCCCGCGACGATGAGCAGCTTCTGCGTCATGCGGCGGCAAACATAGACAGCCGCGCCGGACGCCGCCATAGTGCGCACATTGAAGCCTTTGATCCGGACCGGAGCCCATGTCGAAAGACCCCGAACGCATCACCATCCTCGCCCGCGAGTTCACCGCCGCCGCGCTTGAATTCCACCGCGGCAAGATGGCGGAGAAGGGCTATCGCATGGAAGGCTCGATCACGCCCCGTTCGTTCAAGATGATTGAAGGAACGGCGCCGCCCGCCGACCTCTTCGACGGCGAACCGCTGTTCGCCGTGACCTTCGTCAAGCGCGACGCGATGCCGTAGGGGCGGCCGCGAATTCTGCGTAGAATTTTCGACGCGCGGTTCTGGTTTTTCCAATCTTCCCGCGGTCTCCAGCCCGAAAATGCGTATTTTGGGGTGG
>CAZGXT010000013.1:0-30684 GCA_964529675.1 uncultured Caulobacterales bacterium
TGAAGTCGAAGATTGATTCGATCGCTGGCGGCGATATTGCGCCCGAAGCGCGCCGCCTGATGATTTCGTCGGACGGATCGACAGAAGTCGAAGTCGCGATCAACAATTCCTTTGACGTCGATTTTGCGGTCAGCAACTAGCGGACAAAAGACGGCAGGGCGGACTTCGCCGGCGGCGCGAAGCGTCATAGCTTGGGCTGCAATCAATCCGGGCAGGCCCAATGCAGCCTTTCGAATATCTGTCCGTCCTCATTTCGATCGTTCTCGGCCTTGGAATCACGCAGATCCTGCAAGGTTTCGCAAGCTGGCTTGGTCAGCGCGACAAGTTCCGCGCCTATTCTCCCGCCGTTTTGTGGGCCGTCGCGCTCCTTGTCGTGCACGTCCAGACGTGGTGGTCGATGTTCGGGCTGCGGCGGGCTGATGATTGGACCTTTCTCCAGTTTTCGCTTGTGCTGGCGCAGCCCGCGATCCTTTACATGCTTTCGACGCTCGTCCTCAGCGGCGCTCACGGCGACGCCGACATGCGAAAAAATTTCCTGCATCACCGGCGGTGGTTTTTCGGCTTCTTCCTCGGCCTGATCATTATCAGCCTGCTGAAGGACTTCGTGCGCATGGGCAGGCTGCCCGGACAGGAGAATCTCGCCTTTCATGCAATCCTGTTCCTGATCGGCGGCGCCGGCCTCGCCAGCGCGCGTGACGCTCTCCAGCGCGCTGCGGCTGTTGCGGCGTTTGCAGCCGTGCTCGCTTATGTCACGCTGCTTTTCTCCGAACTCGCCTGATCCATGAAGGCAATCGTTTAAAATTTTCGGGTCGTCCTGAAGCCGCCGCGGCTGACGGGTCCGCCCGACGGCAGGCGAGGCGCCCGCGGCGGTCTTGGGATCCGGGCGCCGGACGGTCGCCGGATGACAGGACCGCCGCTCCAGTCGCCGCCGCCCCAGCTTCCGCCTGAGCCGCCCCAATTGTCGGGAAGGCCGAAGCCGCCGCGCCAGCTGTCGCCGCCGAGATCATTGTCCCAGTCGCGCTTGCGCGTCCGGTGGCCGCGCTCGATCCGTCGCCAGAGATCGTCGCGGCCGATGGCGCCGCGCAAAAACTCGGAAAGCAGCACGGCGATGATGTCGCGCCCTGAAAACTCCGAATAGGGGCTGTCAAAGCGCGCGCTCTTGAAGCGGCGACGCAACGCTTCGAGGTCGGAGAGCGAGCGCGCCTCGCGGTCGAGCGAGGCGGTCGCAGCCCGGCGCGCTTCCTCGATCTCCATGCGCTGGCGGCGCATGCCGATCAGCGAGTCGACGATGCGGTCGTCTTCCGGCGTCGCGCTCTCGGCGGCGAGGACTTTAAGGTCTGGAATGGCGACGCGCTGCAGCGCCGCCGCGATGAGATCACGCGCCTCGGCCAGCGGCCCCGCTTTTCCGGCGGCGGCGGCCGCAGCGTTCTCGGCCAGCGTCTTGTGCTTTTCTTCCGCGCCGGCGATTTCGGCGTCGAGCGCTTCAACTTTCGCACGCGCGCTTGCGACCGCATCCCGCAAGCGCCCCACGCCGTCCTTCTCGAGCGCGTCGCGCTCCATCGCGGCGAGCGCTTCGGTCGTCTCCGCAGCCTTTTCTTTCAAGCGTTCCGCATGGTCGGAGAAGCGTTCCGGAATTTCGAGCAGGCGCTCATAATTGAGCCGGTGGTCGCGATAGGTGATGAGACCCGCGACCCAGCCGTCGAGCATCGCAAACAGCGGAAAGGCGCGATAGTCGCGCGTGCCGAATTTGCGCTCGCGCAGATACTGAAAAAGCGGATCGGCCTCATAGGCTGCGCCCTTCTTCGCGCGATCCTCGCGTGCGACGTCGAGTTTTTGCGAGGCGCGCGCAGCCATGGCGTTGAGTTCTTCAAGCGCATCGGCCTTCGCGCGCCATTGCGCATCGCCTTCCAGGCGCTCCCGCGTCGCGGCCGCGGCGGCGTCGTGAACGGCGATTGAACTTTCGACGGCCTCGTCGGCCGCGTTTCGGGCCGATTCCAGACTGTCGAGCGCCGCCGCCGCCTTGTCGCGCGCGGCGATCATGTCGGCGAGCGCGGCGTCATGACGCTCAATCAGCGCTGTGGCGTCCTGGTCTGCGCGACCGAGCGCCCCGTTCGAGGGGGAATCGCTCTTGAGTTCGATGATCCGCAGGTCGGCGAGCCGCTGATAGGCGCCGATCTGGCGCTGGTCGAGCTCGGCGATGAGGCGCGCATCCGCGGCGGCGAGATCGCTCGCCCGCGCAAGCGTGCGCCGTGCGTCCGCGATCGAGGCGTCAATCTGGTGGAGCGCGTCGCGGCCGGAGGTCATCGCATCACCACTCGAGGATTGTCCCGCCGATGGTCGGGATGTCGTAGGCCGGCGTCAGCGTGCCTTTGGGTTTCCTTCCGACGACATCGTCCTGAACGATGAGGTCGTCCTGCTTGTCGGCCGCGACCTTGAAGAATTCGCCTTCGGGAACCTGCACGCCCCAGCTCAGCGTCCGGGCGGTGCGGCGGTCTTCCTGGCTTGCGATCTCAAGCGCGTGCGGCCTGCCGGCGGCGTCAACCGCCTCGACGATAAGATAAAAGTTTTCAACGCCCGGCCTCGCCACATTGTCGCGCGCTACGCCGGACGTCGAGTTGACGCCCGACACCACGCGTATCGTCAGGTCGGCCGCGAGATCGCCGCGCAGCGCGCTCAGATCTTCAACCGCGTCGCGCGCGGCCGCGGCGTCGCCCGCCGCCGCTGCGGCTGCGCCGTCCTGGTAGGCGGTCTCAATGCGCCTGCGCGCCGCCTCGTCGGCCGCGAGGGCGAGCGCCGCATCGCGCGCTGACGCGATTTCCTTCGGCAGGTCGACGGTGAGTTCGATGCGCGTCCGCTCCGCCGCCGCCTCGCGCGGGCGCTCGAAGCCGAATTCATAAGCGGCGGTCAGGAAGGCGGCCGCTCCGGCGATGAAGAGGATGGGCGGGGCCCAGCGTCCGCGATTGATGTAGGCGCGCGCAAGCCTGACCTGAAAACTGTCTTTAGGCGGATCATAGACAAAGCGCTTTTCCTCAAGCGCTCTCACGCCGTCTTCGAGGATCGCATCCGGCACCTCGATGCCTTGTGCGGAATAGATTTCCTTGAGGCGGGCGATCAGCGCGCGTTCCCGCTCCTCGCCGCCGAGCTCCTTCGCCAGCACGAGCTCGCGATGACGCAGCGTATCGACGACGTCCATGGCGAGCATGACGTCGTCGAGCGACTGCGCCTTCGGATCGGCGATTGCGGTGGCGCTCATCCGGCGAGATCGGCCCTAGGTCCGGTCGAGCGCGGCGGTCGCGCCCGTTTCAATGAGATGGGCAAGCCGCTTCTTGCCGTCTTCGACCGCTTCGCGGATCTCCTTTGAATTCTCCGTCGCCGCCTTGCGCATTTCGGCGATGATCGTCTGGCTGCGCTCCTGAAAGGAGACAACCGACTCAACGAGCTTCTTGACGGCGGCGGCGGACACGGTCGGGCCGTAACCGGCGCGCACGGCCGCTTCCTGCACCTTGCCGCCGATCTCGGACAGCGTTTCGAGGCTTTCGTCGATGCCCTTCTTCATCGCCTCGACGGTCTGCGTTGATTCATGCAGGCCGTGCATCCCGGTGAAAGTGGCGGTCAACGCCGTCAGCACCGTTTCGTTGGTGCCGAAGAAGGAGACGGCCTGCGCGTAGATGCGTTCCTTCGCATTCGTCGTCTGGACGAGCCGCGTCATGATCACTTCCGACGTGTTGTAGCCGATCGTGATGTTGTCGGAGAGATCCTTCGCGACCTGGTAGCGCTTTTCCTCTTTCTGGAGCGCGCGCAGCGCCTCGTCGCGGTCAAGCTCCAGCGTGGCGCGCGCGGCGGCGTCCTCGCCGGCATAGGCGGTCACCTTGTCGACCGCCGCCTTCAGCAGTTCCTTCGAGGCCGCCAGCTTTCCCTCTGCTGTCTTCAAGACGTCGAGCGCCAGAACTTCCGACTGCTTCATGGCCCCGCGAAAGTCGCGATAGGCCTCAAGGATGCGCGTCTCGCGCTCCACCTGATTGCGCGTTTCGCCGGCGACCTCGAGATAGGCCTTGCGGATCTTGTCGAAACGCGCGGCGATGTCCCCGCGCGTCATCTTCATCCACACATTGCCGATCCGCTCCATCGTCGAGATCTTGCCGTCGGCGTATTGATCCACGAGCGATTTGGCGTCGTCGCGGATGGAATCGAAGGCGCTGGTGATGTCCTTGTAGCGTTCGCCGATGGTCATGTTGGCGACCTGTTCGCGAACGACCTCGTTGAAGTGCGAGGCCTGATCAAGCGTGCGGGCGATCGCCGCCACCCGGTCCTGGTCGAGGTCGGCGATCTGGTTGAGGAGCGCGACGATCGGCGCCGGGGCGCCGCCCTCGGAGGAAAAGCCCAGCGCCCGCAATTCGCCAAGCGCCTTGTCGAGATATTGCAGCGCCGTTGCGCGCTTCGGTTCTGACATCAGTCGTCCTCCCTCCGGATGCGGACGGTTAGATAGGAAATGCGGACCGCCTTCGCCAGACTTGAAATGGGAAGAAATGCGCCATTGACGGCCGGCGCCGCCGGGACCAAAGGGGGTGAGCGCTGAGTGCGCTGGCTGGCGTCGGCGATCCAGGCGGGCGAAAATGACGGCGATTGAAGCAGAGTCCGTATTGCCGACGCTGCTCGCGGCGGCGGTCGCGCTCGCGGCGGGTTTTCTTATTGGTTTCGAGCGCGAATGGACGCAGGCGCTCGAAAAGCGCCGCCACGCCTTCGCCGGCGCGCGCACATTTACGCTCGTCAGCTTCTCCGGGGCGCTTTGCGCGCTTCTGAGCGAGAGCCCTTTCCTGGTGGCGGCGGGCTTTCTGGCGGTTGGGGGCCTCGCCGGCTACGCCTATGCGATTGAAGCGCGTGACTCGGAGAGCCGGGGCGGCACGACTGAGATCGCGCTCCTTGCCGCCTATCTCCTCGGCGTGGCCGCGGGCCGCGGCGAAACCCTGCTCGCGTCGGCGGGCGCGGTCGCCGTTGCGCTGACCCTCAGCCTCAAGAATGAGGTCATGCGCCTCGCGCGCGCGCTCAACGAGGCCGAGATCCATGCGACGATCCGGTTCCTTGCGATCTCCGTCCTCATCCTGCCGATCGCGCCCAATCGCGGCTTCGGGCCCTTTGGCGCGCTCAATCCGCGTGAATTGTGGATGATGGTCGTCCTTATCAGCGGCCTTTCTTTCCTCGGCTACTGGCTCGTGAAGGCGCTCGGAAGCGGCCGGGGATCGCTCGCGGTCGGGCTTGTCGGCGGGCTGGCGTCTTCGACGGCGACGACGCTCTCGCTGTCGCGGCGGGCGAAAGAAGGGGCAGACGCCGCCTCTGCGGCCTCAGGCATCCTGATGGCGAATGTGATGATGCTCGCCCGCGTCGCGCTTATTCTCGGGGCGATTGCGCCGGCGGAACTGATCAGGATCGCGCCGACGCTCGCCGCGGCGGCGGTCGCGGGCGTCGCAGCTGCGGTATTCCTGTTCCGCCGGCGGCAGGACCGCGACAATCAGAGCTCTGTCACGCTCGGCAATCCGTTCGAGCTTAGGCCCGCACTCATCTTCGCAGGGCTGCTCGCGGTGATTTCGGTTGCAGCCGCAGCCGGCGCCGATGCGTTCGGCGCATTCGGGCTCTTTGTGATCTCCGCGGTTTCAGGGCTAGCCGATCTTGATGCGATCACGCTTTCCGCAGGCCGGCAGGCGAGTGCGGGCGCGCTCGGCGCCGGCGTCGCCGGCGCTGCCGTGTTGATTGCAACGCTCGCCAATGGAGTGACGAAGGGGGTAATGGCGGCGAGCGTCGGCGGCGCCAGAATCGGGGCGCCCGTCCTTGCAGGCTTCGCGCTGATGGCGCTCGCAGCAGGCGGCGCAATCCTGTTAACGCCGCATTAGTCGGCGCAGCCGAGGTCAAGGCGCCGCGGTAACTTTGCGTTATCCGGATTTGGCCGACCATGCGTCAGAAATTCTGGTGAAGGTGAAATCACGATTATGACCCCTGGCCGCTTTGCGCGTAGATTGCTGGGGCCGGCCTTTCCCGCCGTCGGCGCTGTTTATCGTCGCGTTTTCGTCGACATGGAAAAGGTCGCAGACTGGATTGCGTCGGAATTGCAGGAAGCGCGCAGGGTTCTCGACATCGGCGGAGGTGACGGCTTCGTCGTCAATCTCGTCCTTGACCGGCTGCCGGACCTCCAGGTCACCATGACGGATCTTTCACCTTCAATCGGATCGTTCATATCCCCCTCAAACCGGAGCAGGGTCGATCTGCGTGCTGGAACCGACCACGCCGCAATCAGCGAAGCGCATGACGCCGTCATGTTGACCGACGTGCTTCACCACGTTCCGGCGGGCGAGCGCGCTGAATTTCTTTCTGCAGTCGCAGGCACGGCTGATCGCGTGCGCGCACGGTCCATTCTGTTCAAGGATATCGAACCGTCGGGTGTTCGGGCCAAACTGTCCGTGTGGGCGGACCATCACATCACTGGCGATCGGCATGTTTCGCCGGCTCCCATGGCGGGGGTGGCGTTTCCCGGTTTCGTTCAAGCGACGGCCGCAATGATTGATCACCCGAATTATTGTCTCCGGTTCAATCGCGAGCGCGACGCGCAAGGCTGATCAGGCGGTCGCCAACACCTTCGATAACGCAGGCCGGCCGGGCGAAATTGAAATCGCGCGGCCCGACCTGGATTCTGGTTTGTCGCGGCGTATTAGCGAAAAAACTGCGTACGCTTCTTCGCACACCGCACTAACGCGCAGCGCGCAGATCGGCGGCATTCGCCAGCCGCCGGCCCGTCGCTTCTATGCGCCGCCGCGCGGCCGTCACCAGCTCGGCGTTAGAACGGTCCGTGCCGAACGGCGCATCCTCAAGACCGACCCGGATGTGAAAGCCGCACGCCAGAGCCGGCTCGATCAGCGCGTCGATCTTTGCGTCGAGCCCTGAGAGCATGCGCGGCGCGCCGGGCGCGGTCTCGTCGAGATGGGCGGCGTAGAAATCAAGCCCGCGCGCTGACGGCGCCATGCCGAAGAGGAGATTGTCCGAAAACATCACGCGATAGACCGGGGTCTTCAATCCTGGCGCAGCCGCCGCCAGCGCCGCGCCGAGTCGGGCGAATCCCGGTTCGTAAATTGCAAAGGCAGGGCGCCAGCCGTCGGCGGCGGCGAGAGCGAGCGCGGCGCGGATATGATCGTCCGGGTTCGGATAATGCACCCCGTCCATCCCGCCCGCAGCCTGCATCCGGTGGGTGATGTTGACGCTGCCGGGGTCGATGACGCCCCATTCCATCAACCCGCGCCGCCCGAGCGCTCGAATGGGAGCGAGCCGCGCCTCGCGGTCGCCTTTGAGGGCGAGCGTCGGGTAGACGATGGCGTCGACGCGGGCGCGCACGCCCTCGATGATCCGTGCATAGAGGTCGGCGTCCTCGACCGGCGCCGCGTTCGCATCATAGGCGTGAAGATGGATCACCGCCGCGCCGGCCTCGGCGCAGGCGACAGCGTCAGCGATGATCTCCTCCGGGGTGACGGGTATGCGCGGTTGCAGCGCGCGCCCGGCTGCGCCATTGATCGCCGCTTCGAGCCAGACAGGTTGGGTCATGGCCGCATCAGGAGCGCGACCGCATGACGCCGTCAATGGCCGGGGTCAGATCTTCTCCGGCGCAAGATAACGCCCGAACAGCCGTCCGATCTTTCGGCGCACGCGAAACGACAGGGTCTTCCGGTCGCTCGCCTTGTTGCGCGCCGGGAAGGGCGTTTCCGGAACCGGCGCGCCGAGAAACGCGCAGAGCTCCCGCCAGCCGTCCCCTGCTTCAAGGTTCATGATGAGAAGATCTCGCGCGCGTCCGGCGAAATGGGCGCGCACGGCGGCCTCATGGGCCTGAAGCGTCTCGATATAGCGCGCCTTGTTGCCGGCCGGCGCGGCGGCCTTACGGCCATAGACGAAGGCCTGCATCTCGCCTTCATTGGCGCCGAAATGGCCTTCGATCGAAGCGAACCATTTCTCCGGATCGCGCACCGTCAGGATGAACTTCGAACCCGGATAAGCCTCGTCGAGTTCCCGGAAAAAGAGCGGCCACGGCATGTCCTGCACGGCGTCGAAGTCGCGCGCGGTCTCAACGCACAGGCTTGCACCCTCGGCGGCGAGGCGCTCAGCGCTCCAGTCGCGCCCGGCGACGGCGGCAGTCCGGTAGCCAAGCGCCTCCAGCGCAGCGTGGAGCGAGGTGGTTCCGGTCTTCTGGAAGCCGATGCAGAACACTTTGGGGCGGGCGGTCATGCCGCCATTCAAGCAGGCGCGGTTTAGGAGCGCCTTAACGCGCAAGGAAAATTCCACGGACCCTGCAGCGGACCGGGCCGCAAGGCCTATCGCGCAAACAACGGCAGTTTGTCGGC
This sequence comes from uncultured Caulobacterales bacterium, assembly GCA_964529675.1. Lineage (GTDB taxonomy): Bacteria > Pseudomonadota > Alphaproteobacteria > Caulobacterales > Parvularculaceae > Amphiplicatus. The sequence goes on from CAZGXT010000013.1 coordinate 8,373, forward strand.
CGCGAAAGCGCCCTCGATCTCAAGCAGCTTCCGCTTCGTCGCCGCGCCGCCGGGCGCTGAAAATCCGCCCATCGCGCCCTTCGCCGCCGTCACGCGGTGGCAGGGAATGACGATCGGAAAGGGGTTGGCGCCGAGCGCTGCCCCGACCGCGCGCGACAGCGATTTGTCGCCGAGGTCGTTCGCGATGGCGCCATAGGTCGTCGTCTCACCGAAGCCGGTCTTTTCGAGCGCTGCATAAACCCGTCCGGCGAAGGGCTCGATGATCGACCGGTCGAGAGGGGCGCCGCCGAAATCCTGCGGTTCGCCGCGACAGAGCGCCGTGATTTTCTCAATGACGGCTGCAATCGACGCCGGCGGTTCAGACTCTGTCGCGCCTTCGTGGTTCCGCGCGATCGCAGCGCGCAAGCGATCATCGTACCCGGCGGGGAGGAGGATGCGGACGATCAGGTCGCCGCGCCAGACGACGGCGCAGCGCCCGAAGGCGACGTCGAAGAGATGAAAAGACGGCGCAGACATGACGCCGATAATAGCGCCGCCGCGTTGGCGCCGACACCCGTTTCCTGCGCCTCAGAACGGGAAGATGATGTCGTAGAGCTGCTGGCCGTAGCGGGCCTGCTGAACGTCGGTCAGGTGCCCGCGCCCGCCATAGGAAATGCGCGCTTCGGCGATCTGCGTGTGGGTGATGCGGTTGGCGTTGGAGATATCTTCGGGGCGGATGACGCCGGTGACCGTGAGTTCGCGCACCTCATTGTTGACGCGCACTTCCTGCTTGCCGGCGACGACCAGATTGCCGTTCGGCAGAACATCGGTGACGATCGCCGCGACGATCAGCTCGACATCCTCGCGGCGCGCGATGCTGCCCTCGCCGCGCGCGTTTGAGCCTGACGAAAGATCGACGAGCTGCGCCGGGTTTGCGCCGTCGGGGAGAATGTCGGTGAGGAGTTGCTCGAACCCGCCGAAAGCAGGGATCGCCGCCGTCTCGCCATTGTCGCGTCGGCGCTCCGTCGTGTTGTCGAGGCGCGCGCGGTCATTGATGTCGATGACGACGGTCACGATGTCGCCGCGCCGGCGCGCGCGCTGATCTTTAAAGAAGCTCCGCGAGCCTGCGCGCCAGAGTGAGCCGGGATGGGCGGCTTCCGTGGCGGCTGCCGGCATCGGCATGGCGACGGCCCGTCCGCCATGGAGCGTCGCCGGATTTTCCGTCGGCGACAAATCGGGCGCCTTGCCGATCGATTTGATGCGGCCGCTGACAGCGCAGCCGCCGAGAGCCGCAAGCAATAGGGCGGCGAGGAATAGACGGAAGAGTTTCTGCATCTAACGCTCCGTTTGCAGGGCGGCGTGGCGCGCGCCGGCGCCGCGGGGCGCGGCCGCCAGCGCGGAAGACAGGACGACAGCCCTGATCTCCGCGCCGGAATTAATGTTCCGAAAGCGGATGAGATCGCCCTCCGCGCCATTTTCAAGCGCGCTCGCCATTTGCGTCAGCTTGAGGCCCGGCGCTTCAAGAACGATCGTCGCTGTCGCGCCGCGCTTCATGATGATCGGGGCGTGAAGATCGGCGGCGCGCAGGGGCGCGCCCTTGACCAATGGGCGGCGCGCTTCCTTTCCGATAATGTGATCGGCATCGCTCAGGAACCGCGCGGCGCCGGCGTCGAGCCAATCGCGATATTCAATGTCGTCCTCAGTGATGACGCCGCCGCGCGGAATGTCGCGCGCCGGCACTGGCAAGACGGTCGGCGCGGCGGCGGCGCCTGAAATGGCGATCAGCGGTTCGCCGACCGCGCCGCGCGCCCGGATGAGAAACCGTCCGCTCGCCCGGTTGAAGCTGACGGTCTCAATGACAAGCGACTGGCCTTCGCCGATGCGAACGACGGCGTCCGGCGCGGAGAGCGAAATTTCGGCGTCTTCGGGCGCGCCCTCCGCGATCAGCGCGGCGCGGATTTCGCCGGCATGGTCGGCGAGACGCGTCAGCAGCAGCGCCTCTTCCGCGCGCGCGGGAATTGCGAGAAGGAGAGTCAGGAACAGCCCCATCATCGCCCAGCCGAAAACAGAATGTGAAAAAATCCGGTTCATCAGGCGCGCTCCTTACCGGCGCAGGTTGGCGTTGATCGACAGCATCTCGTCAGACGTCTCGATGACGCGGGCGTTCATCTCGTAGGCGCGCTGGGCGGCGATCAGCGTGGTGATCTCCTGCACGGGGTCGACATTGGCGTTCTCAAGATAGCCCTGGAGCAGCCGCCCGAAACCTTCGTCGCCAGGATTGCCGAAAAGCGGTTCGCCTGACGCCGGCGTTTCGAGGAGAAGATTGCCGCCGATCGCTTCAAGACCGCTCTCGTTGAAGAAGACCGCAAGTTCGATACGGCCGATCTCACGCGGCTGCTGGTCGCCGGCGATCTGCGCCTCGACAACGCCGTCTTCGGAAACCGTCACGTCCAGAACGTCTTCCGGCACGGTGAGGCCGGGCAGCACTTCGTATCCGTCGCTGGTGACGATGCGTCCGTCGGCGGAAACGGCGAAATTGCCGGCGCGCGTGTAGGCCTCGCGCCCGTCCGGAAGCTCGATGCGGAAAAGACCTTTGCCGGAGACGGCGAGATCGAAATCATTGCCTGTCGCCGTGACCGCGCCCTGCTCGATGATGCGGTAAACCGAGCCTGTCTTGACGCCCGCGCCGATCTGCACGCCGTTCGGCACGACGGTTCCCGTCGACGATGAGACGGCGCCGGGGCGTTCGATCGTCTGGTAGAGAAGATCCTGAAATTCCGCCCGCTGGCGCTTGAAGCCGACCGTGTTGAGGTTGGCGATGTTGTTCGAGATCACTTCGACATTGCGCTGCTGCGCCAGCATGCCGGTGGCTGCGATGCTCAAGGATTTCATCGATGCGGCTCCCTTCAGGCGCGTTCGCTGAGCGTGTCGACCGCCCGGCGTGCAAGATCGTTTGAAATATCGGTCAGTTGCGCGGCCTGTTCATAGGCGCGCAGGATCTCGATAAGATCGGTCATCGCCGCCACCGGGTTGACGTTCGACGTTTCCGTGAACCCCTGCCGCACGCGCACGCTCTGCCCCGCCTGCAACTCTTCCGGCGCGGCGAAGAGGTTGTCGCCGGCCTTTCGCAGCGTGCGCGCGTCGTCGGCGAGGAATACGCCGATCTGCGCTACGGCCGCGCCGTCCTGCTGCAACTCGCCTTCGCTGGTCGCGACGACGGGGCCCCGCTCCGGATCGATGAGAATCGGCGAGCCGCCGGTATCGAGGACGAGATCGCCTGAACGCGTGACGAGCTCGCCGAAGGCGTTGACGCTGAACCGTCCGTCGCGCGTGTAGCGAACGCCCGCCGCCGTCTCCACGCCGAAGAAGCCGTCGCCCTCGATCGCGAAGTCAAGATCGCGGAAGGTCTGCTCGATCGCGCCGGCGCCGAAGTCGGTATAGGTGTCCGGGTCGCTGACAAGCGACACGAGGGGATCGCCGCTCGATCGCCGGTCGATGACGCGCAGATATTCTGCGAAGGCGACATGGTCGGCCTTGAAGCCGGCCGTCGTCTGGTTGGCGACATTGTTTGCAGTGGTGTCGAGCGCGCGCGTCAGCACGATCTGCTTCGACAATCCGGCGACGATCGCATTTTCCATCGGTTAATGATCCGTTAGCGGACAAACATGGCCCCTTGTCGAACGGCAATCTGCGTGCCAGCGAAAAAGCGTGGAAAATCAGGGCGCGGCGGCGGCCACGCGGGCGGCGGCGGAAATTCCTGCCGGGCAAGGACCGGCGCCCTAACGCCTCCTTAACCCTGATTGCCGACAAAAAGCGGGAGTGGAAGCAGAAGAGCCGCGGACCCCGATGGGAGACGCCCCAGAACCACACGACGGCCCCGCCGCCCCGGCGCGCGTGCGCGTGCGCACGCCGGGAAAGCACATCGTTCTGTTTTCGCTGGCCGTCACCTTCATGATCGCAATCTCGACGCTGGTGCTGTCGCGCGCGGATTTTCATCTGCCTGACGGCGGTTTCGGCGCCGTCGGCGGACCGCCGGTCGAGGAGACTTTCGTCGCCGATCTGTCGCCCGATGCGCTAGGGCGCCTCCGGCTGGTGCGTCTTGCGGTCAGGATCGACGCTTCCTCGGCGAGCGCCCGCCGCGCGCTCGCCGGGAAGAGCCCGCAAATGCGCGAGCGCATCGCGTTCTTCCTGCGCGAATTGTCGCCGGAGGATCTCGACGGGACGGAGGCGCAAGCGCGTCTCAAGGCCGAGCTTCTGCGCCGCGTCAACCTGACGATCGCGCCTGAGGCGGCCAATGAAGTCGTCATCCAGTCTTTCGTGATCCAGTAGGAGATCGCCCGCTTGTCCCAACTTTCGAAAGCCGATCCTGACGCAGAGGTCGTGTGGGCCGAAGGCTCTGCGGTCAGCGACCTCCTCGGATTCGATCTCGGCGCGGACGGCGTCGATCGTTCCGGGCTCGCCGCGCTCGTCAATTCCGCACTCGTCGCGCATCGCCGCCTGCCGATGCTCGACGTCGTCTTCGAGCGCGCCGCGCGACGCTTTGCAACGACGCTGCGCAACCTGACAAACGCCGACGCCGACGCCGTGCTCGACAATGTGACGTCGATCCGGTTCGGCGACCTTATGGGGACGCAATCGGCGCAAGGCGTCGTCGGGGTCCTCAAGGCCGCGGCGCTCGGCGGCCCCTTGCTGATCGCCGCAGAGCCTCATTTCGTTCATCACGCCGTCGATCTTCTCCTCGGCGGGCGGCGCGGCGCAGCGCGTGAGGGCGGGCGAGCGCTTACAGCGATCGAGCTCTCGATCCTCCAGCGCGTCTTCGCGGCCCTGGCGGCGGATGTCAACGAAGCCTTCGCGAGCGTCACTGAGGCCGGCCTCTCGCTCGAACGGATCGAGACCGAGCCGCGCTTCGCGGCGATCGCGCAGGAGACGAGCGTCTGCGTCATCGGCAAGTTCAAGCTGTCGCTTGAAGACCGCGCATCGCGACTCATGGTCGTTGCGCCCTATGCATCGCTGGAGCCGATCGAAGAGAAGCTGCGCCGCGGCTTCTCGCCGGAGGCGGGCGCGACCGAGGAAGGCTGGCGCCGGCGCCTGACGAGCGGGCTTCTCGACGCGGCGCTGGAACTCTCGGCCGTGCTCGGCGACCGGACGCTCCGCATCGGCGACCTGCAAAAACTTGGGGCCGGCGACATCCTGACTTTTGGCGATGCGCGCAACCCGCGCGTTGAACTTCGCATCGGGCCGGCGGCGGTCGCCGTCGGGCGCATCGGCAAGCAAGGCGATCGCGTCGCTATTCGCCTTGACGCAGGCGTCGATAAGGACGCGGCTGCGATCGCAGCGGAGGGCGCGTCATGACCATCGGCCTTTTTCTCGACGCCGCCGTCATCGCGCTCTTGGTTGCGGCGGGCATGTTCGCCTTCATCCTGAACCGGAAGCTGAAAAAGCTCAGCGAGGCGCAGGCGGCGCTGCAGTCCTCGCTGGAGGCTTTCAGCAGCGCTGCGGGGAAGGCTGACGAAGCGTTGAAGCGCATCGAGACGCAAGGCGTCGTCCGCGGCGCCGAGCTTCAGGCCGCCGCCGCCCGCGCGCAGCGCCTAGCGACGGACCTTTCTGTCATGACCGCAGCGGGCGAGCGCGTCGCCGACCGCATCGAAGCGGCGCTCAACAGCGTGCGCGCGGTGGGCGCCTCGGCGCGCAAGGATCGGAGGGCGGCGTGAGCAGCGTCCGCGTTCGCCTCCTCCCGGTCTTCCTGGTCGCGCTCGGCGCCATCGGCGCCTTGAAGGCGGGCGGGCTCTGGGTTTCGTTCTCGGGAGCGGCGGCCGAAACCGAGGCCGCCAAGACCGAAGACGCGCCAGCCGTCCCCCCGCGCAGCGTCACCGCCGACCGGCTGATCGAACAGCTTGGCGCGCGCGAGCAGGCGCTCATCGCGCGCGAGGCCGAACTCGACACGCGCGCGAAAGTTCTCGCCGCAGCCGAGACGCGCGTTGATGCGGCGATGAAGGCGCTCGCGGCGGAGAAACAGGCGATCGCCGCGGCCGGCGACAGCCGCGTAAAACTTCGCGACGATGAATTGTCGGCGCTGTCGAGCGCCTATGAGCGGATGAAAGCGCGCGATGCGGCGCGCATCTTCGAAATTCTCGACGATGATATTCTGCTGCCGGTCGCCGCCGGCATGCGCACGCAGGCGCTCGCCGGCGTGCTCGCCGAAATGAGCGCCGAACGCGCCAGGCATCTGACTGTCGCTCTCGCCAATCGTGAAAAGCCGGCCCCGGCGCCGACGCCCGTGGCGACCCCGTGAAGCGCTCTATCGCCGCCGCCTGCGTAGCGTTCACCCTCGCTTTCGAGGCGTCCGCCGCCGACCGTTCGGCGCTGCTCGCCGAATCGCTGCGGCTTGGCTTTGACAAGGCCGAAGAAGCGCGCCTCGCCGCAAGCGCGGATGGCGGCGCTGCGGCGTTGAAGGCGCTCGCAGAGTTTTACGCTGCGCATCAGCTATGGCCGGAGGCGCTGGCGGCGGTTGCGCGGGTCAAGGCGCCGGACGCTGAGGCGAAGATCCTTGCCGCCGAAGCGCAATATAGTCTCGGCCGCTATCGCAAACTCGCCGCTGCGGGTTCTGACGATGAAGGAGCGGGCGCCTTTCGCGCCCTGGCGCTGGTGCGCCTTGGGTCTTATTCGGCGGCGCTGGCGGCCTTTGCCAGAACAGCGCCGCCCGACAGGTTCGAGGCGGAATACCATCTCGCCAGAGCCGAAGCCCTGATCGCGTCCGCCGACGCTCCGGCGGCGGCCGCGGCGCTTGCGCGCGCGGTCGCGGCGGATGCCGGACGCGATCAGCAATCGCAGATGAAGTTTCTGGGCGCGGCGTTGCTGCGCCTCAAGGGCGAAGAAGCCAAAGCGCGTGCGGAGTATCGCCGTGTCGGCGCGGGGGCGCCGGATGAATGGTCGATGCGCGCGCGTCTTGCTGCGGCGGAAGATGAAGCTGCGCTCACCACGCTGTCGCTCGCCTGGAAGAGCGACGCGTTCGATCGTGATCTTCTGATGCGCCAGGCGTCGCTCCGCGCAAAGGCGGGTGACTTCGAGCGTGCGCTCATCGCCTATGCGGCGGTGACGGCGCGTCACCCGGAGAGCGACGCCGCGCTGACGGCGCAGGCTGAGGCAGGCGGCGTGCTCGCGGCGCTCTTTGAGGACGCCAGCCTGTCCCCGGATGACGCCGCCCGCATCTTCTTCGATCATGTCGCCTTCGCGCCGCCGGGACGGGAGGGGGATGCCCTGATCCGCAGCGCCGCCGCGCGGCTCAAGACGCTGGGACTTCATGCGCAGGCTGCGGCGCTCATCGACCATCAGGTGTTCAAGCGGCTGCGCGGCGCTGACCGTTCGCGCGTTGCGGCCGAGCTCGCCGACCTTCATCTTGCGGCGCGCAAGCCGGAAGCCGCGCTCGCAACGCTTCGTGCTACACGGATCGCAGGGCTCGACGCCGATACAAACGCGCGCCGGCGCCGGCTTGAAGCGACGGCGCTCGCCGAACTCGGAAAGCAGGACGCCGCGCTGACGTTGCTCGCCGCCGCAACGCAGCCGGAAGACCGGCGCCTGCGCGCGGCGATCGCCTGGGATAGCGGCGACTGGCTTCAGTCCGCCTCAGACTATGCGGCTGCGTTCGCCGCAGCGCCGGCGGTCCTTTCAAGTACCGATCGCGAAGCGGCGGTGCGCGCCGCGACGGCCTATCTTCTCGCCGGCGACCGCGACGGCTATCGCGCCTTCATCGGCGCGGCCGCGCCGCGCCTTCAGGGCGCGCGCGAGGAAGCGCTCATCAAATCGCTCGGCGATGTCGATCGCGACGCGTTTCTTGAGCGCTTCATGGATTATTACCGGGCGCTCTACGCCGCCAGCGCTGACAGCTGAACCCGGAACGGCTCGCGAAAATACACGGGCGCCGCGCCGCCGGCGCTAGGCGGCGCTTGTTGAAGCGTCCGATGTCGCCATGCTTTCTTCGTCAACGACGCAATTGCGGCCGGAGTTCTTGGCGGCGTAGAGCAAAGAGTCGGCGCGTTCGATCAACGACTCGGCGGTATCGTTCCATTGCAGCAGCGATGCGCCCATCGACAGCGTGACGACGCCGAGATCTTCATCCGTGCGCCGCTTCTTCAGCCGGCGGGATTCGACCGCCTTGCGGATGCGGTCGGCGAGCATGACGGCGTTTGAAAGCGTCGTGCCGGGCAGAATGATCGCGAATTCCTCCCCGCCATAGCGGGCGAGCACGTCCTGACCCTTGATATTGGCGTTCATCACATCAGCGACAAGCCGCAGAACATGATCGCCGGTCTGGTGGCCCCAGCGGTCGTTGAACTGCTTGAAATGATCGACGTCGGCCATGATCAGCGCGAGCGGCTCGCCGGTGTCGTGCGCGGTGCGGATGTGGCGCGCCAGCTCCAGATCAAAGGTCTTGCGATTCTTGACGCCCGTAAGAGGGTCGAGCATCGCTTCCTGCTGAATATTCTCGATATTCCGGCGCAGCGTGACGACTTCGTCCGAGGATCTGGCGAGCTGATCCTCCAGGCGTTCATTCGCCTCGCGCACCGACTTCGCCACTGACAGCACGCTGTCCATCAGGGCGCTGAGAGCGGGGTTCTCCGCAGCCGACCGCTTGAGTTCAGAAGACAGAAAACGCAGCTTTTCCGAATTGCCGGAGGCGTTTGCGCCGGTCGATTCAACGACGTCGGCGATTTTCGTCATCTCATCTTCAAAGCGCTGGATAAGATCGATGAGGTCGCGGGAAAGGCCTTGCTTCAGCACATGCGCGTCATAAAGCGCGTCGGCGTCGCTTTGAAGGATCGTGCCGTCGGCGCGCGTCGCCCTGTGAAAGTCGCGGGCGAGCGCCGGATTGCGGTTCTCGGCGAACAGGAACCACAGCTCGAGATTCTTCGGCGATGCGACGAGCCCCGCGGATTTGAGGCTGGCAATCGCCCGCTCGGCGTTCTGATAGGAGGCGTTGAGGCTGTCCGACATCGCGAGTTCCCAAGGCGCCGGAATGACGGCCCCGCTGACACTACGCAGTTTATATTCGCCGCGTAAAGGAACGGCTAAACACGCGCAGAAGGCGAAATACTTAACGCGCCATGAACGCCGGGATGTCGGCGCCGAAACCCTTGACCTTTTCTCGCGGCTCCTGGCGTTGCCGTTCCGGCGCCGCCGCCGGCTGCGCCGCGCGCTGCGGGGCTGGCGCGATGTCAGGGGCCCGTTCGCGGCGTTCGGGGCGGGGCTCGCCGCGCGGTTCGCGGTGGCGCTCGCCGCGTCTGCCGTCGCGTCCGCCTTCGCGGCGCCCGCCGGTTCGGCTGCGGTCGCGCTCGCGCCGCGGCTCGCGGTCGCCGCGCGCGCGCACTTCGTCCTGCGCCTCGGTGAAGAAGGCGCCGAGATCGAGTTCGTCGATCGCATCCTTGCGGATCGTTTCGAGGATGCCGCGGTAGAACTTGTCGTCCGCCGGCGTCAGCAAGGTGAAGGCTGTGCCGCTGCGGCCCGCCCGGCCGGTCCGGCCGATCCGGTGAACGTAGTCTTCCGGGTGAAACGGCGCGTCATAGTTGAAGACGTGGCTGACGTCGGGAATGTCGAGGCCGCGCGCCGCGACGTCGGAGGCGATGATGAACGCGACCTCGCCCGACCGGAACTTCTCAATCGTCTCGGTGCGGTAGGACTGCGGCAGGTCCCCATGGATCGGACGTGCGTTGAACCCGTGCGTCTGCAGCGACTTCGCGACGACGTCGACCGTCGACTTGCGGTTGCAGAACACGATGCCGTTGCGCACGCTCTCAAGCGACATCACTTTCCGCAGCGTCATCCGCTTCAGCCGGTCGTCGGTCGACGGCACACGGACGATCTGCTGCGTGATGGTCGCGGCGGTCGTCGCCTGGCGGGCGACTTCGACGCGCGCCGGATCGTGCAGGAAAGCGTCGGTGAGGCGCTGGATTTCCGGCGGCATCGTCGCGGAGAAGAACAGCGTCTGACGCGTCATCGGGGTCAGCTTGAAGATGCGCTCGATATCGGGAATGAACCCCATGTCGAGCATCCGGTCGGCCTCATCGACGACCATCACTTCGATGCCGTTGAGGAGCAGCTTGCCGCGTTCGAAATGGTCGAGGAGCCGGCCCGGCGTTGCGATCAGCACATCGACGCCGCGCGTCAGCTTGGCGTCCTGGTCGCCGAAAGAGACGCCGCCGATCAAGAGCGCCATCGTCAGTTTGTGGTACTTGCCGTACTTCTCGAAGTTCTCCGAAACCTGCGCGGCGAGTTCGCGCGTCGGGCACAGGACGAGCGTCCTTGGCATGCGCGCCCGCGCCCGGCCCTTCGCAAGGCGCTGGATCATCGGCAGGGTGAAGGAAGCGGTCTTGCCGGTTCCCGTCTGCGCGATGCCGAGAACGTCGCGGCCCTTAAGGGCCTCGGGAATGGCGGCGATCTGGATCGGGGTAGGGGTCGAATAGCCGGCTTCAAGCACGGCCTTTAGAAGGTTCGGCTCAAGGCCGAGGTCGTCAAAGGTCATGGGCGTCCTTTTTGGCTCGTTTTCATTCCCGGCGGCTTTTCCGTTCGGGAGATCGACAGCGGGTCCTGGGGTCACGCCCCGCCCTTCCGCTGGAATCGAGCGATGCGTCGGTTTGGGGATCGAGAGCGGCGACGAAAGGCGGCGTCGTCTTAGGAGGCGAGGCCGATGGGCCTGAAGGCTCTGCGCGCGCGAAACGCCGCTATCAATCCTGCCGCGCGTTTAGGCGCGGTTGATCCAAGGGTCAATCGCGACAGGGTTAAGCTTGCGTGAAAAGAGGGAGACTGCGGCGGATTTTCAGCACAAGGACTGCCCGAGGGCGGCGAGCCGGACGTCGAGGCCTTCCCTGACCGCCGGCCATTCGGGCCTGATGACGCTGAAATAGGCCGTGTCGCGCAGGCGTCCGTCCGGCATCGCCATGTGCTGACGAAATATTCCTTCATGTTTCGCGCCGAGCCGCTCGACGGCTTTCCACGACCGCTCATTCGTGGCGTCGAGCTTCAGTTCGATCCGGTTCAGCCCAAGCGTCTCGAAGCCGTACGCCATCAACAGGCGTTTGCATGAGGGATTGACCGCGCCCGCCCAAAAGCGCTTCGCGTACCAGGTCCAGCCGATCTCCAGGCGCTTGTGCGCAAGCACGATCGCCAGATAGCTCGTCGATCCGGCGACCGCGCCGGACGTCTTGTCGAAAACGGTGAAAGCGAGCTCGCCGCCGGCGGCGTTCGCCGCGAGCCGCTCATCCATCCACGCGTCAAAATCGGCGCCGTGCTGGTTGATGGACGCAAAGCGCCACAGATCAGGATCGTCGCCCGCGATGCGCAACGTCTCGCGATGACGCTGCGCCAAAGGCTCAAGCCGCACGAAAGCGTTTTCAAGAACGACAGCGTCGATCGGCAAGGGCGCTTCTTCCTGCAGCCGGTTTCAATCCCTGACCGTTTCGTCTGCTTCCATGACGACGACCGGCTCGCCATCGATCGTCGTCGCCTTCGACACGGTCTTTCCCGCAGCGGCGGCGTCGCCGACGGTCACGCGCGCAGAATGGCTGCGCATCTCCGGCGCGCCGCCTGCTTGCGACGCGGCGATGGCGAGGTCGACATAGTAGACGCCCGCTGCAGCGGCGCGGAAGGATATGTCCCAGCGATGATCCTTCCTGTCGCGCATCGCCATGGCCGTCTTCGGTTCCGGCGGCAGGATTTCAAGGCCGTCGGAACCGGTCGCCGTCACGGTCATCGTCCCGTCGGCGTAGGATTCGGCGAAGGCGACTTCGAGGACGCCGATCTCGCCGGGATCGACGGCGCCGCGCTGAACGGCGGTGACGTCGACCGCGGCGCCGGGCTTGCCGGCCCCGGCGATCGCGACCGCGGCTTTTTCGCCGCCGGCGGCGGGCGTGATGTCCTTGGCCGGTTTTTCAGCGGCGCAGCCGGCGATGATCGCGGCGGCGAGCGTGGCGGCGGTCTGCAGGCGCTTGCCCATGGGGCGTTCCTCTCTAGTTCGCCGAGAAATTGTAGCATGCGTCGCCGGAAGGGCCGGCGTCGCTGATGTTGCGGTCGTCATACCCCTCGACGACATGGTCGCCGGCGGAAAGGCTGACCGTGCGCGTCTCCATTTCCGCGACGGTGCTGAGCGCGCGCGCGATATCGACGCCGCGCAATGACACGATGAAGTCGGGGTCGCGCCCGGTCGCGCCGGAGATGCGCGTCATCGCGAGCGAGACCGACCGCGACGACCCCACGGGCATGCTCATCAGCGTCCGGTTGCCCAGCTTGTTCTCCGTGCCCGCATCATCGACCGAGCAGATGACGATCGGCGGCGCGCCGATCGTCAGCGGGCGCAGGACAGGCAGGGACGTCGGGATGCCGCCGTCATTCGTCTCGCCGGCGCCGTCGACCCCGGCGCCGTTGATATTCTGGGCGAGACGAAGCGCATCGACGGCGGCGGCGCTGACGCCGGCTTCAGCCTTCAGCGCTTCGATGTAGGAGAAGATCGTCGTCGGCGCCGTTCCGTTGCGGATGATCGCGGGATTCAGGCGCGCCCGGTAGACCGGACCGAAACCGGCCGAGATCGCGTCGGCGCCGTCGGGGGCGCTGTCGAAGACGTCATAAACGATCGAATGAACCGAGCCCTCGCCGTACCAGCCGCTCGCCGAGAAAGTATTGCTCTCGACGCTGAAGCGAAAGCCCGTCGACTGGCCTGCGCCGCTGCTGTCGCGATAGACGGGGTCGCCGAGCACGATCCCAGAAAACGCGTTCGACCAGCCTTCGCTGAACGCAAGGCGCGGATCGAGACGCTGGCTGAGGCTGTGCGGACCGCCGATCGAATCGTTACGCGACTGCGTGTCTTCAACATAATGACCGAACTCATGCGCGATGACATGCTGGTCATATTCGTCGGTGTCGTTATTGGCGTTCCCAAGCACGAGGATCGTCGGAACGCCGCTGATGCGGGTGAAAGAGGTCGATCCGATTTCGCCATTGGCGACGGATCCGCTCGCCGACCGGTTGTTGACGCTCCAGAAAACCTGCGCGGTCTCGAAACTCGTTCCCGGGGCGACGGCGTTCACGGCTTCAATCGACGTGAGGATCGTATCGAGAAGCGCGAAGGGGGCCGCCGCGCGCGTCCCGGTGTAACTCGCCCCGCCCCATCCGGAGGGCGCGTTGAGATTGCGCGTCGAATTGGCGCCGCCTGAATCAAGAAGGCCGCCGGTCAGCAGATAGACGGCGTTGCCGCTGGTGTTGTCGCGAACGGTGAAGTCGAAAAGGCCGGAAGGCCCTTGCATTCTCGATCGCGCCTGGATGCGCAACACCGTGCCGGCGGGCACGCTGAGGCTGTAGGCGCCGGCCGCGTCGGTGAGCCCTGAGGTGAGGACGGTTCCGCTGCTGTTGGCGGCTTCGACGACGACGTTGCGAGCCGGGCGCTGCGTCGTCGCCGCATAGTTGAGCCCATTGGTGGATGGGTTGAGCGGCACGAAATCATAGGTGATCGCGCCTGAGATCGTCACTGACCCGCTGGGCGGCGGCGGGGGCGGCGGAGGAGGAGTTGGCGGCGGCGGAGCGGGACCCGGCCCTGACGAGCCGCCGCCGCTGCAGGCTGCAAGCAAGAAGCACAAGGCGGAGGCCGCCAGTCGAATGGAGTTCAGTCCGGACCGCATCGCCGCGCCTTACGCTGTTTACGCCTTGATACTCTGATCATCGCGCAATCAATTGGACCGAATCCTAACTTGGCACATTACAAAAAGGCAATTTTGGCGGCCGCCCACAGCGCGTCGGCCTGCCGCGCCGTCACCAGATTTCGACCCGCTCTTCCGGCGCGAGCCAGAGGGCGTGGTCCTTGGTGACGCCGAAGGCCTCGTACCATTCGTCCATGTTCCGGACGACGCCGTTCACCCGGTATTGCGCCGGGGAATGCGGGTCGGTGGCGATCTGATTCTTCAGCTGCTCGTCGCGGACCGCCCGCTTCCAGACCTGGCCCCAGGCGAGGAAGAAGCGCTGGTCGCCGGTGAGGCCGTCGATCACCGGCGCTTCGGCCCCGTTCAGCGACAGCTTCCAGGCGTGATAGGCCATGGCGAGGCCGCCGATGTCGCCGATGTTCTCGCCCATGGTGAGCGTAGGGTTGACCGGAAAGCCGGGGATCGGTTCGTAGGCTGAATATTGCGCGCCGATCCGGTCGGCGAGCTTCTGGAAGGCGGCGACGTCTTCGGCGTTCCACCAGTCGCGCAGGACGCCGTCGCCGTCGGACTTGCGTCCCTGATCGTCAAAGCCGTGGCCGATCTCGTGGCCGATCACGGCGCCGATCGCGCCGTAATTGACGGCGGGGTCGGCTTTAGGATCGAAAAAGGGCGCCTGCAGGATCGCAGCGGGAAACACAATCTCGTTGAGCGGCGGATTGTAATAGGCGTTCACGGTCTGGGGCGTCATGCCCCATTCCTTGCGATCGACGGGTTGGTCGATGCGTGCGACTTCAAACGCCCACTCGAAAGCCTGCGCCCGCTTCGCGTTGCCATAGGCGTCGCCGGCCCGGACGTCGAGCGCGCCGTAATCACGCCACTCTTCCGGATAGCCGATTTTCGGCGTGAACTTCGACAGCTTGTCGCGAGCGCTGGCGCGGGTTTCATCGCTCATCCAGGCGAGCGTTCCGATCCGCTCGTCGAGCGCCTTTCGAAGGTTCGCGACCAGCTCCTCCATCATCGCCTTTGAGTCGGGCGGAAAGTGCTTTTCGACATAGAGCTTGCCGACCGCCTCGCCCATCGAAGCGTCGACCGCGGCGACAGCGCGTTTCCAGCGCTCTTTCTGTTTCGGCGTGCCGCGCAGCTCAGTTCCGTAGAACGCGAAACTGGCGCCGTCGAACGCCGCCGGCAGCACGTCGGCGTTGGCGTTCAGAACATGGAACTTGAGGTAATCGCGCCAGGTCTCGATCGGCGTCGCCGCGATCATCGCCGCGAGTTTGGCGACCGCATCGTCCTCGCGCACGATGACCTCCGCGCGCTCGCCGAGGTTCGCCGCCGACAGCATCGTTCGCCACGGCGCGCCCGGTGCGAAAGTCTCCAACTCGTCGATCGTCTTGAGATTGTACATCAGGTCGCGGTTGCGGCGCTTGGCCGGCTCCCAATGGACCTTCGCCATCTCGAGTTCGAGCGCATAAAGGCGGGCTGCGGCGCCGGCGGGGTCCTGATGCCCGGCGAGCCGCAGCATGGTCTCGACATACGCCTGGTACTTCACCTGCTTGTCGGCGAATTTCTGCTCGAGATAGTAATCGCGGTTCGGCATGCCGAGGCCGGATTGGCCGGCGTAAAGCGCATAGCGGTCGGGACGCTTCAGGTCCGTGCTGATGATGAAGGCGATCGGCGCGCGCGCCCTGATCGCCGGATCGGCGAAATAGCGCGCGAGATCGTCGGGCGTCGTCAGCTTGTCGATCGCAGCGAAATCCTCCGCAAGCGGAGCAAGCCCCTTCGCCTCAATGGCGGCCGTGTCGAGATAGCTCTGATAGAAATCGCGCACGCGGCGCGCGTCGCCGCCGGTCGCCGCCGCCGACAGGCCTTCGATGATCGCCTTCAGCCTCTCTTCAGAGCGTTCGGCGAGCACCGTGAAGGACCCGTAGCTCGAATATTCCTCCGGGATCTTGAAGGATTTCAGCCAGTCGCCGTTGACATAGGCGTAAAAATCATCGCCGGGCGTGACGCCGGCGTCGATGTCCTTGACCGCCAGGCCGAAGGTTCCGATTTCCGGCCCGTCTGGATCTGCGGCGGGGTCTTCGACCGACGCCGCGCTGCTGGTGTCTTTACGGCCGCAACCTGCGACGAGGAGGGCGGGGGCGGCGAGCGCGGCGGTCAGCAACAGAATTCTTTTCAAGCGTCAGTCCTCGGAAAGCTTCGCGCTCTTCGTTAGCCGGTCGGTCGGCGCGGCCGCAAGGCTTCAAGCGGCCAAGCGTGTTGAGGCGTGCGCTTGTAGCGGGCTTGTCGCGGCGCAGCGATTCCGTCATTTTCCGCGCGCCCTACACTTCGAAAGCGAGACGCATGGACCTCAGGTCGGTCATCCGTTCGATTCCGGATCACCCCAAGCCCGGCATCATTTTCCGGGATGTGACGACGCTGCTCGCCGACGCGCGCGGCTTTCGGCGCGCGATCGATGAACTGGTGCAGCCGCTCGCCGGGGCGAAGATCGACAAGGTCGCTGGAATAGAGGCGCGCGGGTTCATTCTCGGCGGCGCCATTGCGCATCAGTTGTCGGTCGGCTTTGTTCCAATCCGCAAGAAGGGCAAGCTCCCCTACAAGACGATCGCCGAGCGCTATGAGCTCGAATACGGCGTCGACGAGGTTGAAATTCACATCGACGCGGTGGCGCGCGGCGAAAAGGTGCTGCTGGTCGACGATCTCATCGCGACCGGCGGAACGGCGACGGCGGCGATCAAACTGCTGGAACGCGCCGGCGCGGAGGTGGTGCTCTGTTCTTTCGTCGTCGACCTGCCCGAGCTTGGCGGCGCGGACAAATTGCGCGCGATGGGCAAGGATGTCGCGGCCCTCGTCCAGTTCGAGGGGCATTGACCGATGGCGATCTTCCTTGCGGGCCTCATCATCTTCTTCGGAACGCATCTTTACACGGCGATCGCCCGGGCCCCGCGCGAGGCGCTCGTCAAGAAACTGGGCGCCGGCCCTTACAAAGGGCTTTACTCCCTCGTTTCGCTTGCAGGGTTCGCCCTGATCGTCATCGGCTGGCGCAGCGCCGATGCGAGCCTTCTCTATACGCCGCCGGAAGGCGGGCGCCCTATCGCCTACCTCCTGACGCTCTTCGCCTTCATCATGCTGGCGGCCGCCTATGCGCCGAAGGGGAAGATCGCCGCCGCCATCAAGCATCCGATGCTGGCGGGCGTGAAGGCGTGGGCGTTCGCGCATCTCCTCGTCAACGGCGAGGCGCGCTCGGTCATCCTGTTCGGCGCGTTTCTCGCTTACGGCGTTATCGACCGCATCGCGGTGAAGCGACGCGGCGATGACGGTCCGGCGCCCGGGCCGTGGCGCAATGATGTGATCGCGGTCGTGGCGGGGATTGCGGCGTGGGCGGCGGTTTATCTCTACTTGCACCCCTTGATCGCCGGGGTCGCGCTGCGCTGAGCGGGCGCCTTACAACGCGGCGTTTTTCGCGTTTTCGGCGACGAGATTTTGCTCCGCCGGCGCCGCGCCGGCGCGCAGCGCATCGATCCGGTCGCGTTCGCTGCGGAAGCGCGCAAGGTCCTTGCTGCCGAGTTCGTAACCGGTGGCGATTTTCAGCGACTGCGGATTGACGGCGCTGTTCTTGAAGTGAACCTCGTAATGAAGATGGGGTCCGGTCGACCGGCCTGTCGATCCGACCGTGCCGATGACGTCGCCCTGGCGCACGCGCGCGCCCGCGCGCACGCCTTTCCGGATCGAGTTCATATGCGCGTAAGCCGTCTTATAGCCCTGCGCGTGCCGTATGCTGACATAATTGCCGAAGCTGCCGTAAGGGCCGGCGCGCTCGACGACGCCGTCGCCCGCCGCCATGATCGGCGTGCCGCGCGGCGCGGCGAAGTCGACGCCCTTGTGCGCCTTCGCATAGCCGAGGATCGGGTGGCGGCGCGTGCCGAAGCCTGAAGAAAGGCGGGCGCCGTCGATCGGCGTTTTCATCAGCAGACGGCGCGCGCTCTCGCCTTTTGCGTCGAAATAGTCCCCGCGCCCGCTCTCTTCGACGGCGAACCGGTAATAGCCCTTTTCCTTCTGCCGGCCGCGCCATTTCAGACGGCCGTACAGAACGTCGCCGCCGGCCACGAGCTTGCCTGTCTCGTCATACCGGACTTCGAAGATCGCCTCGAATTCATCGCCGCCGAAAATCTCGCGCTGAAAGTCGACGTCGTAGGCGAACATCTGCGCCAGCCCGGCGATCACTTCATCCGGCGCGCCCTGCCGCCTGGCGGAGAGATAGAGGCTGCCGTCGATGCGTCCTGAAACGGCGGCGATGCGCGTCGTCAGCGGCGCGGCGCGCTCGTCGGCGACATAGCCGCCGCCCGCCGACCGGCGCAGGCTGACGCGCTTTTCAGGGTCGGCGTTGAAGTCGAGCGCGACAAGATGAAGCGCGGGCGCCTCGGCGAGCGAGATCAGCTCGAAGAGCGTCTTGTTCGGTTCTGCGAGCGTCAGCTTGAAGGACTGCCCGGGGCGCAGCTGGCGAAGATTGTAGAGCTTGCCGAAAGCGTAGGCCGCCTCGTTGCGGTCATCGGCCCGGACGCCCGCGCGGCGAAGGGCGTCAACAAAGGTCTCGCCCTTGGAAAGGGAGACGCTGAGCTCTCGCGGCGGGCCTGCAAGGTCCTTCGCATAGGCGACGGCGAGCGGCGGCGGCGCGGCGCGGTCGGCGGCGAGGTCCGATTCAAAATAGACCGGGGCCGGACGATCTTCCTCGCCGGCGAGCCAGCGCGTTGCGAGCGAGAGCACGGCGGTCGACGGCGCCGGCGCCGGCGGCTCTGCGGTCGCCGCCGCAAGTCCCGGCTTGAGGCGAGGCGAAACGGCGCCCGAAAGGTCAGCCTGCGGATCAACGCCGCCGGGTTGCGGCTTCACCCGCACCGGCGCGCCGAAGCGTCCGGCGCCGGGCGGCGGCTCCTCAGCGGGATTTGAGGGCGTATCGAAGGAGACGGGCGCTTCGGCTTTGACTTCCGCTGCACGGGACGGCGCCGGCTGTCGCGGTTCGGCGGGCGTCGGAAAGACGACCGCGCCATAAGCGCCGGTTCCGGCCTCGGCGACCGGCGGCGGCGCCGATCCCTCATTCAGGGCCGACGGGGCCTCAGGGGCCGCCCCGCGCGACAGCAGGAAGACGCCGCCGGCGACAAGGACCGTCAGAGCGGCGAGGGCGGCGAAGGCCGCCCGCTCAAAGGCGTCAGGCTGGGCCTTTGGGCTTTCGAACTCTGACGACAAATCTGGAACCCTTCCGCGAACCGGCCTTCACCGAGCCCTCGGGCGCGCCTTTGCGCTTTCTTTTCGTCGCGCTGGCCGCCAAGTCAACCGGCAGGCCGCTGATCTTCCCGCCGGGCGCTTAAGCGAACGCCTCGCTTTTGTCCTCAATTGTCGCCATTCTGTCAGGCGATTTGAGGGCGCCGCCGCGGCCTTGGTCGTAAAGAGTTAACGCGGGGCGTAGCAAGCGTCGAGGGGAATGACGCGTTGGTCGGAGCGGGTTGATGCGGCGCGCAGTCCGGTATGGCGGCGGCGTTCTCGCGGTCATTGGGTTGACCGCGGCATTGCTGTGGGTCTTCCGCGCGCCGATCATTGAGTTTGCAGCCGAGCGCGCCATGACCGGCGCGGGCCTCGAAAGGCCGTCAGTCAGGTTCGAAAGCCTCGGCCTCTCTCATCTTGACCTGAGGGACCTCAGCGCCGGCGCCGATGCAGCCGCGCCTGACCTCTCGATTTCCGCCGCGCGCATCGACTTCGCCTTGGGCGATCTTTTGACCAGGGGCCGCGTTCGATCTGTCGGCCTCGCGCCGGGTTCAGCGCGCGTGCTGGTTGACGAAAGCGGCGCGTTCTCGCTTGCGGGCTGGCGCCCTGACCCCAACGCCAAACCGGCGCCGCCGCCTTTCGATCGTCTGACGATCGAGGCGCTCGACATCGTCGCGGCGACGCCGAAAGGACCTGCGAAGGCGACGGCGAGGGGCAAGTTCGCGCTGACCTCGGGCGGCGAGTTCGACGTCGCTTTCGAGGCGGGCGAGGCGGGCTTTGCGACCGCGAGCCTGTCGGGCGCCGAAGGGGACGCGACCATAAAGCTTGAAGAGAACGGCGCGATCGACATCGCCGGCGCGATCACCGGCGATGTTCGCTCGCCGTCCGGCGTTGCCAGAGACGTCGACGCTGATTTCTCCGCGACGCTGAAATCCTGGCGCGGCTTCTTCGGGGATGGACCGCGGGGCGTCTTCGGCCGCGCCGGCGCGCGGGTGAAATCCTCAACGCTCGAAGCGGCCGCCAATCCTTCGATCGCCGCCATTCCGTCGGCGGGCGCCGCAGCCGTCAAGGCGCTCACCGTGAAAGGCTCCCTTGCCGCCGACTTTTCGGCGGACGGCGTCATCATCCGCCTCGACGAGGGGCCGGTGACGATCTCGGCCGACCGCGGCGACGAACTGACGGTCGCCGGCGGCGAGGACGGCATTCTTTACGACCTGCGCGGCAAGACGGGCCGTGCGCGGGTCGATGCGCGCTTGCGTGGACCCGTCGCGTCGGGCGACGGCGTTCTCGCCGCGACAACCGCGGACGGCGAGCGCTGGCGGATCGACGCCGATGCGGCGTTGACGGAGCAGACGATCGCCGGCGTGACCCTTGCGGGACTGACGGCGAGCTTTGACGGCGAAGCGGCGGACGACGCCGTCACCGGGCGACTTGTCTATGACGGCCTCATCCGCAGCGCCGAGGTCGGACGGCTTCGGATCGCGGACATGCCGGCGGCGGGAACGCTCAACGCTGTCGTGGATCTTGCGGCGCGAACCTTCACCGCATCGCTTCCGGAAGGCGACTGCCTGCGGGTCGACAGGGCCGGCTT
Organism: uncultured Caulobacterales bacterium; assembly: GCA_964529675.1. Classification (GTDB taxonomy): domain Bacteria; phylum Pseudomonadota; class Alphaproteobacteria; order Caulobacterales; family Parvularculaceae; genus Amphiplicatus. The sequence goes on from CAZGXT010000013.1 coordinate 28,878, forward strand.
GCGCCTGCCGGATCAGGACCTCGATGCGCGCGTCACAGTCGCGAAGGTCTGCGCCGGCGCCGGGCCGGCCCTCTCGATGAAATGGGGCGGCGACGACCGCGTGCGTCTTGAAGGGCGTTTGACCAGCGCCGATGCGCGGCTGCGTATGGGTCAGACCGATTTCGTCGGCGCGCCGCCGGCGATCCGCTTCGCGCTCGACTATGAACCGGCGGCGAACACGACGCGCGCCTCCGGGGATTTTTCCGGCGGCGCCGGCGTGCTGTCGAAATCGCTCCGGCTTTCGAACGCGGCCGGCGTTTTTGACGCCGCGCTTGCGGGCGAGGCGCTGACGGCCGCCGCGACCCTGTCGTCGATGACGATCGCGCAGGCCGCCGCGCTTGAACTCGTCGCGCCGGTCGTCGTCGCCGGCGATGCGCGGCTCGGCGGCGACAAGGCGACATTCGACTTCGCCGTGAAATCGCCGCGCGGAACGCTGCTCGGTCGCGGCGAGGGCGTGCACGATGTGAAGTCCGGCAAAGGCCGGGCGCTGTTCGACTCCGGCGATCTTGCGTTCTCGTCGGGCGGGCTGCAGCCTGATCGCCTGATCCCGGCGATGAAGGGCGTCGTCTCGGCGGCGTCGGGCGCGGCGGGCGGCAAGGCGGTCTTTTCCTGGTCGCCGGCGGGCGTTTCCACTTCCGGCGCCGTGACGGCGAAGAACATCTCTTTTCAAGGCCCCGGCGTCGCGGTCACCCGCACCGAGGGCGTCACCGGCGAGCTTTCCTTCAAGAGCCTTGCGCCCGTCGCGACGGCGGGCGAACAGACGATCCTGATACGGAAGATAGACCTCGACGCGCTCGATCTCGAAAACGGCTTCATGCGCTTTTCGCTGCCGGGCGACGATACTCTTCATGTCGCGGAGGCGGAGTTCCCGTGGTTCGGCGGCACGATCGGCGCCTACAACTCGACGATCGCGCTCTCCGGAGCCTCGTCCGAAACCAAGCTGCAGATCGACAATGTGAGTCTCGGCGACCTCCTTGGCTTTTTCAAGATCGACGGCCTTTCCGGCGAGGGCACGATTGAAGGCGTCTTGCCGATCTCCTTCGAGGGCGGGCGCGCGCGCATCAATAACGGCATCCTGTCGGCGAAGGGCGCCGGCGTCATCCGCTACGCCGGCGACATCGCCGCCGCGGCGGGCGGCGCCAACCAGTCGACGGCGCTCGCCTTCGACGCGCTTCGCGAGTTTCAATATGAATCCCTGTCCACGACGATTGACGGGCCGCTCGACGGCACGCTGAACTTCAAGGTCTTATTCGAAGGCCGCAGCGACGTTTCGATGACGACCTCGCGCGGCAGGCAGACGGTCAAGAGCCCGTTCATCTTCAGGGTGAACATAGAGGCGCCGTTCCTCAGTCTCATCGATCAGGCGGCGGTTTCACTGGATGTCCGCCGTCAGATCGAAAGCGCAACCAGGACCCCGAAGCCGCCGGACGAATAGGCATGGATCACGCGATCGCGCCGGATTGCGGCTGCTTCGGACGCTTTCCGCCGCACTTTCGACACGGGCGCGGAGCATGGTAAGGAATGCGAAAGGCGAGTCGCACAAGGCGAGGGCGGGCATGATGAAGACAATCGAACAATCCCGGGCTGCCGGGCTGGCGACCTACTGCGCCGCGGGCGCCTTTGCGCTTGTCGGCTGCGTGACGGCGAAAATCGAGGCGCCGGACAAACCCATCGAAATCAATCTCAACGTCAAGATCGATCAGGAAGTCCGCATCAAGCTCGACAAGGAAGTCGAGGACCTGATCGCCAACAATCCCGACATCTTCTA
>CAZGXT010000014.1:0-30412 GCA_964529675.1 uncultured Caulobacterales bacterium
GGCCTGAGCGGGCGTGATCCGTGACCACGACGCCCTGTGCGCCCGCCGACGCGACGGACGCAGCAAGCAAGGCCGCAGCGGTCAAGAAGAGCCTCATGGCGCCTCATTAAAGGGGGGCGGGGTTAACGCCAAGCGCAAGCGGCCTGCCCCCTCGCGCCTCTCTCCGAGACGTGAAGACCCTATGAGAACCGGCGCACCGTCGCCGCCTCTGCTTCGGTCATGTTGAAGCGGCGCATCCGGCGCAAGATGAGATTGCGCCAGTTTCCGAGGGACAAGAGATGCGCGTAGAGAACCGGCAGGATGTTCAGCCTCCGGATCTTCAGGAAGTCTTCGTCGGAGAGATTTGCGAGCTTTGTCTCGTCAACGCCGAGATAGTTCGCGAAAGGCTGCGGCTCGAGGCTGCCGGGCGGCGTGTACTGCGCGGACTGGCCGGTGACGAGGTTGAACTCCTTCACCTGTTTCATGACCTGTTCGGTGAGGCGGCGGTCCGCTTCATAGGTCCTTGTATATTCCATCGCCTGCTTCGACAGATCGCTGAGCTCGCCGCCCGCGAAGAACTTGCGGTCGGCGTTGCGGTCGATGCCTTCAAAACCGGCGTCGATGACGAGCGCGAAGCGGTCGCCGCCCTGCTCGGACGCGAGGCCGAAGGGATAGCGGCGGATATAGCCGGGAACGTAAGCGTAAGGGTCCCAATTGCCGTTCTCGTCGACGAACAGGTTGACGTCGTCGAGAAGCCCGACGATCGCGAGCGGTTGAAGGTCTTCCATAGAGCTGAAGACGACCGGGAAATGACGGCTGGCTTCTGCGACTTCCGAGATCGTCAGCGGGATCGCGCGCGCGCTGGCGCAAAACTGGTACGGCTTCGGCGCGGCGCGCACGCCAAGATCGCCATGCGCCTGCGAATTCAGCAGTTCAGGGCGCTGGTAGAGGAACATCGTCCCCGAAATCTGGATTTGCTGGGCGGTCTGGCTCATGATGATTAACCTCGGTTGAAAGGACGTAGGGCCGCGCGCCGACGCCCGCGAAGGTCTGCGGCGCGAGACCGGACCCGCGAAAGTTCGGCGCCCGCATAGCAAAAGGGATCGCCCCCTCCAAGGCTTATATCGGGGCGCCGAGAAACTGCGCCGCGCGGGCGGGATTTTCGAACGGGAGAAGATGCGTCTGGCCGCTTAGCCGCTCGACCTGCGCCCCCAGCCGGCGAAAGCGGGCTTCGGCGCCTTTGGGCACGGTCGAGGAGGGATGGCGGGCGGCGAGAACGCTGACCGGGGCTTGCGCCCGCGCCAGCGCGCCCCAGAGATCATTGGCTTGCGCGGCGAAATTCGCCGCTTCCCAGGCCGGCGAGCAGGCGAGGCGAACGCCGTCCGCCTCGTCGACGAGGCCGTCCTCGAGGTAATCGGCCAGCACGCCGCTTTCCCACCCGGCGAAGAAAGGCTTGCGAGCGTAGCTTTCAAGGACCGTCTGCCGGTCCGGCCAGCGGCTGCGCCGCCGCGCGGCCGCGCGCACCAGCGGGATGCGGGGCGCGATCAGCGGCCACAACGGCGTGCGGGCGAGCGCGTTCCAGGCGTCCGGCATGGCGACAGGTTCGATCAGGCGGATTGCGGCGACGCCGGCTTCCCCCGCCGCCGCCTTCAGGGCGGCGACGCCGCCGAGGCTGTGCCCGGCAAGAATGACGCCGCGCCCGCGAAGCTGGGGCGCGAGCGCGGCCGCGACGCGGCGCAGATCATCGCCGAAGATCGCCATGCTGCGATGACCCGCCGGCTGCGCCGGGAGCCTCGTCCGACCATGGCCGCGCATGTCGACGGCGAAAATTTCATAGCGCGCACCGAGATGCATAAACACGCGCCGATAAGCGGAAGCGCAGAAGCCGTTGGCGTGCGCGAACAGAAGCGGCGGCGCGCCGTCGCGCCCAAACCGCAGGAGCGCGACGTCGCCCCCTTCGATCGCGACGGTGAGACGTCGCGTCGCCTTTTCCGCAGCGGCGCCGGTCATTCGCTCAGCAAGCCCCCGGCGGCGAGACGATGGATCGTCAGAAGATGGAGCGCGTCTTCCGACGCGCGGTGACGGCGCGGCGCCAGACGATCCGCCTGCTGAAGAAGTTTCGCCTTCGCCTCGGCTGTGAGCGGCGGCATCGCGCGGGCGAAATCATGCAGCCTGATCTCGCAGCGCCGCCCCGCCGCCTGGTACAGGCGAAGCATCCAGAAGCCGTCCCAGTCCGGCGCGTCCGAATAGACAATCCGTCCGGCGAGAGCGGCCTCGACCCGTTCGCAGGCTTCGGCGGCGTCGAGGCCGAGATCGCTGAGCACGCGCGGGCTGATGCCGTGCAGGCGTTCGGCCCTTGGGTCCCACGCATCCATCGACCATGACGGCGCCGGACTGATGAGCACCGCATCGGTGACGCCTTCTTCAAGCGCCCAGCCGACTTCGATCGGCCAGGAAAACGGTCCAAGGCCCGACGCCTCAAGATCGATGAAGGCAAGGCGCGCAGGCGCCGAACTGGCTGGCAAAGCGTCGCCTCCCGCGACCGGTGTTTTCGGAGGAGCTTAGCCGGGCCGCGCGCCCGGCGGCCAGCCTTATCGACGGATCTAGGGCTTCGCCTTGAAGACGCCGGTCGTGGGATCGCGTTCGAAATCAAGAATGTCGCCGCCGGCGCCATCGGCTTCGCCGCGCAGTTCATCAATCGCCCGCCGCAGTTCGCCGGCTTTTCGCGCGCCGAAACGGTAGAGCGCGACGGCGCCCCCGACGACGAGAAACCCCGCGACGATGCCTGCGACCGAATTCATGCCGTGGCCTCCTGAAGCGCATTACGACTCTACCCGTGAACCCGGCGCGCCCGCAACATTGTGAAGCCCCGAAGGGCGGACCATACGCCGCATCACCTCTTCGTTTGGGCGCAATCGGTCGCAAGCCCGCGCCTTGACCCGGCATGGCCCGACCCTCCATCTTCCAAATGCGACCTGTGCAATCCGTTCGAGGCGTCTTGGAACTCGCGCTAACCTCTGTAGCTCCGGCGCCTGGGCGCCAACAGGAAGGCTTTGCGGAAGCCGTCGCCGGTCTGCGCGCGCTTTGCGCCGCCGATCTTGACGCCGTCAATCACACGATCCTTTCCGCCATGCGCTCGCGCGCGCCGATGATCGTCGAGATCGCGAGCCATCTCATCAATTCGGGCGGCAAGCGCCTCAGGCCGCTCCTGACGCTCGCCTCGGCGCGGCTCTTCGGATACGAGGGCGACGATCACGTAAAGCTCGCCGGCGCGGTCGAGCTTATTCACGGCGCGACGCTTCTGCATGACGACGTCGTCGACGCGTCCTCGCTGAGGCGCGGGGAGCGGACCGCCAACATCATCTGGGGCAACAAGGAAAGTGTTCTCGTCGGCGATTACCTGTTCGCGCAGGCTTTCGAGCTGATGGTCGCGGCCGGCGATCTCAAGGTGCTGCAGATCCTGTCGCGCGCGTCCGGCGTCATCGCCGAAGGCGAGGTCCTGCAGCTCGCCACGCAAAAGAACCTCGAAGCGACGTTCGAAATGTATCTCGCCGTCGTCGAGTCGAAGACCGCCGCGCTGTTCGCAGCCGCGACGCAGGCGGGCGCGATCGTCGCCGGGGCGGACGCCCGCAGCGAAGAAGCGATGCGCAGCTTCGGGCGCAATCTCGGCGTCGCCTTCCAGCTCGTCGATGACGCGCTCGATTATTCAGGGCGCGAACAATCGCTCGGCAAGAGCGTCGGCGACGACTTCCGCGAGGGCAAGATGACCCTGCCTGTCGTCTATGCGTTCGACCGCGCCGGCGAGCCTGATCGGGATTTCTGGCGCCGGACGATCGCCGAAGGGCGCCAGCGGCCGGGCGATTTTGAACGCGCCTGCGAGCTGATCGCCGCGACGCGCGCGCTTGAGGACACTTTCGCCTGCGCGCGGCGATATGCGGCGCGCGCGCTCGATGATCTGGCGCTCGCCCCGCAAAACGCTTTCTGCGCGCAGCTCGGCGCGATCGCCGCGCAGTCCGTCGTGCGAATTTCCTGAACGCTATTCCGCGGCCTTTGCGAGCGGGACCGCCGCAGCCGGCGCCGGCGCGGAGAGAAGGCCCGCCGCTTCCGCGCGGCGGTAGAGCAGCAGCGCAGGCGCAAGAAAGAGCGCCGCCAGCCCGGCGGGGGCGAGAACCTGCAACGACGCCGGCAAGGCGCCGGCGAAGATCGCTGCAAGCGTCGATACCGCAACAAGCGCCAGGTAAAGCGCCGTAACCGATGAATGCCGGGCGCCGAGCCTGATCAGCAGCTGGTAGAGATGTTCGTTATGGCCATCGAGGAGGTTGCGCCGGCGCGCGGCGCGATGGGCGAGCGTGAAGGCGACGTCGAACAGGAACGGCATGAACGCCGTCGGCGCAAACAGCGCCGAGACCGCACCCGCTTCCGCTTGCGCGGCGAAAACGGCGAGGGCGGCGAGCGCAAAACCGATCGACTGGCTGCCGCTGTCGCCGAGGAAGAGGCGGCCCTTCGGGAAATTGAGCGGCAGGAAACCGAAGATTGCGGCGGCGAGCAGCGCCGCCGCCCCGGCGGCGGCGCCCGCCCCCGACGCCGCAATCGCCACGGCGAGCGCCGACAGGCCGAAGATCGCCGCGGTCGCGGCGAGGCCGTTGGCGCCGTCCATGAAATTGTAGGCGTTCATGAAAGCGACGATCCAGAACACCGTCAGCGGCGCGGCCGCGGGCCCAAGCGCGACAGCGCCGATGAAAGGCGCGGGCAGCGCCTCAACGGCGCCGAACAGGAAAACGAACAGCGCCGCGATCGCCGTCTGGCCGAGCAGCTTCACGACAGCCGGCAGGGATCGCGCATCATCGGCGAAGCCGAGCATGAACGCAGCAAACACAAGGGCCGCAAACCTCAAGAGGTCCGGGTCGAGCGCTGACAGCGCCAAGGCGGGGCCGAGAAATCCGATCATCACCGCGACGCCGCCGGTCCGCGGCGTCGGCGCCTTGTGGCTTGAGCGCGCAACCGGCCGGTCAGGCAGCCAGCCCCGGCGCGCGAGAAAGCGCGCTGCGAGATAGGAAAGCGCGGCGGCGCTTACCGCTGCAAGCGTGAGAAGCAGCGCCGCGCTCATCGTCCGCCGGCCCCGAATAGCTGCGCATCGAGCGCCCACCAGCCTTGCGCGCGCATGATGGTCGCTGCGCGCGCGGCGGCGCTGCGTGCGTTGAAGAGCGCAAAGACCGTCGCCCCGCTTCCCGACATGCGGGCCGGCAGCGCGCCCGGCTGCGCCGAAAGCCGCGCGATCGCCTGCGCGATGACCGGCGCGCGCACCGCGGCGTACGGTTCAAGATCATTGCGCGTGGCGGCGAGCAGCGCGCGCAGGCCGCCAATTCCCCGCGCGCCGGAGAAATCCGGATCCTGCGGGGGAGCAGGCGCCGGGTTCTCCGCGTCAAAGGCGCGAAAGACCGGTCCTGTCGGCATCGCGACGCCCGGATTGACGAGGCAGACCCATAGCGGCGGGAGCTTCGGCGCGCGCTGAAGACGCTCGCCGGCGCCGGCTACGAGCACGGGCGCGAGCGACAGGCAGGCGGGGACGTCGGCGCCGAGCGCGAAGGCGAGCGCGGCGAGGCGGGGCGCGGGAAGGTCGAGCCCCCAGAGTTTCATCAGGGCACGGAGCGTCGCCGCCGCATCCGCCGAACCCCCGCCGACGCCCGATGCGATGGGGAGGCGCTTGTCGAGCGTGATGCGCGCGCCCGCGCCGACGCCTGTCTCGCGCTGGAGGAGCCGCGCCGCGCGCATTACGAGATTGCGCTCCAGAGGCTCCTTGAGCAGCGGCGCCGAAAACGGGCCGGCGATCGCGAGCGTCAGATCGCGCGCCGGCTCGACGCTGACGACATCCCCGGCGTCGGCGAACAGAAAAAGGCTCTTCAGCTCATGCAGGCGATCGCGCCGCACTCCCCCCACATGGAGGTAGAGATTGATCTTGGCGGGCGCGATCGCGGCGATCATGGACGGGATCAGGAAGGAGTATTCGGCGCCGTCGGGGACGCCGGCGGCAGCCCTTCGCGAAGCTTTTTCTCTATCGCGGCGCGCATGGCGTCATTGGGATCGAGTTCGAGCGCGCGCCGCCATTGGAACTCCGCCTCAACCGTCCGGCCGAGGCGCGCATAGACATCGCCGAGATGATCCGTGATCGTTGGATCGGCGGGTTCGAGCGAGGCGGCCTGTTCGAGATGCGGCAGCGCTTCGTCGAAGCGGCCAAGCTGGTAGTGGGCCCAGCCGAGGCTGTCGATGATCGCTCCGGAATTCGGCGCGAGCGCCACTGCTTTTTCAATCAGCTTGAAAGCCTCGTCGAGATTCTGGCCGCGCTCGGCCCAGCTGTAGCCGAGATAGTTGAGCGTCGTCGGCTCCTCCGGCGCGATGTCGACCGCGCGCTTCAGGTCCGCTTCCGCATCCGGCCAGCGCTTCATTTCAATAAGCGAGGCCGCGCGCGCGATGTAGAAACGCCAGGCGTCCTCGGGAGGCTCTGGTTTCAGGAGATCGATCGCCTCGCTCGCCGCCGCGACGGCTTCGGCGTGGCGGCCCTCGCCGGCGTAAAGTCCTGCAAGGGTGAGGCGCATTTCCTCCGAAGAGCGGTCGGCGCGTGCGGCCTTGCGCATCAGCTTGATCGCTTCGCCGACCCGCTCTTCGGCGGCGAGGCTCGCGGCGATTTCGATCTGGGCCTGTTCGTAATAGGGCGAGGAGGGCGGAATGGCGCTGACGATCTCGCGCGCCGCCTCGTAATTCGCATAGACGTTGAGGATCGAAGCCGCGAGCTGGCGCGCGGGCGCGAAGTCCGGATCGAGATAGATCGCGAGCTGCGCGAGAACGAGCGGCAGCGTGAATTGCGGCTCGCCGACCTTGAAGCCCGCTTCGGCCGCGCGCGCACGCTCGCCCGCCGATTGTTCAAGCGTATTGCCGGAAAAATTGTAGAGCGCGATCGCCGCGCCCTCGACCGCTGAAACGGACGCATAGGCCTTGCTGGGGGACTTGCGGTCGAGCCGCTGAAGGCCCGCGCGCGCCGTGCGACGGGCGGCGCCGCGGTCGCGTTCGAGAATTTCGTAGAAATTGCGCGCCGCGTCCGCGTCCCCGGAGCGTTCAAGGAAAGCGCCGTAAGCCTCGCGCCCCGACGGACCGGCGAAGGAGCCGACGGACAACTGATGGGCGGCGCGCGCCGCTTCGAGGTCGCCGGTCTGCTCGGCGAGGATCGCGGCGACGCCTGGATTGAAGCCCTTGAAAATATCGTCGGGCGCTGCGGCGAGCGCCTCGAGACCCTTCTGCGGCCCCTCTTCCTCGGCGACGATCCAGACGCGGGCGAGATATCCGATCGACTTCGAGAAGGATTCGTTGAAGTCGCCGGCGAGCAGCGTTTTGGCCGACGCCAAATCGCCGCGCTTCATCTTGGCGGCCGCCAGCGCGAAGCGGGCGAGGCCGTCGCTCTTGTCGGCGGCGGCGAGACGCTCCGCAAAGGGCAGCGTGCGCTCGACGTCGCCGCTCGCAAGTCCGTAGAGAAACGCCTTGCGCAGCGCATCGACGTCATCGGGATTGGCGGCGACGGCGGCCGCGAACTTGTCCGAGGCCGCGCCGATGTCGTTGACGCCTGCGGCGACCCGGCCCGAAAGATACTCGCCGGCGACGCTGCCGGGCGCGGGGCCCGCCGTCGCGCACGCGCCGAGCGCCAGAACGCCGGCGCAAACAACTGCAAATGCTTTCAACTCGGTTGCTCCTGGCGTTGGCGCCGTCACATATTGGGATAATTGGGCCCGCCGCCGCCTTCTGGCGTTCTCCAGTCGATATTCTGCAGCGGATCCTTGATGTCGCACGTCTTGCAGTGAACGCAGTTCTGCGCGTTGATCTGGAATCGCGGCGCCCCTTCGCCCGTCTCAACGACCTCGTAAACCCCCGCCGGACAATAACGCTGCGCCGGCTCGGCGTAACGCGGAAGATTGATTTTTATCGGAATCGAGGGGTCCTTCAGCACCAGATGGGCCGGCTGGTTCTCCTCATGATTGACGCCGGAGAAGGAAAGATTCGTCAGCCGGTCGAAGGTCAAGACGCCGTCGGCGCGCGGATAGTCCCGCGCCTTGAACGCCGTGGCCTCGCCCGTGGACGCTGCGTCGGTTTTCCCGTGCTTCAGCGTGCCGAAGATCGAGAAGCCCGGAATGATCGTGTTCGTCCAGAGATCGAGCCCTGACAGCGCGATGCCCCCGACCGCAGTGCCGAATTTCGACCACAGCGGCTTGGCGTTGCGCGCCTTCTTCAGCTCGCGCTTCACCGGCGAGGCGTCATAGGCGGCCGCATAGGCGTCAAGCTCATCGCCTTCCCGTCCCGCCGCGATCGCTTCGAACGCCGCGTCCGCCGCCATCATGCCTGTCAGCATGGCGTTGTGATTGCCCTTGATGCGCGGCACGTTGACGAAGCCGGCCGCGCAGCCGACCAGCGCGCCGCCTGGAAAAACGAGCTTCGGCACGGACTGATAGCCGCCCTCGGTGATGGCGCGCGCGCCGTAGGCGATCCGTTTGCCGCCTTCGAGAAGGCTTGCAATCTCCGGATGGGTCTTGAATTTCTGGAACTCCGCATACGGATAGATGTGCGGGTTGCGGTAATTGAGGTGGACGACGAAACCGAGCGCGATGGTGTTGTCGTCATAGTGATAGAGGAACGAGCCGCCGCCGGTTTCATTGTCGAGCGGCCAGCCGAAAGTGTGCTGGACATGGCCGGGCCGGGCTTTTTCCGGCTTGATCTCCCACAGCTCCTTGAGGCCGATGCCGTATTTCTGGGGCTCTGAATTCTGGTCGAGGCCGAAACGTTCGATAAGCCCTTTGGCGAGCGAGCCGCGCGCGCCCTCGGCGATGAGAACGTACTTGCCGCACAGCTCCATGCCTGGCTGGTGCTGGTCGGTCTTCGTCCCGTCCTTGCCGATTCCGACCTCGCCGACGACGACGCCGCGCAGCGAGCCGTCTTCCCGCCACAGCGGCTTTGACGCCGCCATGCCGGGATAAATCTCGACGCCGAGCGCTTCGGCTTCCCCCGCGAGCCAGCGGCAGAGATTTCCCATCGAGACGATGTAGTTACCGTGGTTCTTGACCATCGGCGGCATGGCGAAGACGGGGAGCGGCAGCGAACCGGACGGCCCGAAAATCTTGAAGCTTTCGGAGACGACCTCGACCGTGACCGGCGCGCCCCTTTTCTTCCAGTCGGGGAAGAGCGCATCGAGGCCGGAAGGGTCGAGCACGGCGCCGGAAAGGATATGGGCGCCGACTTCAGAGCCCTTCTCGACGACGACGACCGTCAAGTCGGAGCCCGTTTCCGCGGCGCGCTGCTTCAGGCGGATCGCGGCCGAGAGCCCGGCGGGCCCCGCCCCGACGATCACCACGTCAAAATCCATGCGCTCGCGCTCTTCGGCGTCGGTGGTCATTCCCGCTCCTTGAGATCGATTGTTAGCCCGGCTTCGTGACCGCAGGGTTTGCCTTTTGGCTCAATTCACCGCCAAAGGCCATTGAGACGGGGGTCGCACCCCCCAATCGCTCTGGGAGGCGGACGATGTCTGTGGAAATCTTCGTCGCAGCGTGCGGAGCCGCCTGCGTCGGCCTTCTTTACGCTGAATTCCGGGACGATGCGCGCCTGCGCGCCCTCTTCAAACCGGTCGCCTCGCTCGCCTTCGTCGGGGCGGGCCTTGCCGCCGGGGCGCTTGATAGCCCGATGGGGACGGCGCTTCTCGCGGGGCTCGTCCTTTCGGCGGCCGGCGACATTTTCCTGATACCGCGCGGCGACCGGTCTTTCCTCGCCGGGATCGGCGCCTTCGCGCTCGGCCACATCGCCTATTCCTGGGCGTTCACCCTCGGCGGCTTCCGCTTCGGCGTCGAAGCCGCGAGCGCCGCCGGCGTGACGCTCGGCTCAGGCCTCTTTTTCCTAGGGCCGTTGCGCGGGAAACTGGGCGCGATGGCGGCGCCGGTCGCCCTCTATGTCCTCATCATTTCGGCGATGGTCGGGCTGAGCATCGGCCATCATGTCGCGATCGGCGCGCCGCATAGCCTGCAGATCGCGATCGGCGCCGTCGCCTTCGCCGCGTCAGATCTTTCGGTCGCGCGCGACCGTTTCGGGGTCCGCGCCTTCCTGAACCGCGCCTGGGGTCTGCCGCTCTATTACGGGGCGCAGCTGTTGATCGCGACGGCGGTTTGACAAAGGCCCGGCTTTCGTGGCGCAGTTTCGGGCGTGAGCGACCTTCAGACCATCGACGCGGTGCGGGCGCTGCTTTGCTGGTACGCCGAATCCGGGGTCGATGAAGCGGTTCTCGCTGAGCCCGCCAGTTTCTTCGACCGGGCGCCGCCAGGACCCGTCGCCAGGCCCGCGCTCGTTACGCGCCCCCAATCGCCGGCGACGGTCACGCCGATTGCGCCCGCCGCGCATATCAGCATCGACGAGGCGGTCGCCGAGGCGCGCCGCATCGCCGCCAGTTGCGCCAGCGTTGAAGACCTCGCCCGCGCCGTCGCGGACTTCGAGGGCTGCCCGCTGAAGGCCGGCGCGCGCACCACCGTCTTTGCTGACGGTGTTTTCGGCGCGTCGCTGCTTGTCATCGGCGAGGCCCCCGGCAAGGAAGAAGACCAGCAGGGAAAGCCCTTTGTCGGTCGCGCCGGCCAGCTTCTCGACCGCATGCTTGCGGCGATCGGGCGCTCGCGCACGCGGGACACGCTGATCAGCAACGTCATCTATTGGCGCCCGCCCGGCAATCGCACGCCGACGCAGGCCGAAATCGCCGTCTGCAAGCCCTTCGTCGAGCGGCTCATCGCCCTCACGCAGCCGCGCGCGATCATGCTGGCGGGCGGGGTTCCGACCCAGGCCATGCTCGGCGCCGCCGGGATCATGCGCGCGCGCGGCGCCTGGCGCGAGATCGCGCTGGGGTCGGGCGAGAAATTCCCGGCCCTCCCCCTCTTTCATCCGGCCTTTCTTTTGCGTCAGCCGTCCCAGAAGCGCCTCGCCTGGCGCGATCTGCAATCGCTTGCCGCCCGGTTAACGACAGATTAACGCTGCAACCCTACCCTATGCTCAATCAGCCGAAGGGGCCGCCGAATGAAGCGCCTTTACGCCGTTCTCGCCGCCCTTATAGCGATGGCGTCATCTGCGCCGGCGCAAACCGCGCGCGCATTTGAGGTTCTCTCCCCTGCGGACGCCGCGCTCTACGCCGAGATCTTCGACCTGCAGGCGGACGGCCGCTTCAGCGCCGCCGACGCCAAGGCAGCCGAGCTCAGCGACAAGGTCCTGATGGGTTATGTGAAGATGGAGCGTCTTCTCCATCCGTCGCACCGGGCGACCTATCCCGACCTGCGCGAATGGATGGCCTATTACGCCGATCATCCGGAGGCGGACAAAATCTACGCGCTCGCGCTGAAACGGCGCCCGAAGTCCGCAAGCCCGCCGCTCGCGCCGATCCGTCGCAAATGGAAGACGGAGGCGTCGGCGCCGCTCCACCCCGATCTTGAGCGCGATTACGCCAATACGAGCCGCCCGCGCCTCACCCAGATTGAAGGGCGCGTGCGCCATCTCGCGAACAAGGAGCAGGCCTCGACCGCATTGAAGGAGATCGACGCCCATCTGAGAAACGGCGTCATCACCGAACGCCAGTACGACCGGATGCGGTCCTGGGTGTCGGCGAGCCTTTATTATCAGGGCTATCAGGCGCGCGCGCGCGACATCGCCGACGCCGTGGCCGAACGCAGCGGCGACAGCGCCGTGCTCGCCTACTGGATCTCCGGGCTCATTCATTATCGCGAGGGCGACATCGCCGCCGCGCATGCGCGGTTCAGCGCGATGGCGCGCGTGAAGGAACAGGACGACAGCTTGCGGTCCGCGGCGGGATTCTGGGCGTCGCGCGCCGCGCTCGCCGCCGGCAAGCCCGAGGCTGTCGCCGAAGGGCTCGAAATCGCCGCCGAATTTCCGCTGACCTTCTACGGCCAGCTCGCCCTCGCCCAGCTCGGCCGGCGCTATCAGTTCAACTGGGACGTCGCGGCGCCCTCGGCGGAAGACTTCGCGCGCCTTACCGCCGCCGACCCGGCGATCCGGCGCGCCGTCGCGCTCGTCGAGGTCGGACGCGTCAACGAAGGCGATCTCGAATTCCGCTGGATCAACGGGCGCATCGATGACGCGCTCGCGGAAACGCTCCTCGCGCTCGAACATGCGCTGGGCCTGCCGGCCGCGCAGCTCGATCTTGCGCTCAGTTATCGCGGACGGAATTTCGAACCGGGACTTTATCCGCTGCCCGCCTTCGAGCCGGAGAACGGCTTCACCGCCGACCCGGCGCTCATCTATGCGCTGATGCGCCAGGAGTCGAAATTCAAGGTCGAGGCGACGAGCCGCGTCGGCGCGCGCGGCCTCTTGCAGCTGATGCCGCGCACTGCGAGCTACATGGCGAAAGACAAGTCGCTGCAGCGGGGCAAGGGGCGCGACAAGCTCTATGACCCCGCGCTTAATCTGGCGATCGGCCAGGACTACGTGAACCACCTGATCGAGACGACGGCGGACGGCGATCTGTTCGATATGGCGGTCGCCTATAATGGCGGCCCCGGAAACCTGCGCCGCTGGAAGCGCGAAGTCGCGATCGAGGACCCGCTCCTTTTCATCGAGAGCATTCCGAACCCTGAAAGCCGCGATTTCGTCGAGAAGGTGCTGACCAATTACTGGATCTACCGCCAGCGCCTCGGCCTCGCGCCGACAAGCCGCGACCGCGTCGCGAGCGGTCAATTGCCGCTCTATGACGCGCTCGACGAAATTTCCGGGGCGACGAAATAATCCTGCCGGCGCCCTCGCCGCCTGCGCCGGTTACTCACCAAATACCTGTCTGCCTGATTGAACGCCGCCTCATCCGTCTGCGGCTATCGCTATTGAGTATTCGCATCACGCCCTTGCCCGGCGCAATTTCTCTTTCCGGCCGCATGTCGACCAGGAGCGCAGCCGCCGCAATCGCAGCCCGTCAACGAGCGGATGGCGTCTTTCGCCCGCCGCGCGACATCGGGTCAGGGCTGGGCAGCTGATCCAAACGATCAGCTCGCGCGCCCTACTGCTCGAGCCCCATGATGCCCATGATCGCCGGCCCGAGAATGACGGCGAAGAGAACCGGCAGGAAGAACCCGATCATCGGCACGGTGAGCTTCGGCGGCAGCGCGGCGGCTTTGCGTTCGGCTTCCTGCATGCGGTGTTCGCGGTTTTCCTGCGCCATGACGCGCAGGGACTGACCGAGCGGCGTCCCGTATTTCTCCGACTGGATCAGCGCTGTCGTCACGCCCTTGACGCCGTCAAGGCCGGTGCGCTCGGCGAGATTGACATAGGCCTGCTTGCGCTCCTGCAGGTAGGAAAGTTCGGCGACGGTGAGGCCGAGCTCCTCAGCCAGCTCGGGCGCGCCGGACCCGATCTCCTGGCTGACCTTCTGCAGCGCCGTCTCGATAGACATGCCCGCCTCGACGCAGATGAGGAGAAGGTCGAGCGCGTCCGGCCAGGCGAGTTGAATCTTCTGTTTGCGCTTGGAGACGGCGTTGTTGATGTAGAGGTTCGGGAGATAGAAGCCGGCGAAGAACCCGAACATCGTCGCGCAAAGCCGGCCGAGGCTGTCGAGCTCCACGCCCTTGATGACGTAAACGTAGATGCCGACCGCGGCGGCGGCGACGAACGGCATGCCGATGCGCGCGGCCATGAAGATGAAGACCGGGCGCGGGCCGCGGAAACCCGCCATCATCAGCTGCTTGCGGGCCTCGTTCGCGTCAAACACCTCGAAGAGTTTGAGGTTGTCGACGATCTCCTTGAGGACGCCCTGCGCCGTCGCGGCGCGCAATGAACTTGTTCCGGTCTTGCGCACGAAGCTTTCGCGCTGCTGCTGGCGCAGCCTTTCGCGATAGTCGCTGACGTTCTTCATCCGGTCCTTGAGGCGATCCGTGACGAAGAACGGCTCCGCGATCGTATAGATCGTGCCGATCGCTGCGAAAGCGACCAGGAGCGAAATCTGGAACTGCCGGTCGGTGACGGTGTTGATGATCGCGTCCATGGCTTCGCGCCCTACACCTTGATCTGCATCATCTGCTTCATCACGAAGATGCCCGTCGCCATCCAGACCCCGGCGCCGATGAGGATGAAGTTGCCCTGCGGCGTCGTGAAGAGCGGCGTCAGATAGTCGGGCGAGGCGACCTTCACCGCGCCCATGACGAGAAACGGCAGCGCGCCGATGATCATCGCCGAGGCCTTGGCTTCCGCCGACAGCGCCTTGATCTTGCCTTCCATCAGCTTCCTGCCGCGCAACACGCCGGCGAGATTGTTGAGCGCCTCCGCGAGGTTGCCCCCCGTCTTCTGCTGGATCATCAGCACGATGCCGAAGAACGACACTTCCTGCAGCGGCATCCGCTCATACATGCGGTTCATGCCCTGCTCGAGCGTGAGCCCGACGCGGAAGCCTTCGACAAGCTGGTGGAATTCTTCGTTGACGGGCTTCGGGGCTTCGGCCGCGATGATCTTCAGGCACTCGTTGACCGGCAGGCCCGACTTCACGCCGCGCACGATGACGTCGATGGCGTTCGAGAACTCGTCGACGAACTTCTTGCGGCGACGGCTGATGGCGAAGCCGACGAACCAGTTCGGAAAGCCGAAGCCGCCGATGAACAGCAAGCCGAGCGTGATCGGCAGCTTCTGACCGGAGATGAGGCCGATGAAGCCGAAAGTCACGGCGCAGACCGCCGAGCCGATGTAGAATTCGCGCGATCCGAAGGAGAGCCCCGCCTGTTCGAGCTTCTGCTCGAGCGTGACCTTCTTCTTTTTCTTTATTTCCTTTGTTTTCTCTTCAACCTTGTTGAGCGCGTCCTGGACCTTCTTGCGGCGGTCCTTCGATATGTTCTCGTTTTCGCGGACGGCGCCGGCGCGCTTGGCGTTCTTCTTCGTCTCAAGCGTCGAGACGCGTTTCTTCGCCCTGTCGCGGTTGGTCGGCGCGAGCAGAACGAAGGCGAGCGCGCAGAAGCCGACTACGCCCAGAACCGCCGAGATGATGAGCTGTTGATCCATCAGCCCCTATCACTCCGCCGCCGCATCGAGCGCTTCGGCGAGTTCTTGTTCCTTGCCGTAATACTTCGCGCGGTCCCAGAAGGCGGGCCGGGCGATGCCGGTCGACCGGTGGGCGCCGACCAGCTTGCCGTTCTCATTTTCGCCGGTGATCTCGTAGACGAAGAGATCCTGCGTGATGATCGTGTCGCCTTCGGTTCCGAGAACCTCGGTGATGTGCGTGATGCGGCGCGAACCGTCGCGCAGGCGCGCCGCCTGGATGATGACGTCGATCGAGCCGACCATCATCTCGCGGATCGTCTTCGACGGCAGGCCGTAGCCGCCCATGGTGATCATCGATTCGATACGCTGAAGAGCTTCGCGCGGGCTGTTGGCGTGAAGCGTGCCCATCGATCCGTCATGGCCGGTGTTCATGGCCTGCAAAAGGTCGAACGCTTCCGGCCCGCGCACCTCGCCGACGATGATGCGTTCAGGACGCATGCGCAGACAGTTCTTGACGAGATCGCGCATCGTCACTTCGCCCTGACCTTCGAGGTTCGGCGGGCGCGTTTCCAGGCGGACGACGTGCGGCTGCTGCAGCTGAAGTTCGGCGGCGTCTTCGCAGGTGATGACGCGCTCGTCGAGCTCGATGAAGCCGGTCATGCAATTGAGAAGCGTCGTCTTGCCGGAGCCCGTGCCGCCCGAGATCAGCGTATTGATGCGGCAGGCCCCGATGACTTCGAGAACCTTGGCGCCTTCAGGCGAGATCGACCCGAAATTCACGAGGTCCGAAATCCGGAGCTTGTCTTTCTTGAATTTACGGATGGTGAGCGCGGCCCCGTCGATGGCGAGCGGAGGCGCGATGACGTTGACGCGGGAGCCGTCCGGCAGACGCGCGTCGCAGATCGGCGAGGCTTCGTCGACGCGGCGGCCGACCTGGCTGACGATGCGCTGGCAGATGTTCATCAGCTGTGCGTTGTCGCGGAAGCGCACATTGGTCAGCTGGATCTTGCCGCCGACTTCGATGAATACGCGGTTGGCGCCGTTGACCATGATGTCGGCGATGTCGTCGCGCGCAAGAAGGGGCTCTAGCGGACCGTAGCCGAGAACGTCGTTGCAAATGTCCTGGAGCAGGCTTTCCTGCTCCGCGATCGACATCTGCACGTTCTTGATCGAAATGATCTCGTTGACGATGTCGCGGATTTCTTCCGCCGCCGATTTGGTGTCGAGCTGGGCGAGCTGCGACAGGTCGATCGTATCGATCAGCGCGTTGAAGATCGCCGTTTTCGTCTGGAAGTATTCGTCCGAGCGCCCGCCGATTTCGATCGGCTGAGCCTTGGCGGAGGCGGCGGGAACGCGCGGCGGCGGCGTCGACGACGCAGTCTTCTTCTGCGCGGCGATCGATCCGGCGGGCGCCGCCGTTTTCGGGGCCGGCGCGGCCGCCTTCGGCTTTTGAGCCTCTTTCGGCGGCGCGTCGGCTTCGGCGGTTTTACGTCCGAACATCGCTCAACCTATTTCTTCTTATTGATGAGGCCTGCGAGGCTGAACTTGCTCTTCTTCAGGCCCGCCTGGGTGCGGCCGAGCACCAGCGAGGTGAGATCGCGGATCGACTGCGCGGTCCTCGTCTTGGCCCCGACCTGGACGATCGGCGCGGCGTTCGTCGCCGCTGTATGGAAGAGCTGCGGCTCCCAGTTGAACACGAAGGACGGAGCGAGCCCTACATGCTCGGCGTATTGCTGCGGCTGCACCGAAGAGAGTTTCGCATCAAACTGGTTGATGACGAGCAAGGGCGGCGAGTCGTTCGGGCGCGCGCCCGAGACGATGTCGACGAGATTTTTCGTGTTGCGGAACGAGGCGAGATCCGCCGTCGCCGTGATGACGATCTGGTCTGCGGACTGCAGGAGCCGCTTAGACCAGCCGGTCCAGATATGGGGGACGTCGACAATGATGGTCGGCGCGGCGCCGCGCACCACGTCGATGACCGTCTCGAAGGCCTGGTCGTCGATGTCGTAATCGCGGTCGAGCAGGTTCGGCGCCGTGAACAGGCTCAGCCGGTCCGTGTGTTTTTGCAGCAGTCGGTCGAGCAGCACGTCGTCAAGGCGCTCCGGGGAGCTCAGCGCTTCGATGAGGCCGGACGTCGGATCCTGTTCGAAGTCGAGGCTCGCCGTACCGAACGGCAGGTCGAGGTCGAGGATGACCGTATCGCTCTGCATTTCTTCGGCGGCGCACCAGCCGACATTGTGCGCGAGAGTCGACGAGCCGGCGCCGCCGCGCGCGCCGACGAAAGCGATCGTCCGCCCGATCGGCGGCGCCGCCGGATCGATATAGAGGGTCGCGATCGACTTGATGACTTGCAACGGCGATTTCGGCCGCACGATGTAATCGCTGATGCCCTGCCGCATCAGCTCGCGGTAGAGGCCGATGTCGTTGGCGCGTCCGAGAATGATGACTTTCGTCGTCGGGTCGCAGACTTCAGCCAGCTCGCCGAGCTGCGCGAACAGCGTTTCGCCGCCCTCAAGCGCTTCGATGACGATGAGGTTGGGCGTCGACGTCGTCTGGAAATGGTCGACCGCCTTCGGAAGGCCGCCCATGTGCATCGTCATGTGGGTCTTGGCGAGACGCCGGTCGACTGCGGCGCGCTCAAGAAGCGCCGTCATCTCCGGCGTTTCGCAGAAGGCGTGGATCGAAATGCGCGGAACAGGGCGGTGATCGTCGTCGCTGGAGCCGAAATCGGCGTATTCATCGCCCTCGGCGACAACGGGCTGATGCTTGACGATCGCCGGCGCGGTCGCGACGAGCGGCGCGGCGGCGGCGTTCTTGGCCGGGCCGGCTTTCGGCGCAGAGCGTTCAACCGCCGGCGCGATCTCCTTCGGATCAAAGCTGAAATCGTCGGCGTCGCCAAGTTCATCGGCCAGCAGCGCCTCGTCGAAATCCTCCTCGCCGAGCGCGGCGAGTTCTTCATCCGTCAATTCGTCGTCGAGCCAGGCTTCGTCTGCGACCGGCGGCTTCGCGGCCTGATAGCGCACAGTCGCCGACACCAGCGGTCCCCCATCCGGCCCGAGGCTCGCCGCGCCCGCGGCGACGCCCTGCTCGTCGTCGGCGAAGTCTATCGTTTCTCCTGCGGCCTTCCTCATTCTAAGCTCCTTGCGGGCGGCGCCCGATCCCCTGCCGTCGCGTTAGTTGGCGACCGACTGCTCTATCTCGCTGTCAGTAGTGGTCGATGTGACTTCGCCCTGGCGGAAGCGGGTCACAGCGCGAACCCGGAGCGCCGCATCCGGATCCGTCATCGCAGCCGGCTCGATGAGATCGCGCGGATCGCCGATCATCGCCGCAAGGTTGTTCTGCGCCGAACAGCCGAAATTCGGCGACCGCATGTTGCGGAAGTCGCGCTCGCGCTGCCCTTCCCAGATGCCGCACGCGCTCGGCGTCGCCACATAGTGCGTGAAAGACAGGATGACGTCCGACGTGGAGCCCTCGCCTGCGCGATAGCTGGAGGCTGAGACCATGTCCGGCGGCACGCCGAATTCATGAAGCGCGGCGCGAACTGCGTCGGCCTGCGCGTCGGCGCCGCCAGGGCCGGTCACCGTAAGCGAGCCGTGACCGTCGCGCAGATAGACGTCGGCGAAGGCGCGGACCCTGGCGCGGTCGAGGCCGGAAAGTCCAGCCCCCGAAGCGAGCGTCATGGTCACCGTCTGGCTGTCGACGGAGATCGGATGCTCCTCAGCGACGCTCAATGCGTGCTCCGCCGCGTTGAACTTCGTCGCGCAGCCGGTCGCGGCTGCGGCCGCGGCGAGAAGCAGGATCGATTTCATGGTGCGCATCATCAGAATGATCCTTCCTAGTCGAGAATGAAGCCCATCGGGCCCTGAAGCGTCTTCTCCTGCACGCCGGCGCCGTGAACGCCGTACTGGGCGGCGACCTGGCCGAGCAGGATCGTCTGCATGTCGCTCGCCGACACGAAGCCCTTGGCGGGATCGGTCAGCTTCGATTCATGCGTCGGGTCGACGAGATAGGGCGTCACGATGATGACAAGCTCCGTCTCGGAATTCTGGTAGTCGCGGCTGCGGAAGAGCTGGCCGAGCACCGCGACGTCCTTGAGATAGGGCACGCCCGAGATCGTCTGGCGCATGTTCTGCTGCAGAAGGCCGGCCATCACCAGGCTGCCGCCCGAGGGAAGCTCGACCGTCGTCTTGGCGCGGCGAACGGTGAGCGATGGCACGGTGAGGCCCGTCTGCGTGATGATGGTCGGATCGGTCCCCTGAAGAACCTCGCCCGCAGTTTCCGTCACGTTGAAGACTGCGTCCGGAATGCCGTCGCCGTCGGTGTCGATCGGGATGAGTTCGTCAGGCGGCGGCGGCGTGCCGGGAAAGGTCGCCGTTGAGCCGCTGAGCGAGAAGTTATTGAGCGAGGAAATTTCGCTGACTTCAGTCTGAACCTTGATGTTGATGCGGCCCTTGCCGAGAACCAGCGGCGTGAAGCCGAGGCCGACGCCGAACTCCTTGAATTCAAGCGAGATGACGCCGTCGTTCTGACCGATCGGGATCGGAAACTCGCCGCCGGCGAGGAAGCTCGCCGTCTCGCCCGAAACCGCCGTCAGCGTCGGCTCGGCGAGCGTCTTGACGAGACCGACGCGCTCAAGCGCCTGGAAATTGATGTTGAATCCGGATTGGCCGCCGCCGAAAAAGCGCTGAAAGGAACCAGCGAGGCCGGCGGTGACGCCCGAACCAAGCGTCGAGGCCGTCGCCTCAAACGCAGTGTCTGAAATCGCCGTGAACCCTGACGGGTCGATGCCCAGCTGCTTGATGAGCGAGCGCTGCATTTCAACGACGCGCACCTTCAGCATCACCTGCTCGCGGTCGCGGATTGAGACCAGGTTGACGACCTTCTCTTCGTCTCCGACGAAGCGGGCGGCGATGTCCGACGCGTTCGTCGCCTGCACGCCCGTCGCGACCGTGCCGCGAAGGACGACGTTGTCGTTGATCGCTTCAGCGGTGATGCGCGTGTCCGGCATCAGTCGCGAAATAAGGCTGGTCAGCGCATCGACGTCGCGCTCGACCTGAATTTCAAGATTGAGGATCTGGCGGCCGTTCGCGTCGAAAAAGAAGGCGTTCGTCTGACCCACCCTGAGGCCCAGAAGATAGACGCGCTGCGAAGAACGGATCACCGCGTCGACGATCGTGGGCTGCGACACGAGGACGTCGGCGGCCGCTGTGGGCAATTCGACGATCGCCGCCTTGTCGAGCGGCAGCACGATGCTGCGCGAGGCGGCCCCGTCCCCGCCGACGCTGATCCGGGACTCGCTCGCTGCGCGTTGGGCGAGAGCCGGAGAAAGGCCGGTGAGCGCCGCGAAGGCGAGAGCCAGCAGCGCGCGCGGCGCCTTGGCGCTCGTCAATGACGTTTTATTGAACGACATGTCAGTCCCCTCGGATCTCATTTACGACCGCCCGTAACGGATGACTCGGACGCTTTGATTGCGCCGCTCAGTGGTCTGGTCTTCCGGCGTGAAGACGCTGCGGAGCGCGAAACTCATCTGCCCGCGCGACGATCGCGTGTTGATGAAGAACTCTGCGTCGGCCGGCGACAGCTCGACCGTCGCGTTCGCGCCTTCGACCGTCGGCGCTTCCGGGTTTTCCTGATAGACGGTGTTGATCGCGAGCACGCGGACATTGTCGAAGAGCAGCTGCGTCTGCGTCTTCAGGCCGGTCGCCTCCGAGTAATAAACGTCGACGCGGTCGCCCGGGAGCACGAACCCGCTGACGCCGGTCTCCGGCGTGATGCGCATCGTGACCGCGCGCATGCCCGGTTCCAGAACGGCGGCGAGAAGCCCTGACGCGCCAGCGCGTACGATCTTCGCTTCAAGGATCGGCTCGTCCTTGACGAGGCCGAAACGCGCGACGGCCTTCTCAAGCTCCGCCGGATCGCCGCCCGAATTTTCGGTGATGTAAGATTCCGAAAGGCTTTTCTCAGGCCAGTCGACCCACTTCACCGCATCCGCCCCGAGGCGCTGTCCGCGTTGCAGGTCCTTGTCTGCGACAAGCACGCGAGTCGTCTTCTGCTCGACGGTCTGGACGACTTCAGCGCTCGGCGCCTGACGCCCCGTCATCATCATCAAGAAGGCGCCGACGCCCGCCAGCAGCGCCACGCCCAAGATCGCCATCCGCGTTACGTTCATGCTTGTCCTCGCCCGAAAATCAAAGCGCACAGAGCTTCGAAAGCGCCGCACCTTTTGTAGAAAGAAGTCCTCAAAACTGTATTAACCGCTTTTCTTAACCGCCGAAGGCCAATTGAAAGAGCGGCGTTTGCGAAAAGCTAAGGAGTCCGCCTGCGGCGATCGCGACGCCGTATGGAATGTCCTTCGGCCGCTGGTGAAGGCGCATCAACCACGGCGTCTGTTCATAGAGCGGCAGGGCAGGCGTCCGGCGAAAGACAAGCAACGCAAGAGCGAGCGCTGCGCCCGAAAGCGCGACATAGACGAGAAAACCCGGCAGTGCTGAAAATCCGATCCACGGCGCAGAGGCGGCCAGAAGCTTTGCATCGCCGCCGCCGACGATCCTCAGCGCAAAAAGCGCAAACCCCGCAACCAGCGCGCCGCAGGCGACGACGGCGCCTTCGACGAGAATGTCGGCGCCCGCGCCGAAGCCGAGCCCCGCGGCGAAATAGGCTGCGAAGAGGACGATCGAAACCCAGTTCGGAATCTTGAATTCATAAATGTCGTTGAGCGCTGCGATGATGAGCGCTGCAGGAAAGGCGGACAGAAAAATAAGGGGAACCATGAAACGCCTCACGCCGTCTTGCGAAGAGACCGTAACGGCGTGCGGCTTAAGAGAGAGTTAGACTTAACGCGCAGAAACGAAAAAAGGAGGCCGAAGCCTCCTTTTCCTTCAGTCTCTGACTGCAGCCGGCTTTAGCCGAGCGCGCTCGCGACTTCCGAGAAGGTCGTGTCGAGGTTGTCGCCGACCGCCGTAACGGCCGTGATGATGGCGACGGCGATAAGCGCGGCGATCAGGCCGTATTCGATGGCCGTCGCGCCGTCCTCGTCTTTCAGGAACTTGTTGATAAGCGCTTTCATTCGAGTCGACTCCTGCTTGCTTACTCTTGCACCGCTGAATGGGAGCATCCCCCCCTCAGACCATTCCCTTTATCGGGCGGACGCGTAAATTTTCTCTGAACAGAGGGCGATATCGGCCGATTTATTTGTACTCTGATGATCATGGTTACCAGAGTCTTGACGACGCAGCCTCCCCAGGGGGCGTCGCCAAGGACCGCCGCTCAGCGCGACAGCCGGTTAAGCTGGGCCATGTCCTCAATGACGAGGCCGGGATAGTCGCGGCGCGCTACGCCGCTGCTGATCAGGCGCGCGACCGCGCTCGCCGCGTCGGTTTCGGCGACGTTAGCGAGATCGGCGAGATCGCGATGCTTGGGCATGCGTTCTATGCGCCAGGCGGCGGAGACCGCGTCTCGCTTCACCAGCGATGCGATGGCGGCGAAGACGCGCCGCTCCGGGCCGCTTTCCTGAGCAGCGCCTGCTCCCGCCGACGCGCGAGCGAAGTGCAGGAGAAGCGCTCGGGCGAGAAGCGCTCGCTCCGCGACGAGGGCGCGCATCGCTTCCGCATCAATGAAGACGGCGACCGAGTCCGCTTCGGCGGTGAGGCTTGCTTCGCTATAGCGGCAGCCTTCCGGCGGAACCGCGGCGAGGGAAAGCGCGAAGAATCCTCCTTGGCCGATCGATTCAACGATCATGGAGCCGGTCTGCGCGTCGGCGACGGCTGACTTCAGGGCGCCCGACGCGACGAAGATCAGCTCCGACCCGTCAAACTGCCCGGCCGAGAAAACCGTTTCGCCCGCGCCGAACCGACGCAGGCTGGCGATGCCGGCGACAGCCTTGACGTCGGCCGGCGGCAAATCCGCAAACAGAGCAGCGCCTGCGAAGAGACTCTGCAATTCGGTCGGGTTCTGGAGAGTGTCTGACAAGGCCGCTGCTCGCATTCGAGGTCCGGCGACACTGCCTGCGCAACCTTTAAGTGCAGGTAAAAGCTAAATTTGAAACTAAAGCGCATCGAGGCGTCGGCGGCGCTTAAGCCTTTCTTGACGCGCGAAGACTAGAAAACCGCGAAGACGCAGAATAGCGAGCACTCTCTATGCGGATGTTTTTTCTTACGGTCGCAGCCGGCTTCGGGGCCGCCACCGCCGCTCATGCCGAGCAGGTCTGGGTGACGATGGATCAGGTCGCGCCCTACGAATTCAAGCAGGACGTCGATCAGATCGTGGTCGGCAATCCGGGGATCGCCGACATCACGGTGCGCGACAAGACGAAGGTGCTGATCTTCGGCAAGGCGCCGGGGATCACCAATTTTTTTCTTTTTGACGCAGACGGTAAAGAGGTCGACAATCTTATCGTCCGTGTACGGTCCGTCAGCTCGGAAATGCTGACTTTCCAGCGCGGCGGCCTGCGTACGACCTTCAACTGCATGACGATCTGCGAGCCGACGATCACCGTCGGCGACAATCTCGAAACCTTCGGGGCCGTCAACCAGCAGGTTCAGCAGAAATTCCAGCAGGCCACGAACGCCGGCGGCCAGGTCGAGTGATCTGGCGGCGGCTGAATTGAGGGCCCGGCCGAAAGGCCGGGCCTTATTTTTTTGCGTCCTGGCGAAAACTGTAGACGCGCGGCCGTTCATGGGGCCGGAGGCGCGCCCGGCACCAGGCGTCGATCGACCGGGCGAGGGATTCGCTGACGCCGCCGCTCGCCATCGTGATCGTCGCGACAAGCCGGTCGATGCCGCCCGCGTGGCGCGACAGCGAGACCGTGCACGCGGCGACGGCCGGATGCTCTGCGATGCGCGCGGCGATCTCCTCTGGAAAGGCGTTGACGCCGCCGATCTGCACGGCGCCGTCGCGACGGCCGGCGAGGCGAAAGCGGCGGTCGTTCTCCCAGCTCATGTAGTCCAT
Source organism: uncultured Caulobacterales bacterium (assembly GCA_964529675.1). Classification (GTDB taxonomy): domain Bacteria; phylum Pseudomonadota; class Alphaproteobacteria; order Caulobacterales; family Parvularculaceae; genus Amphiplicatus. The sequence continues at coordinate 23,953 of CAZGXT010000014.1, forward strand.
CGGCTCGACCGCCGCCGTTTCGCCGGAAGGCGACGTCCTGACCAGCCGATCGCCGTTGCGCCGCCAGAATTCGAAGAGCGCGAAAGGATCGCTCGGCGTATCGCGCCAGCCGACAAGGCCGCTTTCGGTCGAGCCGTAGATTTCCCGTTGCGCGCCGTAGCCGGCCTTCCTGATCTCCGCAGAGAGTTCCGGCGACAGCGCCTCGCCGAAGGTGACGGCCATTGCGTTGTCCGGCGCCTTGACGCCCTGCGCGAGCAGGTAGCGCCACAGGCTCGGCGTCGCGATGACGGCGTCGCCGAAAGACAAGGTTTTCTGCAATTCTTCGGGCGCGAGAGTGCGCGCGTCGATCGACGGCAGTCCGAGGAGGTTGGGCGCCAGCACTGACAGAGAGAACCCCAGGAGGCTGTGCGGCGCGACCAGCGACACGATGCGCCGGCGCCCGTAAAGCAGGTTGGCGAGCGCTGCAGCCTCGCCGAAGATCCGGTCCGCCGGATGGTTGAAATCGCGCCCGTGTCCGCCAGCTGCGGTAAACCGGAATGAAACGAGCCCGGCTGCGATCCGCGCGCCGATCGCGCCGATCACGTCGCCGAAGGCGCCGGGCGCGCGCTTCTCGAAGAGGTCTGGTGCGCCGAAGAAGGCGCCTGCGCGCGCCAGGCAGGCCGATTGTTCTTCCGGCGCAAGATCGAGCCCGCCGTCGCCAAGCGGCGCCGCCGGAGTCCAGCCGGCGCGAGCGATCGCGCCGACCTGACGCGAGAACTCCGTCGACAGCACCTCCAGAAAAAGCGCGGCCGTGACCGCGGCGATCTGCTCGGCGGAAATTTGATAGGCCTTCACGACGCCGGCTCCGAAAGCTCCGTCTCCAGTCTCGCCTCGTAGGCTGCGCCGAGGCGCAAGGCGAGACGCGGCGGTTGTGCGGCCGATGTCGACAGCCCGCCCGGCAGAACGCCGATGAGGCTGTTCGTGAACAGGAGCGGCGCCGCGGCGATGCGGGCCGCATCGACCGGCTCGACCCGCACCTCGACGCCGAGCGCGCCTGCGATTTCGATGACAAGCGCGCGCGTGACGCCCGGCATCGCCCCTTCGCTCTCCGGCGGCGTGACGATCGCATCGCCGTCGATGATGAAGAGATTGGCGCTGCTGGCGCAGGCGATCCGGCCATGCTCGTTGAGCATGATCGCTTCATCAGCGCCGGCGCGCGACGCTTCGGTCCTCGCAAGCATGTTGGCGGCGTAGGCTCCGATGCATTTGAACGCATTCGTCGGCGCGGTCGACAATCGCCGGACATCTGTGATGACAGCGCGCAGGCTGACCTTCGCGGGAGCGATCGGCGCCAGCGACAAAAGCAGTTGCGTTCCGGCGTCAGGCGTCGCGACGAGCCCGCGCGCGCCGCCGACGCGCGTCGCCGTGATCCGGCAGGCGGCGCGCGCCGACGCGCCGCTCCGCGCGCCAAGTTCTTCAATGGCGGCGCGCAGCTCATCTTCCCCTGCCGCGACGCTCAGGCCGAGCGCCGCTGCGCCGCGCCTCAGCCGTGAAAGATGCGCGGCAAGAAAAGCCGGTCGCCCCTTTTCGACGAGCGCGGTTTCAAAGACGCCGTCGCCGATCAGATAGCCGCGGTCGCCGGCGGAGACCGCGCTTTTCCCATCCACAAACGCGCCGTCGCGCCAGACGATCAACGAACCCTCCCGACGAGACGAAGAAAATTTGCAATCAGCGCCCGCCCGTCGGGCGTCAGGACGGATTCGGGATGAAACTGCACGCCGTGCCACGGCGCCGACCGTCGGCGCACGCCCATCAATTCGCCCGCCGGCGACCAGGCGCAGGCCTCCAGCTCGGGCCCGGACCCGAGCACGCCGATCAGCGAGTGATAACGCCCGGCCGGCATCGGATCGGGCAGGCCCTCGAACACGCCGGCCCCGTCGTGACGAACAAGGCTCGCCTCCCCATGCAGCGGTTCGCGGGCGCGCCGCACTTCTCCGCCATAGGCTTCAACGAGACATTGATGCCCGAGGCACACGCCGAGAAGCGGAATGCGATCGGGAAGCGACGCGATCAGCGCCATCGAAGCGCCGGCCTGTTGCGGGGCGTTGGGGCCGGGCGAGATGATGAGAGCCTCCGGCGACAGCGAAATCATTTCCGACGCCGTCATTGCGTCATTGCGAACGACCTCGGTCGCGAACCCAGCCTCGCGCACATAACGAGCGAGATTGTGAACGAAGGAATCGTAATTATCGACAATCAGGATCATGCGAGCAACGCCCGGTCGAGACCGGCGAGCGTCAGGAACCAGGCCGCCTTGTCGAGCGTCTCCTCATATTCCGCATCGGGATCGGACCGCAGCGTCACGCCGCCGCCGACGGGCAGCTCAAGGCGGCGCCCTTCGACAAGGGCGGTGCGAATCGCCACCGAGAAATCAGCGTCGCCGCGATCATCAATATAGCCGATCGCGCCGCAATAAGGGCCGCGCGCCACGCGCTCAATCCCGGCGATCGTCCGCATCGCTTCGATCTTCGGCGCCCCGGTGATCGAGCCGCAGGGAAAAAGCGCGGCGAGCGCTGCCGGCGCGCTGATTTCATCCCGCAGTCGTCCGCTGATCTTCGACACGAGGTGATGAACGGTCGCGAGGCTGATGCGCTCGCAGATCGCTTCCTCGTTTATCGAACCGTCCGCGCAGAGGCGCGACAGGTCGTTGCGGGTGAGGTCGGCGATCATCGTGTTCTCTGCGCGGTCCTTGGCGCTTTCTTCCAGGGCGCGCGCAAACGCTGAGTCCTGCTCGGGCGTGCCGCCGCGCGGCCGCGTCCCCTTGATCGGTTCGGCGCGGATTGTGCGCCCGCGAGCGTCCGGCGTCACGGCGAAGAAGCGCTCCGGCGACAGCGAGACGATCTGCGATGCGCCGACATTCAAGAAGGCCGCGTGCGCAGCCGCCGACCGGGCGAGCGCCTGCGCGAACAGGGCATAGGCGTCGATTGGCTCATCCGACCGGAACACCATCCGGTGGGAGATGTTCGCCTGATAGATGGCGCCGTCGCGGATGCGATCGATGACCGCGCAAACCGCCGCGCGATAGCGGGCGGCAGGGAAATTCGACCCCACAAAATGAAGCGGCGTGGTCCGGGCTTCGAAAGCATCAGCGCCAAGACTTGATTCAAGCGCCAGTACCCGGCTGCGGCTCGGCGCAGCGATGAAGGCGCGGCGTGTTTCACGATCAAACGCGGCGATCGCGTCATAGGCCGCAAAATGAAAATCCGGAGCGGCGCCCCTGGACGCAGGGCCCGCCCCGCGCGTTTCAAGAAGGCCGCCGCATTCATAGCCGGCGAACCCCACGAGGCCGGAGAGCAGCGGCGGCGCCAGCCCGTCGGCGCCGCGACGTCGCTGCGCATGCAAGTCGCCCAGCGCTTCAAACGGCGACTCGGGGACGGGCGCGCCGTCGACCCTTGTTTCGCCCTGCCGCGCCTCAATGATCGACGACGGCCGCACGCAAAGGAACGACCAGCGCCCCGCCCCGGCAATCGCGCCGCCGGCAAGCAGCACGGCGGAGGGCTCCGCGGCCAAGGGGGCGAAGGCGGCGACGGGATCACGCCACTCAATCTCCCTGACAATCATCGTCCCGCTCGCCCGCCGCGCTTTTGTTTCGCCTCGCAAATCAGCTTAGCGGAACGGCGGCCGCAAGACACGAGGCGAAAGTGGCGGGCGCAATGGAATCCGCAGCGACTGACGGCGACACCGTGCCAGTCCAGGCGCGCGGCGCCGCTCGGCTCTTTTATGGGCTCGGCCTTGCAACCCTCATCGCCGCGATCTTCTATTTCGGCCGCGCGGTGTTCATTCCCTTCATCATCGCCTGTTTCCTGAGTTTTCTCATTTACACCCTGAAGGAGACGATCCGGCGGGGGCCGCTCGTCGGGCGTTTTCTGCCGAACTGGCTCTGTTATGTGTTCGCCTTCGCCCTCATCATCTCCGTCTTCGTCCTTCTCATCGATATCGTGCGCAACAATGTCGATGCGCTGATCGCCGCGGCGCCCGACTATGAACGCCGGCTGCGCGACATCAGCAAGGAAGGGATCGCCTTCCTGCGCGACGGCGGGCTGCTGCCGGCCGAAATGGCCGGCGGCGTCGATCAGCTGCGGGCGGCCGCGCTGTCGATGATAAACCCCGTGCTGCGCGAGGCCGGGGCCGCCGCCCGCGCCGTCACCGGCAACTCCGTCACCATTTTCCTCTACACGGTGTTCCTGCTGCTTGAGCGCGGGCGCATCTTCAAGAAGATCAATCTTCTCAGCGCCGACCGCGACCAGCGCGCCGCCGTGAACGAAACGATGCGCGACATCGCGGCGCTGGTTCGTCAGTACATCACCGTAAAGACAGTGATGAATCTCATCACCGCAACGGTCAGTTACGCCATCCTGCGGTTTGTCGGCGTCGATTTTGCGGGCTTCTGGGCCCTCCTCATCTTCCTTTTCAACTTCATCCCGATCGTCGGCGCGATCAGCGCGATCACGCTGCCGGTCGTCCTGTCGCTGGTGCAGCCGGAAGGCGGCGGCGTGCAGACCGCCCTCCTCGCGCTCGTCCTTCTGGTCGGCGCCGAACAGGCGATGAGTTCAGGGATCGAGCCGCGGATGGTCGGCAAGAGCCTCAATCTCTCGCCGCTCGTGATCTTGATGTCGCTCGCCGTTTGGGGCTCGCTGTGGGGTTTTGCGGGCATGCTGCTCGCGGTGCCCATCACGGTGACGATCATGATCATCCTGACGCAGTTCCAGTCGACGCGCCCGATCGCCATCTTGCTGTCGGACAGCGGCGAGATCGCCGCGATCAATCACAAGCCCCTGATGCCGGCGTCAAAAGGCTGACTTCACGCTCCGCTGCGCGCGCTTTTTCGGCTTGGGGTCTTCCAGCGCCGTTTCAGCGATGACCGCCGCCGCCAGCAATTCGCATTCTTCGCGCCGTCCGGAGCCTTTGCGCCAGGCGACGCCGATCATGCGCGCGGCGTCGCGCGCCGCGAGCGGACGCACGACGAGATCGGCGGCGTCGGCGAGCCCGGCGTCGACCGCCATCTTCGGCAACAGCGTGGCGCCGAGCCCTGCGCGCACCATCTGGGTCAGGGTGAAGAGGCTCGTCGCGCTGTATGATCCGTAGACATCTGAATCGTGCAGGCGGCAGGCGTCGAGCGCGTGTTCGCGCAGACAATGGCCGTCTTCAAGAAGAAGAAGAGAGGCGCCCTTCAGATCGCCGGTCTCGACCGATTCCTTCGCCGCCAGCGGGCTGCCCGGCGGCGCCGCGAAATAGAAGGGGTCGTTCCCTATTTCGATCCACTCAAGGCCGGGCAGATCATAGGGGAGCGCGATAAGGGCGGCGTCGATCGATCCGTCGACAAGGCGCTCGGCGAGCGCAGCGGTGAGATCCTCGCGCAGGTAAAGTTCGAGCTTCGGGAACGTGCGCCGCAGCGCCGGCGCGATGCGCGGCAGGAGGAAAGGCGCGATCGTCGGGATGACGCCGAGCTGGAACGGACCTTCCAGCGGCTTTCGCGCCGCCGCGGTGCGGGCGAGATCTTCCGCTTCGGAGAGGATTGTCGCGGCGCGCCGCGCGACGTCCCGGCCCGCCGGCGTCAGCGAGAACCGGCGGGTCGAGCGGTCGACGAGATGGCAATTGAGGGTCGCCTCAAGCTCCTTGATCGCCGAGGACAACGTCGACTGCGAGACGTAGCAGTCGACCGCCGCCTTCGAGAACGATTCCCGGCGGACGAGGGCGAGAAAGAACTGCAGCTGGCGGAGGGTCGGCAGGGCCTGCATGGCGGCTCCATCGATAAATTCGATTTCCTGCCCTGATATAATCTATTTGATAAATTTTCAACGATGCCCTACCACCCACGCGCAGCGGCCTCCCGGAGGGGGCCGAAACGCCCCTTTTTCAGCTTTCGAGAGGAGACATTCATGCTCGGCGTAGGCGATCGCATTCCCGACTTCCGCGTCACCGGCGTAAAGCCGAAGTTCAACAGCCACGAGGAAAACGGTCAGTCGGCCTTTGAGGAACTGACGCAGGAGAGCTTCCCCGGCAAGTGGAAGGTCATCTATTTCTACCCGAAGGATTTCACCTTTGTGTGCCCGACCGAGATCGCCGAATTCGGCCGGCTCGCGAAGGAGTTCGCCGACCGCGACGCCGTCGTTCTCGGCGGCAGCTCGGACAATGAGTTCGTGAAGCTCGCATGGCGCCGCGACCATCAGGATCTGAAGAGCCATCCGGCGTGGCAATTCGCCGACACCAACGGCTCGCTGATCGACGGGCTCGGCGTGCGCGCGCCGCAGGGCGTTGCGCTTCGCGCGACGTTCATCGTCGATCCGCACAACGTCATCCAGCATGTTTACGTGACCAACCTCAATGTCGGTCGCAATCCGCAGGACACGCTGCGGGTGCTCGACGCCCTGCAGACGGACGAACTTTGCCCCTGCAACCGCCCGGTCGGCGGCGAGACGCT
>CAZGXT010000015.1:0-29304 GCA_964529675.1 uncultured Caulobacterales bacterium
GCACCCCGCGTGTCGGATCAATGGGATCGTCGCGGCTGTCCATACCAACCGAGTAGCCGAAGATCGACGACAGAAACGTGCCTTGCGATTCGCAGGTCGGCGAAAACGCCTGCACGAGAAGGTCGCAAGTGAACGCGACGTACTGGCTTTGGGGAACCATCGTTATGGGGTCGACAAAGCGCCCGGTGACGCCCGGCGCGTTCGGATCAGTCGTGACAAAAGTTACGCCGTTGTTCACGCCAGTGAACAGCGGCATCAGCGTGGGAACGGTGACGCCTGGAATGAAGAGGTTAGAAATGTCGGTGCCGTCAGGCACTTGAGCGCCCGTCTGGAACGCGAAGTTGTCGCGATCGAAGTTGACCCTGTCTCGCGCCAACTGATACTGCACGTTGCCGCGCCAGAACTCCGATATCTGGAACCCCGCGCTTAGACCAAAACCATAGCGATCACGGATGAACCCTGACTCCCGGAAATTGGTCCGCTGGTTTGTCAGCGAAACGCCTGCCGCAAGGTTGCGGTCGAGAAAGTAGGGCTGGGTAAAGCGCAGATCGACCAGTCTTGTCCGCGACGAACTCTGCACGCGAAACCGCAGGAACTGCCCGCGGCCCATCAGGTTTCGTTCTTCGATCGAAAAGTCGATGATGAAATTTTCAGTCGAGGACACGCCGACGCCGACGGAGAAAGACCCAGTGGCTTTTTCCTCAACGGAGACGTCAAGTTCCGTCCGATCGGGCGCCGATCCCGGGCGCTCTTCGATCTCGACTTCGGTGAAGTAATCGAGCGCGCGCACGCGCGACTTCGATCGATCGATAAGAACCTTATTGTAGGGATCGCCCTCCGCGACGCGGATCTCGCGGCGGATGACCTTGTCGAGCGTCCGCGTATTGCCCTTGATGTTGATGCGCTCAACATAGACGCGCGGCCCTTCGTTGACCTGAAAGGTGACGTCGATCGTGCGTGTTTCGCTGTTGCGATCAAGTCGCGGCTGAACGTCGACGAAGGCGTAACCGCTCGCGCCGGTCGCGAAGGTGATTGATTCCGTGGCTTTCTCGATGCGCTCGCCGTTATAGGTCTCGCCAGACTTGATCGGCACGAAATTCTCGAGCGCGTTTTCGTCGAGCTTGGCGAGGCTCGTCTTAACCTTCACCTCGCCGATGGTGTATTTTTCGCCCTCCTCGACCGTAAAGGTGATGAAGAAGTCTTTCCGATCGGGCGTCAATTCAGCGACGGCTGAAATGACCTGAAAATCGGCGTAGCCGTTCTTCGCGTAGAACTGCCGCAGCAGATCGCGCTCATATTCGAGACGGTCAGGATCGTAGTTGCTGTTTGAGGAGAAGAAACGCCACCAGCGGCTCTCTTTGGTCAACAACGCGCCACGAAGCTCGCCGCTTGAAAAGTTCTTGTTTCCGACAAAATTGACCTTTGCGACGCCGGTTTTAGGGCCTTCATCAATTTCGTAGATGACGTCGACGCGGTTCTGTTCGAGCGGCACGATTTTCGGAGTCACGGTGGCGGCAAACCGCCCGCCGCGGCGATAAACCTCGATGATGCGCTGAACATCGGCCTGGGCCTTAGCGCGCGTGAAAACTGCGCGCGCCGCGAGCTTTACTTCCTCGTTGATCTTGTCAGCCTTTACCCGCCGATTGCCCTCCAGAATCACCCTGTTGACGATGGGGTTTTCCTGCACGGTGATGAGCAGCGTGTTGTCCGGCTGCATCTCCAGCGCGACGTCGGCGAACAGCCCGGTGTTGAAGAGCGTCTTCAGGCCCACATCCAGCAATTGAGGATCGGCGCGGTCGCCGGCGTTCACGACGAGATAGGACGCGATCGTTTCCGGCTCGATGCGCTGATTGCCTGAAACGCGGATCGCCTGGATGACCGGGGCCGGCGCGCCCGGCGCGATTTCGATCTGACCAGCCTCGGGGGGCGCGGCGTTCACGGCCGGCTGCGCAGCAGCGTTCAGGGCGACAAGCGACAACAGGATTGCGCCCGCGGCGCCGACCCCCGACCGAATGATACGCATGCCGCCGACCTTAGCTCTTTATCGCGAAAAAACTGGTGATGTCGTTCCACGTCACGAACAACATGAACGATCCCAGTAGTAAGAGTCCCACCCGAAAGCCAATCGCCTGGGCCCTGGCCCCCAAGGGTTTCCCGGCAGCGGCCTCGTAGGCGTAGTACATCAGATGTCCCCCGTCCAGAACGGGAATCGGAAACAAATTGAGAAATCCAATCGACACCGACACGAACGCCGCGAGGTTGATGAACGTCGCCAGGCTGATGCGCAATTTCTCCAAAAGGCTTCGTGATTCCAGTGTGTTAGCATCCTCGCTGAAGCCCGAAGTCATAGCTTGGCCGGCATATTGGGCCATTTTAAGGGGACCGCCGAGATTTTCGGCGTCTTCTTTGCCGGCGATCAGGCGTCCGAGAAACTTCGTCGTTGAGGAAATGACGCCCCAACAGCGCTCCGCAGCCACGCCCAGCGCTTCAAGCGGTCCCCTCTTCACGACCTTGTAGGCATCGGTCTCGGGCGAGAGCCCGAGGAGACCGCCTCGCGACTTGTTTCCAAACGCGTCCTCGACGATCTGGCGTCGCGGCGTCGCCAGAACGACGATTGTCGCGCCGTCGCGCTCGACGGTGAAGGCGATTTCTTCCCCGGAGCCGAGCCGGGTCACGACCATTAAATCGTCAAAGGAAGAGATCTTGCGGCCATCGGCGGCGACAATGACATCGCCCGGCAGGAAGCCGGCCTCCTCCGCCGCCGAGTCTGGCGAGACCGCGCCGATCCGAGGTTCAACGACGACCTCGCCGAAGGTCATGATGAGGCCCCAGAAAATCGCGATCGCCAGGACGAAATTCGAAATTGGGCCGGCGGCTACAATCAGCGCCCGAGCCCAGAGCGGTTTGAAGTGGAAACAGACTTTCTTTTCTTCGGCCGTCAGACGGCGTGAGATCTCACTTTCGCTGCCAGGCCTCGGGAATTGCGTCGTCGCAGGACCATCCTGCTCAGCGGTGACCTCCTCGCTCGGATTGGAGGCTGGCCCGGCGTCGCCAAAAAATTTCACATAGCCGCCAATGGGAAGGAGCGAGATACGCCACTCCGTGCCGTGCCGGTCAGTCCAGCGCGCGAGAACCTTGCCCATGCCGATCGAGAATACGTCAACCCTGACGCCCAGCATTCGGGCGGCCGAAAAGTGCCCAAATTCGTGAATGAACACGATCAAGCTGAGAAGCAGAATGAACGAAATGACAAAAACCGGAAGCAGAACAAGGTTTTCCGGCGCGAATAAAGCCCAGTTCATGAATAGCGTCTCTCGATCATGGTCGATCCTGAAACTCAGGCTGCGGCGCGCGCAAGGATGGACTGTTCCGCCAGGCTGCGCGCTTCGTTGTCGGCCGCCATCGCCTCTTCGAGGCTCGAAAGCCTGTATGGACTATTGCGCCGGCCAAGTTCGCTCAGAACGTGCTCGGTCACGCCGGCGATGTCCAGAAATTTGAGACGACCTGAAAGAAATGCGGCCACCGCGGCTTCATTGGCGGCGTTCAGCACAGCCGGCGTCACGCCGCCGCGCTCGACCGCTTCGCGCGCCAGGCGCAACGCGGGAAAACGTTCCGGGTCCGGCTCCTCAAAGGTCAAATGCTTCAGCGCGGCGAAGTCTAGCCGAGCCGACGGGCTGGGGCTGCGATCGGGCCAGGCGAATGTCGAAGCGATCGGCGTTCGCATGTCAGGCGTTCCAAGTTGGGCGAGCACCGACGCATCGACATACTCGACCATGGAGTGGATGACCGACTGGGGATGAACGAGAATATCGATCTTCTCCGCCGGGATCGGAAAGATGTGAGACGCCTCGATCAGCTCCAGCCCCTTGTTCATCATCGTTGCGGAATCAACGGAAATCTTCGCGCCCATTGACCAGTTCGGATGAGCGATCGCCTGCGCCGGCGTCACCGCAGTCATTTCGGACCGCGACCAGGTGCGGAAGGGCCCGCCGGAAGCCGTCAGAATGAGCCTCGCAATGCGGTGCGGGCGCTCGAAGTCGAAGACCTGGAAAATCGCATTGTGTTCGGAGTCGACCGGCAATAGCGCGCCTCCGGACTTGCGCACGGCATCCATCACAACGTCACCGGCGCAAACAAGACATTCCTTGTTGGCGAGCGCGATTGAAGCGCCCCGTCTGGCCGCGTTCAACGTCGGCTTGAGGCCGGCGGCGCCGACGATCGCCGCCATCACCCAATCGGCATCGCGGGCGCCGGCCTCTTCGATGGCCGCGTGGCCGGCGCCGATTTCGATAGCTTCGCCGCTTAGCGCGTCCTCCAGATCGCCCTTCAGCCGTTCGTCGGCGATGGCGACAAAGCGAGGGCGAAATTTCCGCGCCTGCTCCGCCAGGAGACTGACATTGCTGTTGGCTGTCAGCGCTTCAAACTCGACCTCGGCGTCGCCTCGCCGCATGGCGAAATCAATCACGTCAAGCGTGTTGACTCCCACCGATCCTGTCGATCCCAGCACCGTCGCCCGGCGGCGAATTATTTTCCGGCGCTCTTCTTTATCTGCCACGCCTTGCCCCTGCCCCAACGCTACCGCCCCGAGAAAACACTAAGCGCATAAAGCGCCGCCGTCATCGCCGATGTGGCGAAAATCATGCCGTCCAGACGGTCCAGCACCCCGCCATGACCAGGGATGAACCCGGACATGTCCTTTATCCCGAAGCGCCTTTTGATCGCCGATTCCGCCATATCGCCGACGATTGAGGCGAGCCCGAGGCCGCCGCCGACGGCAAGCGCGAAGCCGGCCCCACGCCACCCCAGAAGCGCCGGCGCAAGAATTAGCGACGCAATGGCCCCGAAGATCAGCCCGCCGGCCGCCCCTGCCCACGTCTTCGCCGGAGAGATCGCGGGGCTCAATTTGGGTCCGCCGACCAGCCGCCCCCCCGTATAGCCCCCGGTGTCCGCCGCCCAGACGATAGCGAAGAGCAGAAGCGTCAATCCGCCGCCCAGTTCATGCTCTTCTCGAAGCCACAAGAGCGCAATCGCCGGGGCCAAGAAAAATGCGCCCCCGAAGGCCGCCCAGCCCCGGTGCTTTACGGCGCCCCAATAAGCGCCCGCCGATCCTGCGGCGGCTGTAACATAGGCAAAGGGATAATGGCCGGCGGCAGCCAGCGTGAGGGCCGCAGCGCTGGCGGCGCCGAGCATGTAGAACACCATGGATGTTTCGGTTTTCTCGATCATGCGCGCCCACTCGAACGACATGAGCACGCATAGAAAAGCGACGAGGGCTGCAAAGACAGGACCGCCGGACCACGACGCCAGAAGCGTGAGCGGCGCCAGAATGGCGGCCGAGGCGACCCGGAGCAGCAAGGCGTCTTTTCCGCGCGGCGCCGCCGCCTTCAGCCCGTCGTCTGTTCGAACGTCGGCCATTCTCATTCAAGGCGCGGTCGTAAGTCCGCCAAAACGGCGCTCGCGAGCCTGAAACTCCGCGACGGCCGCGGCGAACCGGGTCGCATCGAAGTCAGGCCAGTGCATGTCGAGAAAGACATATTCGGAATAGGCGGCCTGCCATAACAAGAAGTTGCTGATGCGTTTCTCGCCGCTGGTCCGAATGACGAAGTCAGGATCGGGGAATTCCGCGGTATCGAGCGTGTTGGAGAAAAGCTGCTCGTCGATCGCTTCCGGTTTGAGGCGGCCAGCAGCCGCTTCAAGGGCCAGTTTTCTTGCGGCGCGCACGATTTCATCGCGACCGCCGTAGTTGAAGGCTATCTGCAGGAAAAACCTGGTGTTCTTCGCTGTTTCCGACTCAGCGCGGGCGACAAGCAGCTTGATCTCCGCATCGAGATTCTTCTTGTCGCCGATGATCGTAATCTTGACGCCTTCTTTTTTCAGAGTCGGGAGTTCGTCGCCGATGAACTGGCGCAAGAGGCCCATCAAATCGCGAATCTCCGTCGCCGGTCTGCGCCAGTTTTCCGTCGAGAAGCTGTAGAGCGTCAGGTAGGACAGTCCGAGGTCGCGCGCCGCCTCGACAGCGCGCCGCGCCGCCGCGGCGCCCTCTTTGTGTCCGGCGCTTCGAGGCAAGCCGCGCGAGGCGGCCCAGCGACCGTTTCCGTCCATGATGATTGCGACATGCGACACGCGCGCGCCCGCCGACGTTGCGGACTTGGCCTCGGTTGGGAGCGGTGTCGCCACTTTAGACAGGCCTCAACTCGACAGGTTTCAAACCTGCATGATTTCCGCTTCTTTCGCGGACAGCGCTTCATCGACCTTTTTGATCATAAGGTCGGTCAACTTCTGGACCTGATCTGACTGCCGCTTCTGGTCGTCCTCGCCGACGCCCTCGGCCTTTTTGATCGCTTCCATCCCTTCGCGGCGGACATTCCGGATCGCGACCTTCGCCTGTTCGGCGTATTTGTGAGCGACCTTTGTGAGCTCTTTGCGGCGCTCTTCCGTGAGCGGTGGAATCGGCACTCGCACGTTCGTTCCGTCGACGACCGGATTAAGACCGATGCCGGCGTCGCGGATCGCGCGATCGACTGCGCTCACCAGCGCTTTGTCCCAGACCGACACTGAGATCATCCGGGGCTCCGGCACGTTGATTGAGCCGACCTGATTGAGCGGCATCATCGCGCCATAGGCGTCGACCATGATCGGCTCCAAAAGGCTTGCCGACGCTCTTCCGGACCGAAGGCCCGAAAATTCGCCCTTCAGCGCCGAAAGCGCGCCTTCCATACGCTTCTCAAGGTCTTTCATGTTTGCACCGGCGGCGCCCATTTTCTTCTCCTCTAGTCGCTGATCGACACCGGATTATGGCGAATTCTCGCGCTGGTCCGGGGCGATCGTTAAGCGTCCACGATCGTCGTAAATCGCCCTTCGCCTGTCAGGGCGCCGACCACGCCTCCGCGCTCGGCGATTGAGAATACGACGATTGGGATATGGTTTTCCCGCGTGAGTGCGATGGCGGCCTGATCCATCACCTTAAGATCACGCACCATCACCTCATGGTAAGAGAGGGCCTCAAAACGCGTCGCTGATTTGTCTTTCTTCGGATCGGCGGTGTAAACGCCGTCGACGCTGGTCCCCTTGAAGAGGGCGTCGCAACCCATTTCAGCCGCGCGCAGCGCCGCCGCGGTGTCCGTCGTGAAAAACGGATTGCCCGTGCCGGCGGCGAAGATGACGATGCGGCCCTTCTCCATGTGTCGCATCGCACGGCGACGAATGTAGGGCTCGCAAATCGCGGTCATCTCGATCGCTGACACGACGCGCGTATAGAGACCAATTTTTTCAAGCGCATTTTGCAGCGCAAGCGCGTTCATGACGGTCGCGAGCATGCCCATATAATCGGCGCTCGCCCGTTCCATGCCCTGCGCTGCCTGAGACATGCCGCGAAAAATGTTGCCGCCGCCGACGACGAGACACATCTCAGCGCCGAGCGCTTGTGCGTCCTTCACTTCCGCGGCGATTCTTTCGACAGTGTCGTAATCGATGCCGAACTGTCTGGCGCCCATCAACGCTTCGCCGGAGATCTTCAGAAGGACGCGCTTATATCTGAGGTCTCGCGTCATCGATTGTCTCCGTCACTCGCCGGCCGCACCATAGAAAGGGAAGGCCGATTTGCAAGCCATTGGAAGGGCTTAACCGGCCTCGCCAGCTCGAAGGAGGCCGCCGGACCGAGAAGCCGTCCGGCGGGGGCCGCTATTCTTCGGCGGTCTTCTCGACACCGTCGCCCAGCTCGAGACGGGCAAAGCCCGTGAACTCGACGGGCGCGCCAATCTGCTTTGCCGCGTTCTCGATGACCTTGGCGACCTTCGTTTCGCCGTCGACGACGAAGATCTGCTCGAGAAGGACCGACTCCTCATAGAACTTTCGCAGGCGTCCTTCGACCATCTTCGCAATCACCTCTTCGGGCTTGCCGGAGGCGCGCGCCTGTTCGGAAAGCACTGCTTTTTCCCGGGCGACGACGGCCGGATCGAGGTCCTCAACGCGGCCGGCGAGCGGGCGCGCCGCGGCGACATGCATGGCGATCTGCCGGCCGAGAGCGCCGACCTTTGCGTGGTCTCCCGACGACTTCAGCCCGACCAGCACGCCGATCTTGCCGGCCGCCTCAACCGTTTGGTTGTGGATGTAGAAGGCGACGACGCCGCCGTCCGCCTTCACCATGGCGGAACGGCGGACATTCATGTTTTCGCCGATCTGGCCGACCATTTCCGCTACTTTATCAGCGACGGACATCCCGGCGCCTGGAAAGGCGGCGGCCTTAATCGCCTCAATGTCGCCGTCCGTGCCAAGCGCGACAGCGGCGATATCGCGCACCATCTTCTGAAAAGTCTCGTTGCGGGCGACGAAGTCAGTTTCGGAATTGACCTCGACCAGCACGCCGACGCCCGGCTTCGTCGCGGCAACGACAAGGCCCTCGGCCGCGGCGCGCCCGGCTTTTTTCGCCGCTTTCGCGAGACCTTTCTTGCGTAGCCAGTCGACGGCCGCATCCAAGTCGCCGTCGGTCGCCTGCAGCGCTGCTTTACAGTCCATCATGCCTGCGCCGGTCGACTCACGGAGGTCTTTCACCATTTGCGCAGTGATCGCAGCCATTGTCGTTACTCCTTCGGTCAAGTTTAGACGTGTGCGTTCTAGTGGCGGCCGGATCGGCCTCGCGGCTATCCAGCTGCCTGAAGATCTATTCGATGCGCGCCCTGCCAGAGCGCGAGCGCGCGATCAGGCTAGGCGGCAGGGGCTTCCGGAGCAGCAGCCAAGGCAGGCTCGACCGGCGCCGATGCGAGCGCGCCGATATCCACGCCAAGGGCCGCCTGGCTCGCCGAAATGCCGTCGATGACGGCGTCCGCGACGAGGCTGCAATAAAGCGCGATCGCACGGCTGGCGTCGTCATTGCCCGGAATGACAAAGTCAATGTCGTCCGGCGAACAATTCGTATCGACGACGGCGACGACGGGAATGCCGAGTTTCTTGGCTTCCTTGACCGCAATCGCTTCTTTCTTCACGTCGATGACGAACAGAAGGTCTGGAAGTCCGCCAAGCTCGCGGATGCCGCCAAGCGAAGCCTCAAGCTTGTCGCGTTCGCGCGAAAGCTGGAGCTGCTCCTTTTTGGTCAGTCCCTTGCCGCCGCCGGCGAGAAGCTCTTCCATCTCCTTCAGCTTGCGGATGGAATTGGAGATCGTTTCCCAATTCGTCAGAGTGCCGCCCAGCCAGCGCACGTTCATATAGTACTGAGCGCAGCGTCGCGCATGTTCCGCGATCGGGGCCTGCGCCTGACGCTTGGTGCCGACCATCAGGATGCGGCCGCCGCGCGCGACGGTGTCGCGGATCTTGACAAGGGCCTGATGAAGAAGGGGCACCGTCTGCGACAGATCGACGATGTGAATGCCGTTCCGGTCGCCAAAGATATAGGACTTCATTTTCGGGTCCCAGCGATGCGTCTGGTGACCGAAGTGAACGCCAGCTTCCAAGAGCTGACGCATGCTGAATTCTGGCAGCGCCATTCGAAGACTCCTCAAGGTTTGTCCGCCGCGGCGCGTCGAAAGGCGGCTCACCGCCGCCCACCGAGGAAATGCCCCGCGTGTGTGATGGCGCGCGCTATAAGGGTTCGCAGTCGCGGAATCAACCGCCCGGCCGGCAACCCGGAAGGCCTCTAGACCAGTTCGACTTCGATAACCCCCTCGACCGCCTTTAGCGCCCCCCTCACCGCGGGCGTGCAGGCGGCCCGGTCCCTCAGCAGGAGCTCGACCTGACGGCCTGCCTGGTCCGGCAGCGTAAGAGACAGGATGACTTCCCCCGCCTCGCCGGCGCCTGCCGGCTTGACGGCCGCCAACCGGCGGCGGACGGCCTCGATGGCGTCCGGGCCGGCGACCGCAATCCGGAGTTGAGAGGTCGTCTGGGCGGCGGCGGCGTCGAGCCGGCGGGCGCCGTCGCACGCGAACCGGACCTCGCCTTCCCGCTCCTCAGCGTTGGCCGTCAGCAGCAGCAACGCGCCCGGTTCAAATAGGTCGCGCGCCGCTTCCAGCACGTCGCTGAACACTGCGATTTCGAAATCGGTGGTCGCATCCGAACACTCTGCAAAAGCGAACGGCTTACCGGCCCGAGACCGGCGCATCCGGATTGCGCGAACGACCGCAGCAATCTGCCCGGAAAAGCGCGTTCCCGATTTCGCACCCTCGATCGCTTCAGCGGCCGTCACCGCCTTCAGGCGGCGAAGCTCAGTCGCATAGTCATCAAGCGGATGGCCGCTGAAATAGAACCCGAGCGAGGCGCGCTCCTCGTTCAGGCGCTCGATCGGAGGCCATTCATCAACCGCGGGCAATCGCGGCCGTTCGAGCGCAGGCGCAAGCCCGCCGTCAAAGAGGCCGCCCTGCGCGCTGCCGCGATCCTCGAAAGCTTGCGCAGAGTGGCGGATAATGAGATCGGCGCCGGCGACGATCGCCGCGCGCGAGCGAGCAAGTCCGTCGAAGGCGCCGGCGCGTGCAAGATTTTCAATCGCTCGCTTTCCAACTGTTTTGAGATCGACGCGTTCGGCTAGATCGTAAATATCCCTGAAAGGCCCATGCGCGCGCCGCTCTTCAGCGATCAACTGCATCACCGCCGCTCCGACATTCTTGACGGCGCCGAGAGCGTAAAGAACAGCTCCGTCCCGGACCGAAAAATCGGCTTCCGACTGATTGACGTGCGGGGCGCGCACGCCGACGCCGGCCCTGCGAGCCTCGCGCAGAAAAACCGCGAGTTTGTCCGTATTCGATAGATCGAGCGACATCGAAGCGGCGAGAAATTCAGCCGGGTGATTCGCCTTCAGATAGGCGGTCTGATAGGCGATGAACGCGTAGCAGGCCGCATGACTTTTGTTGAATCCATAGCCGGCGAACTTCTCGACAAGCTCGAAGATCGACGACGCTTTCCGCGGATCGACGCCTTTTTCTTTGGCGCCTTCTACGAACCGCGCACGCTGGCGGTCCATTTCCTCTTTCTGCTTCTTGCCCATCGCCCGGCGAAGGAGGTCCGCTTCGCCGAGAGAGTAGCCGGAGAGGATTTGAGCGATCTGCATCACCTGTTCTTGGTAGATGATGACTCCGTATGTCTCCTTGAGCACCGCTTCAAGCGACGGATGGAGATAGTCGGGCGGAGAAAGTCCCTGTTTGCGTTCAATATAGGTTGGTATGTTCTCCATCGGCCCCGGCCGATAGAGCGACACCAGAGCGATGATGTCCTCAAGGCAGTCCGGCTTCATGGCGCGCAATGTCTGGCGCATCCCGGTCGATTCCAGCTGGAACACGCCGACGGCCGCGCCGTCGCCGAGCATTGCAAAGGTCTTATCGTCATTAAGCGGCAGATTTTGGGGATCAATTTCGCCGCCTGCGTCTCGCACCAGCCGCGCAGCCCTGTCGATGACCGTCAGCGTCTTGAGACCGAGGAAGTCGAATTTGACCAGGCCCGCGGGCTCCACCCACTTCATGTTATATTGGGTGGCCGGAAGATCCGAGCGCGGATCACGATAGAGCGGCGTCAACTCGTCAAGCGCGCGGTCGCCGATAACAACGCCCGCCGCATGGGTGGAGGCGTGGCGATAGAGCCCCTCCAGCTTCAACGCTTTCTCGAGCAGCGCTGCGACGCCTTCGTCGCGCGCCCGCTCCTCCCGAAGCCTCGGCTCGCTTTCAATCGCCTCCGCCAAAGTCACCGGGCTGGCGGGATTGTTGGGAACAAGTTTGCAGAGCCGGTCCACTTGCGGAAAGGGCATGCCGATGACGCGGCCGACATCGCGCAGCACCGCGCGCGCCTGCAGCTTTCCAAAAGTAATGATTTGCGCGACGCGGTCGACGCCGTATTTCTGCTGGACATAACGAATGACTTCATCACGCCGGTCCTGGCAGAAGTCGATGTCGAAGTCGGGCATCGATACGCGCTCGGGGTTGAGGAACCGCTCGAAGAGCAGACCAAACCGCAGCGGATCGAGATCGGTGATCGTCAGCGCCCATGCGACCAGCGATCCGGCGCCGGAACCCCGGCCGGGGCCGACCGGAATTCCTTCCTTTTTCGCCCACTTGATGAAGTCGGCGACTATAAGGAAATAGCCCGGGAATCCCATCTTGCAGATAACGTCGATCTCGAATTTGAGACGATCCCAATAATCAGCTTCCGGCGCCGCGAGTTCGACCCGAGCCAGCCGCTGTTTCAAGCCCTCGCGCGCTTGCGACTCAAGTTCGCTCGCTTCGGCGGCGACCGCATCCGCCCCCGCGCCCGCGCTCGCCGCCTCTTTCGTGAACCTTGGCAGGATCGGCTGGCGGGTGCGCGGACGAAAAGCGCAACGGCGCGCGATCTCGATCGTCGAGCAGATCGCTTCTGGAAGATCGGCGAACAGCGACCGCATCTCCGCCGCCGACTTGAAATAATGGTCGCGCGTCACCGTGCGGCGATCTTCCTGATGCACATAGGCGCCCTCCGCGATGCAAAGGAGCGCATCATGCGCCTCGTAATCGTCAGCCTTCGGAAAAAACGGTTCATTAGTCGCGACGACCGGCAGGCCGAGTTCGTCCGCAATGTCGATGAGGCCGTCTTCAACGCTGCGCGAACGGCGCGAAGGATGGCGCTGCAGTTCGATATAAAACCTGTCCGGAAAAAGACCGGCCAGATGTCTCGCCAGCGCCGCAGCGTCATCCCCGCGCTCAAGACGCAGCGCCGCATCAAGGACACCGTCAAAACCGCCTGAAAGACAAAGCAGGCCGTCGGTCCCCTCCTCTTCAAGCCAACGAATGGACGCAGCGATTTGGTCCGCCGAAGCCGAGGAGAGATAAGCGCGGCTGGACAACCGCATAAGCCGGCGAAATCCCGCTTCCGACTGGGCCAGAAGCACGATCGCCGGCAGCCGGCCGGCCTTTGCGTCGATACCGGCGTCTCCCGCAAGAGAGAGATGGAGCCCCGAAATCGGCTGCAGGCCGGCGCCGGAAAGCGTTTCTGACGCCTCAAGAGCGCCGAAGAGGTTGTTGGTGTCCGTAACGGCCACCGCCGCCATGCCGGCGGCCAGACAAAGATCCTTAAGCTTTCCCGTCTTGATGGCGCCTTCCGAGAGCGAATACGCCGAGTGGACGTGCAGGTGCACGAAGTCTGCTGCGGGAGAATGTCCCGAATTAGCCATGAGCGCCGTCTCCCGAACGGGATCGCCCATGGCGCCCGATCTCCCTTAGCGAGCCCGCCTCACGCCCCCATCAGGAAACTCAGGAGCTGCACGGCCGTGATCAGCACAAGCAGTACGCCGAGTCCGGCAGCGTCCTTCAACACGCCGGTTTCCCCAGAAGTCCCAAGAGCCACAGCCCCGCGCATCGGACGCCTCCATCGAATGAGCGATATTGTTCGTCCTTTGTTCTATATTCTCTTTTTGTTCTCCTGTAAAGGCCGGTGTTTTCAACAGGGGAAAATGTGGAAATCAGAGGCTCTCGGCGGCCTCGGTGAGAAAAGCGGTCAATGACGCCTGAAAGGCATCGAACTGGTCATGATGAACCCAATGGCCGGCCTTCGCGAAGCAGACGACCCGCGCGTTCTTGAAATGACTCGCCCGACCGTCTTTCTCGGGGTTCGACGCCCAGCTCTCCTCGCCGTAAACGAGAAGCGTCGGGCACTCGATGGCTCGCCAGAGTGCGTGAATTTCCGCCTGCGGAAGGTCAAAGGGCGGCCAGACGTTCACATAGTTGTCAAATTTCCAGCTCCAGGTTCCGTCTTCATTCATGGTTGCGCCATGCTCAGTTAAGTGGCGCGCCATGGCGTCGGTCAGGAACTTATTCTCCTCCTTCATGCGTTCAAGCGCCGCTTCCAGCGACGGATAGCGCCGCGGCGTCCGCGCGGCGGCGGCGCGCTTGTCCTCAATCCACTTCCGAAAACGCTCCGCCATCGGAACTTTCTCGCGTTCGGCGAGCATCGACGGCGAAAGTCCGAGCCCCTCGATTGCGACGAGCTTTGCGACATTGGCCGGATAAAGTCCCGCATAGCGAATGGCGATGTTGCCGCCGAGAGAATGGGCGACAAGCGTCACCGGCGTGCGGCCGAGCTGATGGATGAGTTGAGCGAGGTCGTAGACCAGCGACTGCATCGAATAATCGCCGTCCGGAGACCAGTCGCTGTCGCCATGCCCGCGCAGGTCCGGCGCGATCACATGGTGCCTTTCGCAGAGCGCGCGAGCCACCGCGTCAAGGCTCCGGCAGTGATCACGCCCGCCATGAAGGAGAACGAGCGGGGGCGCCGCTTCGTTGCCCCAGTCGGCGTAGTGCAGCTTCAGGCGCTGCGAAATGAAGCGGCGGGAAGTCGGTTGTGCGGTCATCACGTGCTTTTGGCGCGCGGCCGCGGAGCGGGCAAGCGCAGATGACAGCTTTAGTCCCCACCCCAGGGCGGCGGCGGCGATGCGACCGGCGCCGTCAGGTCGAACTCAATCCGGAAATGGCGGTTGGGGCGTTTGAGTTCATAAGAAAAATTCGCAGGACTGATCTCCAACGACCAAACATTATCAACTGACGCCGCTCGCCCCTCTCGCAGGAACAGGTCCTTCGAATACATGTCAGCCGGGAATTCCTGAAGCGACGACGTTCCTGGGGACGCAGCGTCGCCTCCATACTGAGTGAGAATGTCTTCGCTCCCGTCTTCGTGACGATGATCATGTTTGAGGCGCAGCCCCCCGACCGTGCGGGTCAGAACCCACGTGCGCGACCGATCTTCGCCGACCTGAAAGGGGATGCGAATCTCACGCGCGCTGCATTCGCGCACTTCCATTATCAGCCGGGCCGCCGCCATTTCAGCGTCAACGGCGTCATTCGTAACAAGGCGCCCTTCATACGTCTTTCCGCAATGGGCGGAGATCGCCTTGAAGAACCCAGTTTGCGGCGAAGTCGGCGAGAAGTTTGTCGCGCAAGCTGACAGCGCGAGCGCGACCATGATCGCTCTAATCATTGGCGGGATCCCTGACGTCCGCGAGCGACTTCTGTCATAATCGCGCCGCCGGCGCCAGCATCAGGCCTCCCAGTCCTGTTCGAGCCAGCGCGCGGCGAGGAACATCAGCCCGGCGGCGATCACATAAAATCCGGCGCCGGAAAGGATTGCATAGCGGAGCGCCTCGTCGCCGAAGCGCGCCGTCATCGCATCTGAGAGAGCGCCGATCGCAAGATTACCGAGGCCGATCCCGATGAGATTGTTGACGAACAGGAAGACCGCTGACGCCGTGGCGCGCATGTTGGGCGGCGCAAGGTGCTGGAAGGCGGCGATCACCGGCCCCAGCCAAACAAGACTGAGCGCGGTCGGAACAAGAAAAAGCACGAACGTCAGCGCCAGCGACGATGACAGCATGCCGAAGACGTAGAATGGGATCGTCAGCAGGAACGCCGCCGCGGGCACCACCGCGTAGGCCGCCTTGTTCGCCTTGCCGAAGCGGTCGGCGAGGACGCCTCCCAGCCAGATGCCGGCGACCCCGCCAAAAAGCAGAAGCGATCCATAGAAATAAGAGGCGAAGAGCACGGGCTTGGGGTCAGCGGGAACCATCCAGTCAGGAAGAAAAGAAAAGAAGGCGGGCAGAGCTTCGCCGAAGCTCCGCACAAAGAACGACGGCAACCAGAAGATGACGCCGTACCCCATCATCGAAGACGCCGCCGCCCCGAGAGAGAGGCTCCAGAAGCTCTTTTTCCGCGAGATCCTGCGCGCGACTTCGACGATCGGCGCCGGCGTCAGCGGCGGGCCGGCGTCATAGCCTCCGCGATCGGGATCCCTGACCGTCAACCGCAGCACCGGCGCGAGCAGGAGGCCGGCCAACCCGACAATGATGAACGCAGAGCGCCAGTCGAGATAGCTCGTCAGAACGCCGCCAAGCAGAATTCCGAGCGCTGACCCGATCGGAATGCCGAAAGAATAAATCGACAACGCTCGCCCGCGCTTTTCCGACGGAAAATAGTCCGCAATCAGCGAATAGGCGGGCGCAACGCCTCCGGCTTCACCGACACCGACGCCGAGCCGTGCAAGAAAAAGTTGAGTGAAGTTTTGCGCCACCCCGCACAACGCCGTCATGGCGCTCCAGATTCCGAGCGCGATCGACATGATCCACACTCTGCTCTTTCGATCGGCGACGACTGCGATCGGAACGCCAAGGAAGGTGTAAAAGAGCGCGAACGCCAAGCCGCCCATCAATGACAGCTGCGTATCAGAGAGATTGAGGTCCGCCTTGATCGGGACCGCAAGGATGCCGACGATCTGCCGATCGATGAAATTGAACGTATAAACGACGACGAGAATGAAAAGGACCCAGGCTCGATAGCCAGGAGTCGTTTCGCGACCGCCGATCAAGGAACGCCGCCTTCGATACGATCAAGAAAGGCCAGCACGTCGTCGATCGAACGCGCCGGCGCTTCCTCATGCGCAACGTGACCTACGCCGTCATAGACGATCAGTTCAGCGCCGGAGATCGCCATTTCCATGCGGCGGCCGTGGTCAACCGGGATCACCTTGTCCTCAGCGCCCCAAAGAATGAGGGTCGGGGCGACGATCGATCTCAGCATCGGTTCGGGATCCGGAAGCGAAAACTCTTCGATCGACTCAACATAAGCGTCGCCATTTCCCGGCTGGCGCATCATGGCGGTGACGCGCGCGATCCGCTCCGGCGTGATCTGCGATTTGTCCGCGTAGACGCCCTGCAGAAC
Source organism: uncultured Caulobacterales bacterium (assembly GCA_964529675.1). GTDB lineage: Bacteria > Pseudomonadota > Alphaproteobacteria > Caulobacterales > Parvularculaceae > Amphiplicatus. The sequence goes on from CAZGXT010000015.1 coordinate 16,650, forward strand.
CAATGCGACCCCCGCTTCCGTCGGATTTCGGAGGAAAAAGGCGAACGGCGCCGGCGGCGACAGAGGCGCATCGCCGACGCCGTTCGCAGGATAGCCGCCCGGCGAAACAAGAATGAGCGCCGCTACGCGCTCCGGACTTGTCGCAGCAAAGCGCCAGGCGGCAAGACCGCCGAGCGAATTGCCCCCGATGATCGCCTGGTTGACGCCGAGCGCGTTCATTACATCGCCGATGAACGCCGCGCGCTGCTGCGGCGAATAACGCTTCTCCGGATCAGGACCGGAGAGCCCGTGTCCGAGGAGGTCGAAGCGAATGACGCGGTACGTGCGAGACAGCTCGTTCGCCCAAGCGTCGAAAGATTCCAGGCTGTAAATGAACCCATGCAGGAGTATGATCGGCGGCGCGTCCTCCGGCCCCTCAATCCTGACACGGACATTCGCGCCGGCGATCGTCATTATTCGGTCGCCAGCGACCTGAAGCGACGACGCAGCAGGGCTCGGCGGCGGCTGAACGCGCCAGTAAGCGACGCCTGCGAGAACGCCTGCGGCGATCGTCAGCGCCCCGAGCGCAAAGGCCAGATTCTTAAGCACCCGGATGCCGCCTCCGCGGGGACGCCTGATGAAAGGCGCGAACTGTCCGATACTCAGAACGATTCGCGCCGCCAGGGAGGATCTAATGCGCGCTAGAAAGCGAGTCTTACAGTGCCGAACACCTGGCGCGGGTTGCCAAAGAAGGTCGTGAGGACGCCTGACGCACCGAGCGGCGAATTGCCGAACGCCGGCAGCGCCGTCACGAAGTCATAGCCGGCGACAACGTATCGCTTGTCAGTGAGGTTCGTTCCGTGGACGCCCGCGCTCAGGCGCCCGTCGTCGGTCGTCCAGGAGAAGCCGGCGTTGAGCAACGCATATGCCGGCTGGTCGATCGGCGAACGGAAGTTGAACTGGTGCGTCAAGCTCCTGAAGGAAAAGGACGAGTAAAGATTGACGCCGCCGTCTTTGCCGAACATCGATAACGGGCGATTGTAATTCAACTGTGCGAAGGACGTGATCTCCGGCGTATTCTGGAAGACTGCGACATCGGTCAAATCCGGCGGCGGCGAACCACGCCCGAGATATTCGTCGAACTCGGCGCTGATGTAACCGAGCGCGAACTGGACATTAATGCTGTCCCCCGCCGACAGCCAGTCCTGCACGAGGCGCACATCGCCTTCCCATTCTATACCCCACAGAGTGGCGGCGGCGGCGTTCGTCGTAACGCCCGCAAAGGTGTCTGCAACGCCATCGCCGTTCGTGTCGACGCCGAAGGAGCCGGGAATCTGCACATCCTGATAATCGCTGTAAAAAACGGCGAAGTTGGATGTCGCGACATCGCCGAACTGGCTCTTGAGGCCCGCTTCGAAGGTGTCGATCTCTTCCGGCTGGAACAGACAGAAACTGCGCTGGTCCTCCGGATCAAGCGCGCCGGGGATCATGTTTCCGTTGATATCAGGCGCGGTTACTGCGACGCAGCGCGGGTCGAACGACCCGCCTTTGAAGCCTTTGGCGTAGGAAACATAGCCGGTGTGTTCGTCGCTGAACTCATAGGAAATGCTGGCGCGCGGGCTGAAGTCTTCAAAGTCCGCTTCGGCGAGAAGGTTCGTCTGAGTGAGAAGCGGCGGGCGCGGCGGACCGCCGAGCGAGGGCGACAGCGTGCCGAGCGGGAACGTAACGCCATCATTCACAAAGATCTGCCGACGCAGGAAGATCGATCGCTCATCTTGCGTGTAGCGGCCGCCGACGGCGACCGACAACCGGTCGGTCAGGTCAAAGGAGAAATCGCCGAAAATCGACCAGGTGCGCGTGTCGACATCGCTTGAGGTGAAGACGTTGGTGGCGCCGCCGCTGAGCAGCACATCAAAATCATTTCGAGCGTTTGCCGACAAATAGTAAAAGCCCAAAACGCCGGAGAGCCGATCGCCCTCATAAAGCGCCTGGAACTCCTCACTGAACTGGTGATCGCGGTATTCGGTCGCGACATCGAGGTCGATGATGGGCAGGGAATCAAAATCTATCGGCGTCGTGGTGTCGCTGTCCCGGTAGGAGACGATGTTCTTGAGCGTCAGGTTATCCGTCGCACGGAACTCCACGACATTAGAAAGGCCGCGCGCCTGCACGCCCTGCGCAGGCACGTTCAGACCCGAGCGAGTGTCGAAAACGTCGTCGAGGACAGGAAACTCGACTGCGCCACCCGCCGGAGAGTCAAAGGCGAGCAGACGGTGGCCCTGACGCGGATCGGAATCATCTTCGGTCCAGTCGCCCGCAAAGCGTATCGAAAGCCGGTCCGACGGGTCCCACTCGACGCTTGCGCGAAAAGCGAGCACGTCCTTGTTGTAGTTTTCGAGTTCCGTGAGATTTAGGTTGTCGCCAAAGCCGTTGCGCGTGAGGTATGCGACGCCGCCTCCGATCCGCAGATCGCCGATGAAACTGTCTTTCAGCACCGGCAGGCTGAAAGAACCGACCGCATCGAACTGGCCGTAATTGCCGCCGGTCAGACGAAGCGTGGCGGAAGGGTCGTCCGACAGCCTTCGAGTGACATATTTGACGGCGCCGCCGATCGTGTTCCGACCGTAAAGCGTTCCCTGCGGTCCGCGCAGAACTTCGATACGCTCGACATCATAAATATCGAGAAGCGCCGCTTGCGGGCGGTTGAGATATACGTCGTCAATGTAAAGACCGACGCCGGCCTCGAATCCGGCGACGGGGTCTTGCTGGCCGACGCCGCGAATGAATGCCGACAGCGTTGAATTGGTGCCCCGTGTCGTTTCAAGGGTGACGTTCGGCGTAATGTCGCCGATGTCGGTAAGGTCCGCTGCGCCAATTGACTCGAGAGATGCGCCGGAGAATGCGGAAACCGCAATTGGAACATCCTTGAGGGATTCATCGCGGCGGCGTGCCGACACGATGATTTCATCCTGTAGTGCGTCGGTGGCGATTTCCTGCGCAACCGCCGGCGCAGAACCGACGCCTATCGCGCTTGCCGACCCAAACCCCAGCGCTGCAAGGCGTATTGCTGTTGTCGTCGAAGTCTTTGCTCGCATGTATCCCTCCCGTTGCTACGCGTTTCAGTCCGCGCGTTGTCATCGATCGTAAGGTCAGCGGGCGCGCGGTCCCATGACAGGACCGATCGACTGAAGTGGACATTTTCGCTCAAACGGAAGTCTTTCGCGCTCGGTCCGCAAAGACCTTTGGGGTCTCGCCATTCCACGCTTTGAAGGCGCGGTTGAATGCGCGGAAGTCTGAAAACCCGAGCTCAGCGGCGACTTCTGGGACGCTTTTGCGCCGCCGCAACAGAGACTTGGCCGCATCATTGAGGACTTCCTTCCGGAGGTCTCGAAAGCTCACCCCTTCATCGTCGAGCTTTCGCCGTAAAGTCGCGGCGCTGACCCCGGCGAGCGCGGCGATCCGGGTCTGATCGATGACGCCCCGTGACAAGGCCCACCGGACAAGGGCGGCCGTCTCCGGTCCATGACCGGCATGGTGCGCATTCGCGGCCGCCTGTGTGATTTCCGCTAGAACCGCGGACGCCTTCAGCGAGTGGGCTTCCGGCGGAGCGATCGCGGCGGTGACGGCATCATAGCTGTAGTCGAGCGCGTAGACGGCGGCGCCGAAGCGCACCGGCGCGCCCCAGAAGTCGAGATGGATTGCATCAGGCGACCTGTGCTGGCGGGTCACCGACACGCGGCGGAGGCCGGCGTTCGCGTGCGGCCGGGAGACGGTCGCAAGAATGCAATGAAGGAATATCTGGACGCATTCGAGCGAAAACCGCAGGAACGCCGGATTGTCTTTCATCGTGTACGGAAAAAGGCGGTCGTCGATAATGAAGGCGATGATGTCGCCGCGCCGCCTCACCGTATTGAATTCGCCGCCATGCAGCAGATTGAAAGACTGGGCGAGCGTCTTCATCGCTTCCAGGAGGGAGCTTGCGCCGACCAGTTGCGCGAGCACGAAATCAGTCGTTCCCGGCAGCAGCTGTCGCGCTGACATGCGCAGCGTCTCATCCTGCAATGTCGCCGCGATCAGGTCCTGCGCGCGGAAATAATCGGCGAGCGCCATGTCGCCGTCGGCGTCGAACACTCCCGGATCCAGATGCAGCGCCTTCAGCAGTCGGGAAACATCAGCGCCGCGCGCCGCAGCGAGGTCGAAGAGCGGGCGAGCCTCACGCGCCTTGACCCGAACTTGCTCGGGTTCTTCGGTTGCAGCCCGCATCGGCGTCATGGTCTCGCCGAAAATCCAGCAAGCAGCTCGGCGAACCAGCGCCCCGCCGTCAACGCCGTGATGTCCGCGAAATCGAGCGCCGGATCGAATTCGGTGAGATCGACCGCGGCGACTCTTGAGCACGCGCCGATCGCGCGCGCGGCGGCGAAAAATTCATCGACCGGCATTCCGCCCGGGCGGGCGCCCGGCGCGCCCGGACACTGGGCGCGGTCAATCACATCAATGTCGAAATCGACGTAAAGGCGGTCGCAGCGGGCGGACAGCATCTCGATCGCTTCTTCAAGAAGCGTAACGGCGCCGCAGGTTCTGACATCCGTGATCGTTCGAATGGTGATCCCCTGCGCCGATGCGAATTCGAACGCACGGCGCGTATTGGCGAAGGGCGCAAGACCGATCTGAACGACATTGGCGCCGGGAAGTCCGTCCTCAATCAGCGCCCGAACGGGATTGCCGTTGGTGAGGCCGCAATCCGTGTCGCGAAGGTCGAAATGCGCGTCCAGCGTGATGAGGCCGGTCTTTGAAAGCGGTCCAATACCGTGAACGCCCGGCCTAGTGACGGCGTTGTTGCCCCCGGCGATCACGATGAGCTCTTGGTCGAGGCTGGCCACGCGATCGCGAAGCGGCGCAAAGGACTCCTCGGGCGTCAACGTTTTCAGAAACAGGTCGCCCGCATCAAAAATTCGCGAAGGCGTAAGATCGGTCTCAGTCTCCAGGTCGAAGACCGAAAATCGTTTCAGCGTCTCGCGCAGGACTTTTGGCGCGAGATCGCAGCGCCCCGGCGTCAGGGACTTCTCGTTAAGCGGGGCGCCAAGCAGGGCGACGGGCGCCGTGTGATCACCGGTGAGCAGGTCAGCGACCGACCGCCATCCGCGGCATTCGGAGTCGGCGGCTTCTTTCATGGCGGTCTCCCAAATGGCGGCGCAGCCGGAAAGCCCTTATAGACCGGGGTTCTCGCCTGCGGGAAAGACCCAGATGCTCGATCTTCTTCTGACGGACGCGCGCTTGGCGACCATGGACTTGGCTGTCGCCGGCCCTTTCGGCGCAGTTGAATCCGGCGCCGTCGGCATCAGAAAGGGCCGTATCGCCTATGTGGGACCGGCGGCGTCGGCGCCGCCTGCGCAGCGCGTAGAGTTCATCGCCGGCCGTTGGGTGACGCCGGCGCTGATCGACTGTCACACGCACCTCGTCTTCGCCGGAAACCGCGCCCGCGAGTTCGACGCGCGCCAAAACGGCGCGACCTATGAAGAGATCGCGCGCGCGGGCGGCGGCATTCTGTCGACGGTTCGCGCAACGCGCGAGGCGACGCTCGAGGCGCTGGTCGAAAGCGCGATCGTGCGCCTTGAGGCGCTGCGTCGCGGCGGAGTTGCGACGGTCGAGATTAAATCCGGCTACGGGCTCACCCCCGGCGACGAGGAAAAAATGCTGATCGCCGCAGGCGAAGCAGCGCGCGCCGCAACGATGCGGGTCAAACGAACATTACTGGCGCTGCACGCCTTGCCGCCCGAGCACGAGGCGGAGCGCGCGGCCTATGTTCGGCTCGTATGCGAGCGTATGATCCCGGGCGTCGCCGCTGCGGGCCTCGCCGACGCGGTCGACGCCTTTTGCGAGACGATCGGCTTCACGCTGGAGGAGACGCGCGCCGTATTCGACGCCGCCGCAAAGCATGGGCTGAGAGTCAAACTCCACGCCGAGCAATTGTCCGACATGAAGGGCGCGGCGCTGGCTGCAGCCTATGGCGCGCTGTCCGCCGACCATCTTGAGCATATCGACGAAGCGGGCGTCGTCGCGCTCGCGAAGGCGAAGACGGTGGCGGTGTTGCTGCCCGGCGCCTTCTACGCGCTGAGGGAAACGAGGAAGCCGCCGGTCGCCGACTTCCGTAAGCACGGCGTGGCGATGGCGCTGGCGACCGATCTTAATCCCGGCACCTCGCCGATGCTGTCGCCCTCTTTGGCGCTGAGCATGGGGGCGACCCTGTTCGGGATGACGCCGGAAGAATGCCTCGCCGGCATGACGCGCAATGCAGCGCGTGCGCTGGGTCTGGATCGCGAATGCGGCGTTCTTAAAGTCGGACTTGCGGCTGACATCGCCGTCTGGCCGGTCGATCATCCGGCGGAACTCAGCTACTGGATCGGCCATCCGGGGCCGGATTCACTTTACATCGCCGGCGTCGCCGTTGAGGAGCACTGATGGACATCACGCAAATCCCACCGGGCCGCAGACCGCCAAACGAAGTCAACGCTTTCATCGAGATTCCGCAAGGCGGCCAGCCGGTGAAGTACGAACTCGACTCGAAGTCCGGCGCCCTGTTCGTCGACCGGTTCCTGCACACGTCGATGATCTATCCGTCGAATTACGGGTTCATCCCCGGCACGCTCGGCGATGACGGCGACACGCTCGATATTCTCGTCGTCACGCCGATGCCGGTCGTCGCCGGCGCCGTCATCCGCTCGCGGCCCGTCGGCGTGCTGCTGATGGAGGACGAAAAGGGCGTCGATGAGAAAATTCTCGCCGTGCCGGTCGACGCGCTCAATCCGTTCTACAAGGACGTAAAGACCCATAAGGACCTGCCGCCGCTTCTGGTTCAGCAGATCGAGCATTTCTTCAAGCACTACAAGGACCTCGAACCCGGGAAGACGGCGAGCGTCGGGGAATGGGGAACGCTGAGAATCGCGCATGAACGGATCATGCAATCGATCGATCGGTTTATCAAAAAGGGCTGGAAATGAGCGGGACACGCCGCAACGCCCGCATGGTCCGCGCGCGCCGCGGAGCGGAAAAGAAAGCGAAGCACTGGACGACGGAAGCCGCCGTCCGGATGCTGATGAACAATCTCGACCCGGAAGTCGCGGAGGACCCGCACGGCCTCGTCGTCTATGGCGGCATCGGCCGCGCAGCACGCGACTGGGAGTGCTTCGACCGCATCGTCGAAACGCTTGAGCGCCTCAACGAGGATGAAACCATGCTCGTCCAGTCGGGAAAGCCGGTCGGCGTCTTTCCGACGCACCAGGATGCGCCGCGGGTTCTCATCGCGAACTCCAACCTCGTGCCGAAATGGGCGACATGGGAGCATTTCAACGAGCTCGATAAGAAGGGCCTGATGATGTACGGCCAGATGACGGCCGGTTCATGGATCTATATCGGCACGCAGGGCATCGTTCAGGGCACGTACGAAACCTTCGCCGAAATGGGCCGCCGGCATTATGGCGGCGATCTCAGCGGGCGCTGGATCCTGACGGCTGGGCTCGGCGGCATGGGCGGGGCGCAGCCGCTCGCCGCGGTGATGGCGGGGGCGTCGTGTCTCGCAGTCGAATGCCAGCCCTCACGCATCGAGAAACGGCTAGAGACGCGCTATCTCGACGAGAAGGCGGACGATCTCGACGACGCGCTCGCGCGCATCGCGTGCTATGCGAAGGAGAAACGCGCCGTCTCGGTCGGGCTTCTCGGCAATGCCGCTGAAATCCTCCCTGAGCTGATCAAGCGCGGCGTCCGGCCCGATGCGGTCACCGATCAGACCTCGGCGCACGATCCCGTCAACGGCTACCTGCCGATCGGATGGACGGTCGATCGATGGATCAGCGCGCGCGAGCGCGACCCGAAGTCCGTTGAGACGGCGGCGCGCGCCTCGATGGCCAAGCATGTCGAGGCGATGCTCGCCTTCAAGGCGATGGGCGTTCCGGTTTTCGACTATGGCAACAACATCCGCCAGGTCGCGCGCGATGAAGGCGTGACGCACGCCTTCGATTTTCCGGGCTTCGTGCCGGCCTATGTGCGCCCGCTCTTCTGCCGCGGCGTCGGGCCGTTCCGCTGGGCGGCGCTATCGGGCGAACCGGAAGACATTTACCGCACCGATGCTCGGGTGAAGGAGCTGATCCCTGATGACGCGCATCTCCATCGCTGGCTCGACATGGCGCGGGAGCGTATCAGGTTTCAAGGCTTGCCGGCGCGCATCTGCTGGGTCGGACTGGGGCAGCGCCACCGCCTGGGCCTTGCCTTCAACGAGATGGTCGCGAAAGGTGAAGTCAAAGCCCCGATCGTCATCGGCCGCGATCACCTCGATAGCGGCTCCGTCGCTTCACCCAACCGCGAAACCGAAGCGATGGAAGACGGCTCCGACGCCGTCTCCGACTGGCCGTTGTTGAATGCGTTACTGAACACCGCATCCGGCGCGACCTGGGTCTCGCTCCACCATGGCGGCGGGGTGGGCATGGGCTATTCGCAGCACGCAGGGATGGTGATCGTCGCCGACGGCACCGAGGACGCCGCGCGGCGATTGAAGCGCGTGTTGTGGAATGATCCGGGCACAGGCGTCATGCGCCATGCCGATGCCGGGTATGAGAGCGCGGTGGCGTGCGCGCAGGAACAGGGTTTGGATTTGCCCATGGTTTCGCGATGATGATCACCCTCACTCCAGGCAACGTCACTCTCGCCGATCTTCGCGCAATCTGGAATGGCGCCGGCGTTTCGCTTTCGGCGCAGGGCTTCGCTGCGGTGGAGAAAGCCGCGGCGAGCGTTGCGCGCATCGTCGCCTCGGGCGAGACGGTTTACGGGCTCAACACCGGCTTCGGACTTCTCGCGCATACGCGCATTCCGAACGAGCGCCTTGTCGAGCTTCAGAAGAAGATTGTCCTGAGCCACGCCTGCGGGCTGGGCGCCCCGCTTGACGCGCGCATCACGCGGTTGATCCTTGCGCTGAAGGTCGTGGGCCTTGCGCGCGGGGCTTCAGGCGTGCGGCGCGTTGTCGTCGAGCGGCTGCTTGAGTTCCTGAAGCGCAGCCTCCTCCCGGTCATTCCCGAGCAGGGTTCGGTCGGAGCGTCGGGCGACCTTGCTCCCCTCGCCCATATGACGGCGGCGATGATGGGCGTCGGCGCGGTCCGCGTGAAAGGCGAGACCGTGCCGGCGGCGAAGGCGCTGCAAGCGGCGGGGCTTGAACCGCTCGACCTCGGCCCCAAGGAAGGCCTTGCGCTCCTCAACGGCACGCAGGTTTCGACCGCGATCGCGCTCGACGCGCTGTTCAAGGCCGAGCATGTGTTCGGCGCGGCGCTGTGCGCCGGCGCTCTCTCGGTCGATGCGCTGAAGGGCTCGCTCGCCCCGTTCGATCCGCGCATTCACGCCCTGCGCGGCCAGCCCGGCCAGATCGACGTCGCGCGCGCCGTCCGCGCGCTGCTCGACGGCAGCGCGATCAACCTCTCGCACATCGACTGCGACCGCGTGCAGGACCCCTATTCCTTCCGCTGCCAGCCGCAGGTGATGGGCGCGGCGCTCGACCTTCTTCGGCACGCGGCGAAGACGCTGACCATCGAGGCGAACGCCGTCACCGACAATCCGCTGATCTTTCCGGATACGGACGAAGCGATATCCGGGGGAAATTTCCACGCCGAGCCTGTCGCCTTCGCCAGCGACATGATCGCCATGGCGCTCTGCGAGACGGGTTCGCTGGCGGAGCGCCGCGTCGCCATTCTCGTCGATCCTAAGATGAGTGGTTTACCTGCCTTTCTCGTCGAGGACGGCGGCGTCAATTCCGGCTTCATGATCGCGCAGGTTACGGCGGCGGCGCTCGTCTCGGAAAACAAGTCGATGGCGTTTCCGGGCAGCGTCGATTCGATCCCGACATCGGCGAACCAGGAAGACCATGTCTCGATGGCGACCGGCGCGGCGCGAAAGGCGGGCAAGATCGCCGTCAACGCCGCCGGCGTCGTCGGCATCGAGCTGCTGGCCGCCGCGCAGGGCCTGGAGTTTCACGCGCCGCTGAAAACGTCGGCCCCGCTTGAACGCGTCAGGAGCGCGGTGCGCGCCAAGGCCGCGCCCTGGACGCAGGACCGGTACTTCGCCGACGAGCTCTCGGCTCTTCAGCAGGAAACGCTCGAAAACCCGCTTTTTGTGGAGCTTCCGGCGATTTCGCTTGCGCCCTGAGCGCTTCGTCGCATCATCGCTTCGTCTGGCGCCGAATTGCAGACCCTTCGGTTGCCGGGCGCGGAGACTGGCGGCATTCTCCGCCGCCGATTCCAGCGGCGCGGGGGTTCGCGCCGCCTTTACGGGCATGGAGATATCATTTTGAAGAAATCCCTCGCCGCATCCGCGGTCGCTATCGCCATCGCGCTCGGAGGCGCGCCCCTGATGACCGACTTAGCCTTTGCGCAGGAAACGCCCGCCGCTGAGGGCGCGCCGGCGACGATCGCGCCGGACAGCCCGATGATCGCCGACTGGACTGGGCCCTATGGCGGCGTGCCGCCCTGGGACAAGATCGCGGTCGCCGATTTCATTCCCGCTTTCGATCACGCCATCGAAGCGGCGCGCGCCGAGATCGCTGCGATCGCCGCCAACCCGAAGAAGCCGACTTTCGAGAATACGATGGTCGCGATGGAGAGGGGCGGCGCCGAACTGACGCGCCTCGTCAACCTCTTCGGCGTCTATTCGGGGAACCTCAACACCGGCGAAGTGCCGGAGATCGAGCTCGTCGTCTATCCGAAGCTCGCGGCCTTCGGCGATGAGGTGAACCAGAACGAAGCGCTCTTCAAACGCGTCGCCGCCGTCTACAACGGCAAGGAGATGAAGAAGCTGAAGCCGGAAGAGCGCCGGCTCGTCGAGGACAGCTACAAGGGCTTCGTCCGGAACGGCGCCAATCTCGACGAGGCGGGAAAGAAACGCGTCGCGGAAATCAACCAGCGCCTGGCGACGCTCGGCACGCAGTTCACGCAGAACCAGCTGAAGGACGAGGAAGCCTTCACGCTGATCGACAAGAAGTCGGAGCTCAACGGTCTCCCCCAATCGCTCATCGACGGCTACGCCGAGACGGCGGCGGCGAAGGGCGCGAGCGGCAAATGGGCGGTCGCCAACACGCGCTCGGCGGTCGATCCGTTCCTCACTTATTCCCAGAACCGCAAGCTGCGCGAGAAAGTCTGGCGCGCCTTCGTCAATCGCGGCGACAATGGCGGCGAGACCGATAACAACGCGATCATCGCGGAAACGCTGAAGCTGCGCGCTGAACGCTCGAAGCTTCTCGGCTATCCGACCTATGCGCATTGGGCGATCGAGCGGCAGATGGCGAAGACCCCGGACGCCGCCATGGACCTGATGATGCGCGTCTGGCCGAAGGCCGTCGCGCGCGTGCGCGAGGAAGTCGCCGACATGCAGGCCGTCGCCGACGCCGAAGGCGCGAAAATCAAGATCGAGCCCTGGGATTACCGTTTTTACGCCGAGAAGGTCCGCAAGGCCAAATACGACCTCGATTTCAATGAGGTGAAACCCTACATGCAGATGGAAAAGCTGCGCGAGGGGATGTTCTGGGTTTCGGGCGAGCTGTTCGGGCTCAAGTTCGAGGAGATCAATGACGCGCCGGTCTTTCATCCGGACGTGCGCGTCTGGAAAGTGACGGACGCCGGCGGCGCCTTCGCAGGCCTCTGGTATTTCGACCCCTATGCGCGGCCGGGCAAGAATTCGGGCGCGTGGATGACGAATTATCGCGAGCAGCAAAAGCTTGGCGGCGACATCCAGCCGATCGTCTCGAACAATTGCAACTACATCAAGGGCAAGCCGGGCGAACCGGTGCTGATCTCATGGGACGATGCGGAAACGCTGTTCCACGAATTCGGCCACGCGCTGCACGGCCTCCTCTCGAACGTCAACTATCCGAGCCAGGCCGGCACCAACGTGCCGCGCGACTATGTCGAGTTTCCGAGCCAGGTGCTGGAGCGCTGGCTGTCGACGCCGGAAGTCATGAGCCGCTTCCTCGTTCATTACGAAACCGGCGAGGCTCTGCCGCAGGCGCTCGCCGACAAGATCAAGCGCGCGAAGACCTTCAATCAGGGCTTCGGGACGGTTGAGTTTCTGGCGAGCGCGCTTGTCGATATGAAGCTTCACCTTGCGGGCGAAGCTGACATCGACGCCGACACGTTCGAACGCGAGACGCTCGCGGAACTCGGCATGCCCTCAGAGATCGTGATGCGTCACCGGACCCCGCAGTTCGGTCACATCTTCTCCGGCGAAGGCTATGCGGCCGGCTATTACAGCTACCTCTGGGCGGACGCGATCACGGCTGACGCCGCCGAAGCGTTTGTCGAGGCCGGCGGCTTCTACGACAAGGAAACCGCCAAAGGCTTCCACGATCACATCATGTCCGTCGGGAACTCGATCGACCCCGCCGACGGCTTCCGGAAATTCCGCGGCCGCGACGTCGATACGACGGCGCTGCTGCGCGACCGCGGCTTCCCGGTCGACTGACGGGGCCGGATTCTGCGCAGAATTTCTGACGCGCGGTTCTGGTTTTTCCAATCTCTCCGCGGTCTCCAGCCCGAAAATACTTATTTTGGGCTGGAGGAAGGTACGTAGATTTTGCGCTCGCTGAGAGAGAGCGCCCCCTCAGTCAGCTTCGCTGACAGCTCCCCCGTGAACGGGGGAGCGGAAGGCT
>CAZGXT010000016.1:0-29234 GCA_964529675.1 uncultured Caulobacterales bacterium
CAAAATCTGGTTCCCCAAAGGAGTGTCGGTTCGACCCCGACCGCCCGCACCAGTCGCGTCAGTTTCCAGCGCCGCTGATTTTCGCGATCGCGCCCACATGATCGGCGAAAGCGCGCGCTCGCGCGGCAGGCTGCCGACCTGCCGGAAACACCGCCCAAAGATCGATCGCGGGCAGCGCGAAGCCCTGCAGCCGCCGCTCGATCCTGCCGGAGAGAAGCGCGTCGCGTGACGCCCAATCCGACAAGACGCCGAACCCCATTCCGGCGAAGATCGCCGCCCGCACGCCCTCCAGAGCGCTTAGCTTCAGCCGCGACGAAAATCGGACCTTTTCGGTCTCGCCCTTGCGGGAAAAGTTCCATTCCACATCCGGACGCTCGACTCCGTAGGAAACAAAAGGCAGGGCGGCTAGGTCGGCTGGCCGGCGTATTTCGGTATGGGCGGCCCAGAATTCAGGCGTCGCGACTATGCGGCGTTCGCTTCGCGCAAGACGCTGCGCCACCATGCTCGTGTCGTCGAGGGCCCCGGCTCTGATCGCCACGTCTATTCCCTCTTCAACAAGGTTGACGCGGCGATCATCGAGGATCAGTTCGAGTTCGAGGCCCGGATGCAACGTCATGAAGCCTCGAAGCGCGGGAACGATCTGAATTCGCGCGAGAGTCACCGGCGCGCAAACCCTCAGCCGGCCGGCCAGCGCCGCGCCGGCGCCTTTAGCCGCCGCTTCCGCTTCCTCCGCAGCGTCGAGCGCCGCCTTTGCGCGATCGTAATAGATCTTGCCGGCGTCAGTCAGCGATAGCGCCCGTGTCGTCCGGAAAAAAAGGCGAACGCCTAACCGGTGTTCGAGCTGCGCGATCGCCTTCGAGATCGCCGGCTGCCCCAGGCCGAGAATGCGCGCGGCTGCGGAAAAGCTTCCCGCCTCCACCACGCGAACGAATTGCGCCATGGCGCCCAACCGATCCATTCATCACCTCCAGGCATGAATAATATCGCTTCAGCAATAGTACCGGTCTTGAAAGTAATGAAGCACATTGCCGGAGACGGCGGGCGCCAAAGCCCCCGAAACATGGAGCGAGCGATGACCACCTTCACCCTTCACACTGACGACACCGCCCCGGAGGCCTCGCGCGAGCGGCTCTCCAAGGTGAAAAAAGCATGGGGCTTCACGCCCAGGCTGCATGCGATCCTCGCCGAAAGTCCGGTGGCGCTTGAGGCTTACGACACATTGTTCGGATTGGTCGCTCAGTCGACGCTGACCCCGGTCGAGCAACAGGTCGTCTATCAAGCAGTCAATGTTTTCCACGGCTGCGAATATTGCACAGCGGGCCATACCTTCCTGTCGCGCCAGGCAGGCATGTCCGAAGACGCCGTGCAGGCGCTCCGGAACGGCGGCCCCATTCCGGACGCCCGCCTCGAAACGTTGCGGAAATTCGCTGAGACGGTGGTGCGCGAACGCGGGCTGGCCGGCGACGCGACGGTCGACGCCTTCATCGCTGCGGGTTTTACACGGGCGAACGTGCTCGACGTCGTGACCATCATCGCGACGAAGACCATCAGCAATTACACGAACCACCTTACGAAGACGCCGAAGGAAGACTTCATGGCCGACCCCGCGCTCGCGTGGACAGCGCCCCGCAACCGCGCCGCCGCCGCCTGAGCCGTGCAAGGTCCAAGCCTGGCGCAAATCGCAAGAATTCCGAAGCAGCGATTTGCGCTGGTCTCTTGCTTGGTCGCGCGATTTCGCAACAAAGGGAGCGCGAATTTTTTCGTCACGCCGCAAAAAAAACGCCCCCGGAAGCGGGGGCGTTTTGACCGGGGTCTTGCCCGATGATCAGAGCGGCGCGTTGCAGGAGGCGAGCTCGATCGTTCCCTGATCGTCTTTGCGCTTGCGCTTCTTCTTTTTGGCGTCGCCCGCGTTGCCGACCGCGTAGTTGGTTCCTTCGTAAGCGACCACCGGCGTGAAGTCGCGGAACGCCGTCACCTTGATGTCGGCGTTGTTGATGATCTTCTGCTCGGCCGAGAAGAACTGGATCGTGCAGCCGCCGTTCTCGGCGAAGGTGTTGCCGCCGACCGCGCCGAAAAAGCCTGACGACACGCGCAAGGCGTCGACGAAATTCTGCGCGACGAGGTTTGAGTTGATCGACGCCGAGCGCACTTTTTCCGAGAGGTAGATGCCCGTCTCGTTGCCGGTGATTTCGTTGCCGATGATCTTGACCCCGTCATACACGTCCGCGGTGACGCCGGCGCCGGCGTTGTAGCGGATGGTGTTGCGGGTGAGGATGAGATCGGCGGCGATGCCCGAGGCGGCGATGCCGACGCCGTTCCCGATCACGACGTTGTTCGTCAGCGAGCCTTTGATGACCGCATTGCGCTCGCTGGCGAAATTGACGGCGGTGCGCGCGCCGACGATGACGTTGCCTTCAAGGCGGACGTCGCCGGCGGCGACACGAATGCCTGACGCCGGTCCGGTCAGGAGCCCGACGCCCTTGGCGCCGCGCACATGCGCGAACTGCTCGACCGAGCCCGCGCCGGAGGCGAGCGACCAGTCGCCCTTGTCGGCGCCGACCGGCTGCGCGTGGCGGCGAATGTAGCCTTCAAGGCGCGCGGCGTCGTCGCTCAGACGGTCGTCACGGTCGCGCGGCGGGCGCGCCAGATGATCGACAAGCTCCGGCCGCAGGGAGCCGCCGAGCGGGCCGTAGGCGGCGCGCAGCGGAATGTCGGAGTTGGCCGGGATGATGAAGCTGTCGGCGACCGTGACGGTGCCGCCCTGGATGTCGACGCAGGCCCCCGACGGCGTCCGGTCGTCAAACTCGAAGATCAGCTGCGAGAGGCTGACCGTCGCAAGCGCTGAATCCGGCGCGATCGACACGCACGATCCCGACGGATTGGGGCGGATGACCGCGTTGCGGCCGTAATCGCCGGGCACGCCGCGGATTTCGACCGGCTTCGTGACGACGATGTTCTCGTTGTAGGTGCCGCCCTTGACGAGAATGGTGCCGCCCGGCCGCACGAGGCGCATCGCCTGCGCGATCGTCGTGACGCGGCTGCCGGCATCCTGGCTGACAATTACTTCGTTGCGGGAGGATTGGCCGGGGGATGCGGCGCCGTCGCCTGGGCCCGGCCGGCTTGCGCCCGGCTCGCGGATTGGAAAGCCGCCGAGGGACTGCGCGTCGGCGGCGGTGCTGAGCGCGATCGAAAGGCCGCTCGCCGCCGCCAGAAAGGTCAGTACGCGTTTCATGGGACTGCTCTCCTACCTACTCGATGCCGCGCGGCTTTTCGAATTCCAGCTGGCGAAGCGCTTCAGCCGCCGGCCCATAGCCGAGCGATTGGGCGCGGGCGAAATGGATCGCGGCTTTCGCCTTGTCGGGCTTCACCGGATTAAGGCCGGGCGTTGAATCCCGGTAAACGACGCCGAGCGCGTAATGCGCGATCGACAGGTCGGCCTTCGCCGCGCGCTGCAGCCATTCGAGCGCCTTGTCGCCGTCCTGAACGACGCCGATGCCGCGCACATGCATGATGCCGTAAACATATTGCGACATCGGATGGCCTTCCGTGGCGGCCGCGCCAAACAGCTCGACGGTCTGACGCGCTGTCAGGACGCCGGTCCGGACGGCGTCTTTTTCCTCTTCGGTCAGCGTCGTATCGGAGCTGATCCGCGAATACTGGAAGCGGCGGATCGCCTCGCGCGTTGACGCGCCCATCTGGTTGTCGATCGGCCCGTAATACATGCCGAGCGATTTGAGGCCGCGCTGGATCAGCTCGACATCGATATCGGCGATCGCCGACAGCGCCTGCTGCAGGCGCAGCTCCTCAAGCTCCTTGCGGGTGCGCTCGAGTTCCTTTTGCTGCGGCGTCTGGCCGGTGTGTTCTTCAGGCAGCGGCGGCTGCCATCCGACGACGGTTTCCAGCGCGCTGTCGACTTCCTTCTTCGTCATCAGCGCTTCAAGTTCTTCAAACGCGATCGACGCCGCGCCGACGCCGCGCGCCTTGGCGAGCGCATACATGGTCAGCGCCTTGACGTTGTTTTTCTCGACCCCGGTTCCGCGCCGAAACATGTCGCCGAGCGTGTAAAGGTCGTAGGGGCTGCCGCGTTCAAATGTGTCGGAGACGAGCTTTTCAGCTTTCGACACGTCGGCGGTCGACATGCGGAAGCGGATTTCGGGGAGCCGTTCCTCGGCGAGGATCTGCGCGTTGCGCTCTTCCGCCGACGGCGTCTGGAACCCTTCGTTGAAGCGGTGATAGGCCGCGAGCGAGTACCAGCGCAGCGATTCGACATTGTCGATCTTCTTGCCGGTCTCGAGCGGGATCTTCGCGCCCTTGGCGTCCTCGAGCACGGCGCCGGAATAAACATCGCCGAGCGCTTTCATCGATCGCACGTCGCCAGCGACTGCAAAGCGGCTCCAGATGTCGACGGCGACATCGTACTGGCCCTGCTTGTAGGCGTTGAGGCCGATTTCATAATTGGCGTGCGCGACGCCCGTTGCGGAGAACGCAAGGGCCGACGCCGCCGCGACGCCCATGAGCGCCCGGCGAAGTCCGGAAGTGACCATCGACTGCTTTTCCCTCATAACCCCTCGACTCCCCGATCCGGCTTCGGCAGGCGCCCGCCGGCGACAAGGCGCCCGCGAACGGACGATTGACGGCATGTTAACCTTTACCATGCCGGAAAACAATTTGGCGCCGGAGGGGTCGCGGCTGGCAAGGCCGCACCCCCGGAACGTCACGGTTTTTCCCCCCGCGTGACAAGAAAGACGCAAAGCCCCGCGCCAGCTTCCAGCCGTTCGCAGGCGTGACCGCCGAGGTGAGCGAAATGGGGAATGTCGACGGCCGCGATCGGGTCGTCGGCGGTGATTCTGACGCGGCCGCCCGGAGGCAGGCGGCGCAGCGCCGCCTCCATCTTGAGGACGGGGAGAGGGCACCGAAGGCCCCGGGCGTCGATCTGAAGACTTGAAAGGTCCAAAGCGCCTAATCCTGCCGGAAACTGCCGCGGCGCGCCGCAAGAAAAAGCCCCCGCCGAAGCGGGGGCTGAAAGGCGCCGGCGACGTCCCGATCAGAATTCGAGGTTGACGCCGAAATAGAGCAGGCGCCCCCGCGGATCATGAACGCGGCTGTCGAACCCGCCATTGGTGGCGACGAAGGGCGCCGTCGTCCCCGTCAGGTTGCGCATGCCGATCGTCAGCTGAGCCAGCTGATCGCGACCCATATATTCGTTGATCGCCAGCGTGTACTGCGCATCGACCCGCGTGTCGCTGTCGATGCGGACGTCCGGACCGGCGGGCTGATCGTCGAAATAGCTGCCGATGCGGCGGACGAAGAGATTGGCCCCGTGAGCGCCGTTCTTCCAGCTGAGCCCGGCGTTGAACCGCAGTTCCGGCGTCGATTCGCCGAAATTGCTGAAGTTGCGGTTGCCGGCGCCGTCGATGACGGGGCCGCCCGGCGTCGCTTGCAGATCGTAGGTGAGGATATAGGTGCCCTCAAAGCTCGGCGTGAAGACGCCGAGGTTGCCCGCGTCGATCTCCCAGCGCGCGCCGAAGTCGATGCCGGAGGTGTCGACCGCGGCCGCGTTCACGAAGCTCGTGTTGATCTGCAAAATCGTGCCGGTTCCGGTCGGGCTCGGTGCGCGGATGACGCGCGGATCGAGCGGATTGGCGTTGAGCAGCGCCTGCGGATTGACAGGCACGATGAAGTTCTCGAACGAGAAATTATAGTAATCGACGTCGAACGTAAGACCGTCGAGGGGCTCAAAGGTCGCGCCGCCGTTGAACGCGCGCGAGTTCTCGGGGACGAGATCGGCGTCGCCCGACTGACGTACCGCGACGAAGGCGGTCGCGTTCAGCGGGTCGACAACCTGCTGCAATGTCGTGCCCTGGCCGACTTGCTGGAAGACAGAGGGCGCGCGGAACGACGTCGAATAAGAGCCGCGCAGCGACAGGCGATCATGCGGCCTAACCAGCAGCGCAACCTTCGGATCGGTCGTTGAACCGCCCTCGTCGTCGCCATAGCGTTCATGGCGCACGGCGGCCTGCAGATCGATAAAGGATGTGACAGGGATCGAGACTTCGACAAATCCGCCAAAGACGTCCTGGCTGCCGCCGAAGGGCTGTTCGCCGATCAGGAAGCCGAAGCCGTCGCGCAGCGAGATTTCATCGAAATTGGCGGCGAGATCGTTGTCGCGATATTGACCGCCGATCGCGACGCCGACCGGTCCGGCCGGCAGTTCGAACACTTCGCCCGAAACAAATCCCTCGATGACATTGACGTCGGACTGAAGATCGCGCGTCTGGAATTCGATGAGATAGTCGAGCAACCCCGCCGGATTGGGCGCGACGCCGTTCAATGACGTCGAGAACGGGTTGAAGAACGTTCCCGCCGAGGGGATGACGGCGCCGTTCGCCGTCAGGTCAGGATTGGCGCTGGTGCAGTTCGTCCCGCCGGTAAGGCCCGGTATCGCGGGCAGGGATTGGAAGCCGGTCAGAGCGCACTGGAAACGATCGGTGACGGTGTCTTCCGTCATGATCGTGAAGTTGTTGCGCGCGCGGGTGTAAGAAATCTCCCAGGCGCCGCTGTCGCCGAAATCGCCGCCGAGCGCCGTTGAAAAGCGCCAGGTTTCGCTGCTCGTCAGGTTCGGCGACACCTCGCCGCCATTACCGCTCGCGCGGCCGAAGAAGAGGACGGTCGGCGAAGTCGGCAGGATGTTGAACGGGTTCGGCGTGATGCCCAGCCCCGAAAGCGAGCCGCCCGGCACGACCGCCGAGCCAAGCTGCAGGAAGGGGAAGGTCGGCGAGTTGCCGCGCTCGGCGGAATTGTCCGCATACCCTCCCTCAATGCGCCAGACGAGCGCGTCCGAGAATTCGATCTCGGCCTGCGCGAAGGCGTTGAAGCGTTCCTCTTCCGGGACAAGGTTGAAGAATTCGCCGAAATCAAAGCCGCAAAATCCGATCCCGGAGGAGGGCGGCGGCGCCGTCGGGCTCGCTCGAAGCGGGAAGCCGCCGGCCGCCGCGCAGCCCGGATCGACGAGCGGGGTGCCTACCGGGATCGAGCCGAGCATTCCGGTCAGGAAAAAGGCGCCCGGATTGCCGAGCGACGACGTGTCGTTGGCCGGAACCGAGAGACGCCGCTCCTCCGTCGTCAGCGGGGTCCGCTCGGTGTAGCTCACCGCGGCAAGCAGCGAGACGATGCCAAGTTGCTTGCCGGCGAGGCCCTGCAAGTTGAATTCGTTGTAATCGCCGCGGCTCTGGTGCGAGGTGTAGTCGCCCGAGAACAAAATGCCTTCATAGCCGTTGCGCGTGATGAAGTTGGCGACGCCGGCGACCGCGTCCGACCCGTAAAGCGCCGAGGCGCCGTCCTTCAGGATTTCAACCCGGTCGATCGCGATCAGCGGGACGAGCGAGGCGGTGTCGACGAAGGAGACCCCGTCATTGGTCGTCGCCGCGGTCAGCACCTGCCGGCGCCCATTGAGGAGAACGAGGGTCGATCCGACGCCGAGACCGCGCAGGTTGATGTTCGAAGTGCCGGTCGTCTGGTTCTGGGTGAAGGCGTCGGGGTTGTTCTGCGCGCCGGTGTTGATCGTCAGCGTCTGGGTCAGGTCCGCGATGTTGACGGCCCCGGTCGCGTCGATCTGGCTCGCGTCGAGCGTCGAAAGCGGCGAGGGCAGGTCGGCCTGGCTCTTCTTGCGGATGAAGGAGCCGGTGACGACGATTTCGTCCGCGGCCTCATCCTGGGCGAAGGCTGGCGCCGGAATGGCGGCCGAAGCCGCCGCCAGCGCAATAAACGAGGCTTTCGCCAAAAGGCGCTTAGTCATGGTACCTCCCGTTACATCGCCGCCATTGACTGGCGGATCGAAACTTGAACGGGAACACTAACATTAAACGCTATGGACGCGAGCGTGCGCCGCGAGAATTGTTCGCTCGCGGCGCTTCTTCGGCGGGTTTTCAACGTGTGTTGCCGCTTTTCAACAAGGCGCGGAGGGCGCCGACTGTTTACTCGCGGCGGCGCCTACGCAAGCCTACACCGCCAATCGCCAACGCTCCCAGGAACAGGGGCGCCGCCGCCGGAAGCGGTATGACGCCGTCGTCGCCTGTTCCCGGAACGGCCAGGCCGTCGACGGTCGTCGAGAACATCATCGGCGGATCGACGCCGAAAGTCGCAATGATCGTGAACATTCCCGTCAGGCCGAACTCTGTCGCAGTTGAAAGGATTGAAAGGAACCGGCTGCTCTCAAAGCCGGGCATGCCTTCGCCGAGTCCGAAGAAAAACAGGCTGTCGCCAGACCCAGACCGGGCGACGATGGGAAACGCAGCTTCGCCCAGACCGTCCAAGCGATAGTCAACGTCGAGTGCGCCCGGGCCATAGGGCGACAGCGACAGGGATAGCGACTGAGGCGCTCCCACGGACCCGTAGACGATGTCCGTCAGGCGGGGTGCGAAGATCAGCGTCCCCAGCGCATCTGAGCGGGTGACGCGGTTTTGAAGGTTGCCTGAAACGAGCGTCGCGCCCATCCCGTCCGTAATTGACCACGGGATGAGGTTGTCATTGATGACCGTGCCGGCGAGGGCTGGATTGGCGGCCGATGTGGTTCCTGTAAGCATGGACCCCGCGCCGGGCGCCACGACGACGGCGCCGGCGGTCGATCCCGCGGCGAACGCCGCCGCAAAAGCCGCAGTTCTTAGAAGGTTGGCGATACGGTAAACGATGCGCATTTCATTCTCCCTATGAAACAGCCGGGAAAAACTGCGCCTTCTTTGACGCCCCGACAAGGGAGAAGGAGTGCGCTAGGTCACTGACCGCGCAAGGCTTTGCCCATCTGCTCGAGCGAAAACGGGAAGACGATCGTGTTAGAGCGGTCGTTGGCGATTTCCTGCAGGGCGTTGAGATAGCGCAGCTCCATCGCCCCGGCCTGGGTCGCCAGAATGTGCGCCGCCTCGGCGAGCTTCGTCGCCGACTGCTGTTCGCCCTCGGCCGAAATGACCTTCGCCCGCCGCTCCCGCTCGGCCTCGGCCTGCTTGGCGATGGCGCGGATCATCTCCGGTGCGACGTCGACATGCTTGATCTCGACATTCGAGACCTTGATCCCCCACGCTTCCGTCTGGTGGTCGAGGATCGCCTGGATGTCCTTGTTGAGCTTGTCGCGCTCCTGCAGCATTTCGTCGAGCTCGTGCTTGCCGAGAACCGAGCGCAGCGTCGTCTGCGCGAGCTGGCTCGTGGCCGCCATGTAGTTCTCGACCTGTACGACGGCGCGCACGGCGTCGACGACGCGGTAATAGATGACGGCGTTCACCTTCACCGAGACGTTGTCGCGGCTGATCACGTCCTGCGCCGGCACGTCATGGACGAGCGTGCGCATGTCGACCTTGCGCATCTGCTGGACGATCGGGATGAGGAGAACGAGGCCGGGTCCAGCCGCCTTGCGCCCGACGCGGCCGAGCGTGAACACGACGCCGCGCTCATATTCGCGCAGGATCTTGAAGATGTTGGTGATGACGACGACCGCGAGGATCAGCAGGGGCGCCAAGAGGCCAAAGCCTTCCAACATTGCGAGTTCCTTTCCGTTCTGCGCCTAGAGCGGCGTGACCCTTAACAGCATTCCGGTCTTGCGCGCCACTTTGACGGCGTCGCCCGCGGCGAGCGCGACCTTCGCCTCCGCCTTCCAGAGCTCGCCCCCGATGCGGACATAGCCCGAGCGCCCGTCCCAGATTTCAACGACACCGGCGTCGGGGGTGAATTCCTCGCCGAGCTGAAAGCCGGTCTTGCGCGCGCCTTGCGTCGCCATGGCGGCGGCCCCGAGCGCGACGAACACTGCCGCGATCAGCCCCGCCTGCAGCGCCACCGCGCGCCAATCAAGCTGACCGCCGGCGAGCTGGCCGATGATGTCGCCCCCTTCCACGCCCTCAGGCCTCCTGCGGGGCGCCGAGCGGGAAGATGCCGGCCTTCGCCTGCCGCACGACAAGGACGAGCCCGTCGATCTCGACGACTTTCACCCGGTCGCCGGGGCTCAGCGGCCGGTCGGACCGCGCCCGCCAGCGCTCGCCCTCGACGATCACCCAGCCCTCCTTGCCGTTCCAGTCGTCGACGACGCCTTCGCGGCGCCGGATCGCCTCGGCGCCGATCATCGGCCCGTGACTGCGCGAGCCGACAATGGCGAAAAAAATGAGCGCGAGGAACGCGCCCGCGACGGCGATGATCGTCGCAATAAGGCTCGTCGAGACGCGGAAGCCTTCCGGGAATACCAGATAGAGCCCTGCTGCGAACACCCCGAGCCCGGTCAGCCCTGCGAGCCCGAAGGTCGGCGCGTAAGCCTCGACGACGATGAGGATCGCCCCGGCGCCCATCAGCATCGCGCCGAGCCAGTTGAAGGGCAGAACCTGAAACGCATAGAGCCCGAGAATGAGGCACAAGACGCCGAGCGCGCCCGGAAAGATCGAACCCGGATTCCACATCTCTATGATGATGCCGGTCGTCGCCAGCGACATCAGGATGACGGCGACGTTCGGATCGGCGATGAATCCAAGAATGCGTTCGATGAACGTCGGCTCGATGACGTCGAGCTTCAAATTCCTGGTCCGCAGCGTCTTTTCGCCTTTCGGCGTCTTGACGACGCGCCCGTCGAGCTTGGCGATGAGGTCATCGCGATCGTCCGCGATGAGGTCGATGACGCCGAGGTCGAGCGCTTCCCCGCTGGTCACCGACGCCGCCTCGCGCACGGCCTTCTCGGCCCAGTCGGCGTTGCGCCCGCGCAACTCGGCCAGCGATCGGATATAGGCGACGCTGTCATTGATGACTTTCGCGCGCAGCGCATCGCTGTTGGCGAGCGGCGGCGTTTCGGATTGCGGGTCGTCCGTCTGCGGATCGACCGTCGGCGCGGGCTCCTCGCTCCCGGTCGGCGCGCTCTCCTTTTCGTCCGACGGCTTGTTTTCTTCGAACGGGCTTTCCTCGGACGGCGGGCCGCCGACTTCGACCGGCGTCGCCGCGCCGGTGTTGGTGCCGGGCGCCATCGCGGAGATATTCGCCGCATACATGATGTACAGCCCGGCCGAGGCTGAGCGCGCGCCCTGCGGAGCGACGAAGGTGACGACGGGCGTATCAGACGCGAGCATCGCCTTGATGATCGTTTTCATGGAATCGACGAGGCCGCCCGGGGTGTCGATTTCGATGAGCACAAGCTCCTTGCCGGCGGCGCTCGCCGCCGCGATCTCGCGCGCGACATATTGCGCGTTCGCCGGCGTCACCGGGCCGTTGAGCTCAAGCACGACGCCCGAACGCACGGGATCAGGTTGCTGCGCGACAGCGCTGAAGAGGGCGAGGACGCCCGCGACCGCCATCAGAACCGCGGCGCGAACAGGCGTCGCCAAGGCAAACTTCGTCCGCATCCCCGGCCCCTCCTCACCGTCATGGGAGAATGTAAGCGCCGGCCGGCCTTATTCAACCGCGGATTTCGAACAGCGAACGTCATCGAATTGTAAAACTCCGCGCCCACCATCCTTCGTCGGTCAGGGAGACGCGCCATGCAGCTGTTCCAGATCGTGCTGGTCGTGCTGGCTTTCGTGATTGTCAGCGCCGTCATCCTGCGCGCCTCGGCGAGAAGCGTCCGTCGCGGCAAGGCCGGCGGCGGAGACTCAGGCTATCCCTTCGGGGCCGATACGGGCGGGGACTGCGACGGCCCAGGCGACGCCGGCGGCGGATGCGGCGGCGGGGGCGATTGATCCCGGTCCGCCGGCCGGTCGATAAGCGGGTCCTGCTTTGGCAAATATCGGAGACCGATGATGACCTTGACGCGCCGGCTCATGCTCAAAGGCGCTTCCGCCGCCGTTATCGGCTTCGCCGGCCTTCGCGCGCTTGGTCTGAGGGGCGCGGCTGCGATGCCGGTCGTCGACCCGCACGGCGCGCTGATCCCCGACCCGGCGGGGCTCCTCGATCTGCCGGCCGGGTTTTCCTACGACATCGTCTCGCGCGAAGGCGTGCCGATGGCGGACGGCTTCCTGACGCCGGGATCGTTCGACGGGATGGCGGCGTTCAAGGTGCGGGGAAAGCCGCATCAGGTCGCGCTGGTCCGCAACCACGAGATCTGGCCGGACATGTATGAGCGTTCGGCCTACGGGCCTGATCTCGCGCTCGCCGCACGGCTGCCCAACGATAAGGTGTTTGACTTCACGCCCGACGGTCGTCCGAAATTCGGCGGCACGTCGACCCTCGTCTACGACCTCAAGGCGAAGAGGATAATTCGCGATCATCTGAGCCTTGCCGGCACGACCGCGAATTGCGCGGGCGGGCGCACGCCGTGGGGCTCATGGCTGACCTGCGAGGAGACGATCGAAAAGACAGGCGCGCATGTCAGCCGCGACCATGGCTGGATTTTCGAAGTGCCGGCGCGCGCCAAGGGCCTTGTCGATCCCATTCCGCTCAAAGCCATGGGGCGTTTCGTTCACGAGGCCGCGGCGATCGATCCGAAGACCGGCGTCGTCTACCTCACCGAAGACCGGCTGGACGGGCTTTTCTATCGTTTCCTCCCCGACCGCAAAGGCAGGCTCGCGCGCGGCGGGCGCTTGCAGGCGCTTGCCTTGAGAGAGGATCGCGAGCGCGATTTTCGCAACTGGCCGAATGACGGCAAGGCGAATGCGGGAACGGGCCAGGCGATCGCGCCCGGCGCGTCCGCCGATGCGGCGTGGATCGACCTCGACGAGGTCGACTCCCCGAACGGAGACCTCAAGGATCGCGGATTCGCCAAGGGCGCGCTTCGTTTCGCGCGCGGGGAAGGGCTGGCGGTCGGAACCTCCGCAGACGGACGAACGGAGATTTACATTTCCTGCACCGCCGGCGGACCGATCCGCCTCGGCCAGGTCTTCCGCTATCGTCCGAGCGCGAAGGAAGGAACGCCCGGCGAGGCGGACGCGCCTGGAACGCTCGACCTCTTCGTCGAAACCGACGACACGAACATCCTCAAGAACTGCGACAATGTCGCGGTCGCGCCGTGGGGCGACGTCATCCTGTGCGAGGACGGGTATGATTACGACGCGCAGTTCCTGCGCGGCGTGACGCCTGACGGCGAATTCTACACGATCGCCGGCAATTCGAAGTCGGAATTCTGCGGCGCCTGCTTCTCGCCGGACGGCGAGGTCATGTTCGTCAACATTCAGACGCCGGGCGTCACCTTCGCCATCCGGGGGCCGTGGCGAAAAGCCTGACCGCTCAATAGACCGCGATTTCGACCGGATAGCCTGCGCCGCGAAGCGCGCCGATGATGCGGTCGAGATGGTCCTGGCCCTGCGTGTCGATCGTCACGTCCATGCACGTCATCTTCGCCGGCAGATCGGAATAGGTGCGGTGGTGACCGACGTCGATGACGTTGCCGCCGCCCTCCGCGATGATCGTCGCGACGCGCACCAATTGGCCCGGCATGTCGAGGAGTTCGACGCGCAGGCGCGCAAGGCGCCCTGATCGGGCCAGATCGCGCATCAGGATCATCGAGAGGAGCCGCGCGTCGATATTGCCGCCGCAAAGCACGAGACCGACTGTCTTTCCGGCGAAACGCGCGGGGTCTTTCAGGACCGCCGCGAGACCCGCCGCGCCGGCGCCTTCGACCAGCAGCTTCTGTTCGTTCATCAGCATGCTGAGCGCGCGCTCGAGCAGGCGTTCGTCGACGAGAATGATGTCGCTGATCCGGTCCTTGACGACTGCGCGCGTCAGGCGCCCCGCCTCCCTGACCGCGATGCCCTCTGCGAGCGTGTTGCCGCCGACAGGGCGCGCGCCGCCGTCAAGCGCGTTCTTCATCGAGGGAAAAAGATCGGCCTCGACGCCGATGATCTCGACGCCCGATCCCTCGGCGGCGAGCGCCAGCCCGGCGATAAGGCCGCCGCCGCCGACCGGCGCGATGATGGCGTCAAAGCGCGGACCGTCGGCGATCATCTCAAGCCCGATCGTTCCCTGGCCGGCGATGACGTCCGCGTCGTCGAAGGGATGGACGAAAACAAGGCCGCGGTCCCCGGCGATCCGCTCCGCAGCGTTCTGCGCTTCCTCGAAACTGTGCCCCGAGAGAACGACTTCGGCGTCGTGGGCGCGCGTCTGGCGCACTTTGACGTCCGGCGTCGTCGCGGGCATGACGATGGTCGCTGCGACGCCGAGCGCCTTGGCGTGACGGGCAAGGCCCTGCGCATGATTGCCGGCGGACGCCGCTATGACGCCGCGCGCGCGGTCGTCGGCGCTCATCGCAAGGAGCTTGTTGAGCGCGCCGCGCTCCTTGAACGCGCCCGTGAATTGCAGGCTCTCAAGCTTCAGATAGAGCTCGGCGCCGGTCAGCGCGCAGAGGCGCCCGGCGCGGATGAGGGGCGTGCGCATCACCCGGCCTTCAATGCGTCCGGCGGCCTCAACGACGTCGGCGCGGGTCGGCCGCGCGCCGGCAACCGGGCGCACGCGCGATGGATGGGCGGTGTCAGGCATGGCGGCGTCCGGCGGCTTGAGGCCTCGCATGCGCGATAGCGGGGAAATACGCAAGCTTCAGTCAGGGCATTCGGCGATTCTCCAGGCGCTTCTTAAGAGGAAAAAGCGCGAAATGATTAAAGCTTCGCCGAAAATCGCGCACCCGACATCCGTTCCTGGCGGGTTGACGCGCTGCGGCGAAGGCTTAGTCGAACGCGCATGACCGAACCCGCGACTGCGCCTTACCGGCCCGCCCCTGACTATGCCGCGCTCGGCGGCGCCCCCTTCTTCGACCCGGTCGCCCCCGCCGACTTTCCCCGCGCGATCCTGCGCTACCGCAACGACCGGTGGGCGAGGGCGGTGGGGCTGGCGCATCTCAGCGACGAGGAGTGGACCCGCCATTTCGCGCGGTTTCATCCGCTTCCTGACAATCACCCGGTCCCGCTGGCGCTGCGCTATCACGGCCATCAGTTCCGCGTGTACAACCCCGATCTCGGCGACGGGCGCGGCTTCCTCTTTGCGCAGCTCCGGGACGGGCAGGGGCGGCTCCTCGATCTTGGAACCAAGGGCTCCGGCAAGACGCCTTATTCGCGCACGGCGGACGGGCGGCTGACGCTCAAGGGCGGCGTGCGCGAGATCCTCGCGACGGAAATGCTCGAAGCGCTCGGCGTCTACACATCGAAGACGTTCAGCATCATCGAGACCGGCGAAAGCCTCCACCGCAATGACGAGCCCTCGCCGACGCGGTCCTGCGTCCTTGTCCGTCTCAGCCACGGCCATGTGCGTTTCGGCACGTTCCAGCGGCTCGCTTTTGAGGAGAATGCAGGCGCGCTCGGACGGCTCATCGACTATTGCGCGGCCGCATTCGAACCCGACCTTGCGGGCGCCGAAAACCTGCCCGCGCGCTGGTTCCGCCGCGTCGTTGCGCGCACCGCGCGCCTCGCCGCGCAATGGATGGCGGCGGGCTTCGTCCACGGCGTCCTCAACACCGACAACATGACCGTGACAGGGGAAAGTTTCGATTACGGTCCCTGGCGTTTTCTTCCCTATACGGACCTTTCCTTCACCGCCGCCTATTTCGACCAGTCCGGGCTTTACGCCTACGGCCGCCAGCCCGACGCCGCGCTGTGGAACCTGACGCGCCTCGGCGGCGCGCTGACGCCGGTCGCTGAAACGGACGCGCTCAATGAGGGCCTGCAGACCTTCCCGCAAGCCTTCGAGCGCGCGATGGTCGAAGCCTTCTTCGCGCGGCTGGGCCTCAAGCCGGCGGGCGAGGGCGATTTTGATTTCATCGTCGCGCTTCTGCAGTGGATGGAGGCGGCGCGCATTCCGTTCGAGCGGGTCTTTTTCGACTGGTTCGGCGGCGCGGCCTCAACAATGCGCGCGCTCGCCGGGCCGCACGCCGCGCTTTATTCAGACGCGGCGTTCGCGCCGCTGCGCGGCAAGATCGAGAGCTTCGCACCTGATGATCCCTCGCGCCTCGCCCATCCCTATTTCGGGGGCGCGCCGTGCACGATGCTGATCGATGAGGTCGAAGCGATCTGGTCGGCGATCGCCGAGCGCGACGATTGGTCGGTTATGGCGGCCAAGCTAGCCGCCATCGGCGCCATGCGTGAGGCGCACGGCTTCGACGCTTCGCGCTTTGCGGACGTCGTCAGTAATAGTGCCTGAAAACCGCGGCGGCCATGGCGATGAGACCGACGAGCGGCGCCCCGAATGCGAGGACGACCCGCGCGCTTTCCGCCGACAGCAGCGACAGGCGCACCGGCGCCAGCGCGAGGATGAGCGGCAGCAGCGGCAGCCAGTAGCGGCCCTGAAAGCCGTCGATCACCTCTGCGCCGACGCCGGTCCAGCCGACATACATCATGGTGAGAACGAGGAGCGTCACGCCGCCGAAAAGCCCCGCCTGCACGAGAAGCGCAAAGGGCGTCGCCATCGCAGCCGGCGGCTGCTGCCCGCTCGCCCACAGGGCGACGCCGGCGACCAGCAGCAGCGCATAGACCGGCGGCGAAAGGCCGATATTCGTCCAGCCGGCGACGCCGCCGAGGCCGCGCAGACTCTCGCCGCCTTCCGGCGACAGGAAGAACGTGCGGAGCACGATCAGCGCGTACCGCAAGGGATCGGCGAGGATGAAAGCGATCTGCTCATCCGGCGCGACGCGGTTTCCGGGCATGGTCGAATAGGCGACATCGCCCAGCATCGCCGTCTTGGCGGTCGCCATCCACAGCAGGCTGACGGCGGCCCCCGGAGCGATCGTCAGCATCAGGATCAAAATCCGCTGCGCCGGCGAGGAGAACTTGCCCGCGGGCAGGATCAGCGCAAGCGCCGGCAGCAGGAAATAGCCGCTCTTGAACTGGCCGACGAAAAAGCCGAGCGCGATGAGCCCGGCGATCTCCGCGCGGGTCAGACGGCGGTCGGGACGCGCTGCAAGGCCCGCGACATAAGCGAACCAGAGAAAAGCAAGGCCGATCAGGACCGATTCATTGTTGACGCCGCTGAAGAAAACGATCGTCGTCGGCAACAGCGCGATGAACGCCATCGCCGGCCTGAAGGCCGCCGGCGCGATCCGGATCGCTTGCCGCACGAGAAACACGCCGGCGAGGAGCGCGACCGCGCGCAACAGGTAAAGGAGCGCAAGCGGCGGCGCGCCAAGCGCAAGGCCCGCGCTCATCGCCGGGGCGAGGTGGACGTAGTTGCCCGGATATTGGAGGCGCATGATCGCGCGCAACGGATCGGGATAAGGCTCGATCCGCTCCGCCTCGAGCGGCATCGCCGCCCAGCGTTCGAAATCGGCGACGCTTGCGGGCTCGCCGCCTTTGACGCGCGCAAAGGCGTCGCCGAGGAAGCGCTGCAGGCCGGCCGGCAACCCTTCGCCGCCGAGAAAGGCGCCCGTCGCCACTTCATAGGTGCGCTCGACATGGGTCGTCTCATCGCCGACGCCGAAGGGCGGCGTCAGCGCAATAAAAAAGGCGCCGAAGAAAACGGCGACAAGGGTGTAGAGGTCTGCAAGGGCGCGCGCGCCGAACCGCAGGCCAAAGGCCTCGGCCGGCGCACCTATGGCGTCATCAGTCGGCGCTGTCATGGCGGCGCGCATCGCTCCTGTCAGGAGACGCGACTAGACACCCAAAGCGGAACTATTCGGTGAACGAGGACCGCGCCCTCATGGCTCGGTGCGCATCGCCTCGGCGGCCGCCAACTGGCGCTCCAGGAAAAAGAACAGCGCCGTCCCCCCGACAAGCGCGAGGAAGGCGAACAGCGACACGGCGACCGGAGTGATGAACATCAAGCGCGTCCTTTCGACACGACGCGCACATTACAGCTCTGAAATGTCAAATTTCTGTTTAAACTTATGGACTTAGGGTTAACGGCGGCCGCCGCCGGGTCAGCGGCGCGCGTTCGGCCGGCCCTTCAACAGGCGCTCAAGCCCATAGAGCGCGGTCAGCGTTCCGAGCGAACCGATGAAGGCGAAAATCACCACTCCAGCAGGTCCAAAGGCGGCCATGGCTGTCTCTCCCAGTCTTTCTCCCAAGATCCGGCAAGCCGTGCCGGACGCCTGCATAATGGGCGCCTTTCCGCCCGCCCGTGGTTAACTGGGTCACAGCGCCGACCGGAAAAGGGGAATTGCGGCAGGCCGAAAGCGGCTTGCGGCAGGCCGGGCCTGTGGCCCAAGGGCGACAAACAGGCGCCGCGCCCGCCGGCTGTCGCCGCCTCCGTTCCCAATCCGGGCTTTTGCCGATACGATTTAGGAATCGTGCCGGGGTTCGGGTGGGGTTCGCCCCCTGTTCGTCGTCCCGGCATGGGGTTTGGCCCGTTGGGGTATTAGGGGCGAGGGGCGAGGGAATGACCTCCGAAGTGGTGTTGATGAACCGCCAGGCGGTGGCGATGGCCGCGGACAGCGCGGTCACGATCTCCGGCCACCAATACCTGAAAACCTATCAGTCGGTGGACAAGCTCTTCCCGCTGAACGACGCGCAGCCTGTCGGCGTGATGATTTATAACAACGCCGAAATCATGTCGACGCCGTGGGAGACGGTGATCTCGCTCTATCGCGACGCGACGCGCGGGCGCTCGCTCGACACGGTGCAGGACTACGCCGAAGACTTCATGAATTTCATCTCGGGGAACCCGGATCTCTTCCCCGCCGATCATCAGGACACGGAGTTCCTGAAGCACGTCGCGGTCGTCTACACGGTGATCGCCGAGGATTTCGACGCGCAGGTCAGAAAGATCGCCGAGGCGAACGGCGCGCGCGTCAAGGATCATCTCTCCGCCGTGTTTGAATTCGTCGTCGGCCAGCTTCACGCCGACTATCAGCGCTATCCGGACGACGCCCCGCGCAACGATCTCGCCTGTTTCCCGGGCGGCATGGGCGAGCAGGCGCGCCGGCGTTACCGCGCGGAAATCGAGCAGCTCATCGACAGCCTGATCGGGGCGCTCCGGTCCGACTACGGGGCGCTGACGGTCTCCGACGCGACGCGCGAGCGCCTGCGGGAAATCGCGATCTTCGCGGTGACGCGCGACGCCTTTTTCGAGCATTACACCGGCGTCGTCTTCGCGGGTTTCGGCGCGCGCGAGAAATTCCCGTCGATGCGCTCCTATCTCACGTCGAGCGTCATTCTGGGCATCCTGAAGCGCAAGCAGGACCGCGCCGCCGACATGACCTCTGACGGCGGGCCGATCGTGCAGCCCTTCGCGCAGGACCGCATGATCCGCACGTTCCTGACCGGCATGGACCAGTATCTCAGGATGTTCATGTACGGCGAGACGTTGAAGCTCTCGATGAACCTCGTTTCCGACGTCATCACGCGCGCGCCGATTTCAGACCAGCAGCGCCAGGCCCTCTTCCGCGATTATTCGGAAAACAACATGGGCCATGCGCTGCGCGAGTTCTTCAAGTCGATCGACGCCTATCAATACGCGGTCCACACGCGCCCGATCTATCGCGCGATCGGCTCGCTGCCGAAGCGCGAACTCGGCGAAACGGCGGCCTCGCTGATCAAGCTCAATTCCTTCCAGCAGAAGGTGATGCATTCGGTCGAGACGGTCGGCGGGCCGATCGCCGTCGCGGTCATCACGCGCAACGGCGGCCTCGAAATGAAACGCGAAAAGCCGGAATTGTAAGGAAAGCCCATGAGCGAACGGCTGAAGCAGATCTGGTCAGGCTTTGAGAAGACGACGACGCGCCGCCTGACGGGCCGCGGCGTCGACGCGATCATCGTGCCGAGCCGCGCCGACTGGCGCGCGGAAGAACGCGCGTCCCTCGCGCCGGAAGCGGTTCTCCCGGCTGAGGCCGCCTTCTCGGCGCTGAAACATCGCCTCACCGCCGCCGAACAGCGCGTCGCCCGCAAGGAAGAACGCCGCGCCCGGGCGGAAGGCCGCACGCTCGCCGCAGCGCCCGATCCCATTGAGGCGGCGAACGCCGCGCCCGAAGGCGTCCGGGACCTCATCATGGGGCTCAAGGCGACCGAAGCCCGCATCGAGCGGCGCGACATCGACTATGTGAAATGGGCGGCGGGCAATCCGAAAGCGCCGAAACTGACGCCGCCGCGGAAGAAGATTTTCGGCGTGTTTTAGAGCGGCCCTCAAGATTCTGCATTGGGGGCGCGCTGCTGCGCCGTCAGTTCTTGACGGCTACTTCACCCACTTATCATACCATCCGAGATAGCGCTCGAACCGGTCCTTGTAGAAGCTCGGCCGGTCGATCGAATGGTCTTCGCCGGGATAGACGATCAGTCCCGTCGGCACGCCGCGGCGTTTCAATATTTGGTAGAATTGCTCCGAATTGAGGATCGGCACGTTCCAGTCGTCTGCGCCGCCGATGAAGAGCGTCGGCGTCGTCACCTTTCCGGCGCCCTGCAACGTATCGACGCGGTTCCACGCCTCGATATTCTCCCACGGCAGGCCGAGCTCGATCTCATATTCGCGTTGATAGATGTCGTGGCCGTAATTGGCGAGATAGTGGAAGCCGGACGCGCCCGACACCGCGGCGTCGAAACGATCCGTCTTTGTGACGACGTAATTCGTCAGGATGCCGCCATAGGACCAGCCCCCGACGCCGAGGCGCTTCGGGTCGGCGAGCCCGATTGCGATCGCATGATCGACGCCGGCCATCACGTCGTCGAAATCCTTTTCGCCCCAGTCGGCGTAAATCGCCGCAGCGAAATTCGTTCCGTATCCGGTCGATCCGCGCGGATTGACCATGACGACGGCGTAGCCGGACGCGGCGTAGAGCTGGGCGTAGGCGTCGAAGGAAAAATCGAACTGCGAGGTCGGGCCCCCGTGAATCCTGAGGATCGTCGGCGCTTTTTTCGTGCGGCCCTTCGTCGGCGGATAGAAGAACGCCTCGACTTCGGTTCCGTCCTTGCTCTTGACCTTCGCGGTGAAGGGCTTTGAGAGCGTCACCGCTTTCAGCAGCGCGTCGTTCGTTCTCGTGATTCGCCGCGCCTCAGCGCCGGAGGAGACGAAAACCTCCTCTGGAAGATCGGCGCGGCCCATCCGCGCCGCGACGAGCCCTGAAGGATGGACGTCGAAGTCGAAGACTGCGATCTCGCCTGCAATCACGTCGCGCTTGGCGCCGGTCTCGATGTTGACGGCGACCAGCGGCTGCTCGCCGTCATGCTCATAGGCGGCGAAAATCTCCCGCCCGTCCGGCGAAAACCGCGGCTTGTAGAAGAAGCGGTCGAGCGGCTCTGTAAGAACCCGCGCAGGCCCGCCCTCGGCGGGCGCGACGGCAAGATGCGCCGACGCATACCAGAAAAGCTTCGGGTCAAGCTGGGTCGAATAGGCGATCAAGCGCCCATCCGGACTCCAGGACGGCGTCGCGTCCGTACCCGGATTATCAGTGACGCGCGAGGGCGGATGCGCCTTGCCGGCGCGCCCGATTTCGGCGGTCCAGATGTCGGTGTTGACATTGCCGTCCGGCTCGTTGGTGCGGTTCGAGGCGAAGGCGATGCGCGCGCCGTCCGGAGACCACGCGCCCTCGTAATCGTCATAGTCGCCGAAGGTCAGCTGCTTCGCCTCGTCGAGGCGGCCTTCCTGCACGTAGTAATGGCGTCGCGACCGGTCGAGATAGCCGACCCCGTCCTCCTTGAACTGCAGCCGGTCGATGACGACAGGAAGAAGGGGTTCGCTCTCGCCGTTTTCGCGCGCCAGCCTCGCGGCTTTCTGCGCAGCGCTCTCATCCCGGATGGCAAGGAGAAGCCGTCCGCCGGCGGGGGACCATGCGTGCTCGTCGACGCCCTGGGGAACATTCGTATAGGCCGCCGCCTCCCCGCCGCGGAGGTCAAGCGTATAGACCTGCGACGCGGCGCTCTCGTCGAGGTCGTCGCGCGCAGCGATGAACGACAGGCGCTTGCCGTCGGGCGTCCATCGCGGCTCGTAGGCGGAATAGGTTTCGCCGGTCATCGCAATCGTCTCGGCGCCGTCGATCGATGTCATGTAGATGCGCGAGCGCTGTTCGTCCGTGTCGAGATCGTTCTCCTCGACGACATAAGCGACCCATTTTCCGTCCGGGCTTATGCGCGGATCGGCGACGGCCTTGACGCCGAGCGCGTCGTCGATCGTAAAGGGCCGCGCGGCGGCGCCGGCCGTGAACAACGCGAGCGAAGCGGCGATCCAGCGAAGCATCGGTGAGCCCCCTTGTTGAAATCAGGTCGCGAGCAACGCCTCGATGTCGGCGCGGCGCGCCATCAGCGCGGCGCGGCCCTTCTCGATGAATTCGTCGGCGCGGTCGAATGCGTTCGGCATGGCGTCGCGCATGTCCGGCGTCAGCGCGACATCGGGCGGCGAGGTTTCCGCGCGCATGCGCGTCAGGTGCATCTGGAAAATGTCGATGGCGGCGTAGGCGGTCTCGAAAAGCTGCGGCTTGGCCTGCTGGCGCGATCGCGCGATCGCGAGTTGACGGTCGACGCGCTGACGCGTGTCTTCGATGAAGGTGGTGACCGCGCCTGAAAAACTCGCCGTCTTTCTCAGCGGCGGCGGCGGATCAAGCGCGGGCAGTCCCGGCGCCGGCGCGTTAAAGCGCGTCAGCACGCGCGGATTGGCGTTGAGGTCGACGGAGACGACGACATCGGCGCCGAGAAAACGCGCAAGGCTGACCGGCGTCGGATTGGCGACAGCGCCGTCGACGAGCCAGCGCGGCCCCCGCTGCACGGCGTGGAAGATGACCGGGATCGCGGAGGAGGCGCGCGCCGCCTCGATCACCGACCCTTGCGTGATCCACACTTCTTCGCCGGTGCCGAGGTCCGCCGCCACCGCGCCATATTGGACCGGCAGCTCCTCGATCTTCCGGTCGAAGGCGGAGAACGCCGAAAAGGCCGGCGTCGTGTCGATGAGGCCGCCGCGATTGACCCAGAAATTGAAGGCGCCGAACGCCGAAACGGGCGAGAGCTCGCGCGCCCAGGCTTCAAACTCGTCGAGCGCGCCGCACAGCCACGCGCCCCCGACCAGCGCGCCGACCGAACAGCCGGCGACGATGTCGGGTTTGAGGCCGATTTCGTCGAGCCCGCGCAAGATGCCGACATGCGCCCAGCCGCGCGCCGCCCCAGATCCCAGAACCAGCCCGAATTTCTTTTTCATTTAAGACCGGTCGCGCGCGGAAAGGTTTCGTTTACGAATGCTGATTGTGGCGCGGGTTCCCGCCGCCTTCAACAGGGCGGCCCTCAACATCCGCTTAACCATAAGGCGCGATCCTGCCGGGCAGGGAATTGCGGATCTGTCGATGGACCTTTCGAAATCATCGCTTCTGGCGGGCCTCAGCCAGCGGCTTCAGTTTCTCGGCGCGCGCACGAGCGTCATCGCGCAGAACATCGCGAACAGCGACACGCCCGATTATGTCGCGCGCGACCTCGCGCCGTCGGCGTTCGATGCGCGCGTCGGCGCGGCGCTGCGCGTCAGCGATCCGCGCCACCTGCAGGCGAACGGCGCTGCGGGGGCTTCAGTGAAGACTCACCTCGCCCCGGACGGGGAAGCCTCGCTCTCCGGCAACCAGGTGTCGATCGAAACGCAGATGATGAAGCTTTCCGAGACCCGCATGGAATACGGCCTCGCTTCGTCAATCTACCGCAAGAGCGTCGAACTCATGCGCCTCGCCGTGCGCGGCGGCCGCTAGGAGCTGACCGATGGATGATCTCACCTCCGCCCTTTCCGCTTCAGCCTCCGGCATGAGGGCGCAGGCCGGCCGCATCCGCATCGTTGCGGAGAATATCGCCAACGCGAATTCAACGCCGGTCGCGCCGGGCCTTGAACCTTACCGGCGCCAGGTGCCGGTGTTTGCATCCTTCCTCGACAAGAAAGCGGAGGCGACGCTCGTCACGCTGACCCGCGTCGAGCTTGACCCGACGGCGTTCACCGTTCGCCATGATCCGGCGCACCCGGCGGCCGACGCCGAAGGCAACGTCCTCGTCGCCAACGTCAACCCGCTGATCGAAATGATGGACCTGCGCGAGGCGCAGCGCAGCTATGAAGCCAATCTCGGCGCGCTCGATCAGGTGCGTTCGATGGCGGCGGCGACCTTGCGAATCCTGGAGTAAGCGATGTCGATTGACGCTCTTCGCGCCGCTGAAGCCTATGCGCAGGCCGCACGCGCCGCGCCGGCGCGTGAAACGGCCCCGCCCGCGTCTTCTTTCGGCGCGCTCCTCAATTCGGCGATCGCCGAGACTGCGTCCGCGCTGCAGGCGGGGGAGGCGGCGGCGGCGCAAGTCGCGGCGGGCGAGGCTAATCTCGTCGATGTCGTGACCGCCATTTCCGCCGCCGAAGTCAGCCTCGAAACCGCGCTCGCGGTCCGCAACCGGGTGATCGAGGCGTATCAGGAAATCATGCGCATGCCGATTTAGGCTTGCGCAGGTCCAGTCGCTCCGTAATCTCCCCGGAATTGGAACGGGGAGCCCGCTGATGATCGCTCGTCTCGCCGCCGCGTCGCTGCTCGCGCTCGCCGCCTGTGCGAAGCAGGAAGAGGCGCCGGCGCCCGCCGCCGCCGAAAC
This sequence comes from uncultured Caulobacterales bacterium, assembly GCA_964529675.1. Lineage (GTDB taxonomy): Bacteria > Pseudomonadota > Alphaproteobacteria > Caulobacterales > Parvularculaceae > Amphiplicatus. Next base: position 24,384 of record CAZGXT010000016.1, read on the forward strand.
TGCGCCCGCTTCCAACGTCGCCGCGGCGGCCGCTGCGGAAGACGCCGTCATCGACGACGCGGCGGATGCTGCGATCGCCTGTCCCGTGCTCGACAGCCGCAACTGGAAAGCCTCGACGGCGCCGGCGGGCGACGGCCATTCCCTGACGATTGACGGTGAAATCGACTTGCCGACGCCCGGCTACGCGCTGATCTGGCGCGCCGGGATCGCTGATCGGGCGATGCCGCCGGGCCTGCGCGTCCATCTCGACGCCATGCCGCCTGCCGACCTCGTGATGCAGGTGGTGACGCCGACGCTGGTCAGCTGGTCGATGGACAGCGCCGATGAGCGGTACCGCGTCGTCTATGTGCTGTGCGGCGAGGAAGCGATCGCCGAAATCGCGGATGTCGGCCCAAAGACAGAATAGCGCACCTTCCCGCTGCAGGCCGTGCTTGAGCGCGCCGCGGTTCTTTCCGATGGTGCCCGCTCCTGCAGGACCGGGGCCCCGATGGCTGACTACGATCTCATCATCCGTAACGCGACGATCTTCGACGGGTCGGGCGGCGCTCCCGTAACGGGCGATGTCGCCGTGAAGGACGGGCGCATCGCGCGGCGCGGGACACGCCTTGGAACGGCCGCGCGCGAAATCGATGCGGCCGGCCTGTGGCTGACGCCGGGCCTTCTCGACATTCACACCCATTATGATCTCGAAGTCGAATTGTCGCCGGGCCTCCCGGAATCGGTGCGTCACGGCACGACGACGGTCGTCGTCTCGAACTGCTCGCTCGGCCTTGCGTTCGGCGCGCAGCGGGAAGGGGATCAGGACCCCGTGGTCGACTGCTTCGCGCGGGTCGAGAACATTCCAAAGCCCGTGCTGAAACGCGTCGCCGATCGCGCGACATGGAACGACTCGCAGGACTATCTCGCCCATCTTGATACGCTCACGCTTGGCCCGAACATCGTGCCGATGATCCCCTATTCGATGCTGCGCATCGCTGCGATGGGGGTCAGCCCCTCCGTCACGCGCGATCCGACGACGGCGGAAATGGCGGAAATGGAGCGCCTGCTCGAAAAAGGCATGCGCGAAGGCTATGCCGGGTTTTCCTCGGACGGGCTGCCGTTTCACTATCTCTCGAACGATCCCAATCGCGACCGCCGCATCCCCTCGCAATATGGGGGGTACACGGAGCTAAAGCGCCTCACCGACATCGTGCGCCGCTATGGGCGCGTGTGGCAGGCGACGCCGCCGACCGAAAGCCCCTTGAAGGTCTTCCGCACCTTCCTGCTGACGAGCGGGCGCCTCTTCGGCAAGCCCTTGAAGATCACCGCCGTCGCCGCGCTCGACGTGCGCTCGAACCGCAACATCATCAGAAGCGCTCATTTGCTGGCGCGGCTTCTCAATTCGCGACTCCTCGACGGGCGGTTCTATCTGCAAAGCCTCGCAGCGCGCTTCCTCGTTTTCGGCGACGGCCCGGTGACGCCCCTGTCGGAAGAGATCCCGGAACTCCGTGAACTGATCAAACCGGACTTTGAAGACGACGCGGCGCGCCGCGCGCTCTATGACGACCCCGCGTTCGAAGCGCGCTTCAAGGCGATGTGGCGCAAGGGCAAGAAAGGCTTCGGCCTCGACCGGCTCAAGCGGATGCTGCGGCTGGAAGAATGGGCTTTCCGCCGCGCGATCGAAGAAATGGAGGTCGTCGACTGCCCCGTCGCGGCGTGGAAGGGCGAAAATCTCGGCGACCTTTTTGAAAGGGTGAAAGCGTTCCAGCGCGAAGAACCCTCTCCCGCTCGCGGGAGAGGGCAGGGTGAGGGGGCGTCGCCATCGGGCGCCGTTTGTGAGCTCGACCCCTCACCCACAACCCCTCTCCCGCAAGCGGGAGAGGGTGTGAACGAACGCGCCATGCTCGCGTCCTTCCCGCCCGTCGCCGACGACGCCGACTTCTTCTTCCACCTCCTCAAGACCTGGGACCGGCGCTTCGTGTGGAAAACGATCAGCGCCAATTATGATGCGAAGATGGTCAGTCGGCTGACGATGAGCGATTTGTTCCTGCCGGGCTTCGCCGATTCCGGCGCGCACCTGACGAACCTCGCCTTTTACGATGTGAACCTCCGCGCCCTCAAAATCGCGATGGAGGCGCAGGGCGAAGCGGGCGTCGCCTTCATGGTGAAGCGCCTGACGCGCGACGCGGCGGACGTGTTCGGGATTGACGCAGGCTCGATCGACATCGGGGCGCAGGCGGACATTGTCCTCCTCGACCCCAAAGCGCTCGCGCGCCACGACGGCGAGAAGAACACCATCCGCATCTGGCGAGAGGTCCTGAAAAACGACCAGCTCGTCTGCCGCTCCGACGGCGTCGTGAAAGGAGTTTTCATCCGCGGCGAGGAAGTCTTTGACGGGGCGGCGTTCACGCCGGCGTTCGAACGCAAGAAACTCGGCCGGGTGCTGCGCGCGCGGGAGGCCGCGGCGGAAGCGCCATTGGCGATGGCGGCGGAGTAGGGCGCTCGCCTCGCTGGTCGAGTACTTTCAGCCTCAGCCGAGGATCGTAATCGTAACCCGGCGGTTCGCGGGCTCACGAACGCCCCGAGCGGTCGGAACAGCAGGATCGATCGCCGCGCGCCCGCTCGTCTCGATCCTGTCGATCGGCACGCCGGCTGCGATGAGTTTCTCCTTTACGGCGGCCGCCCGGCGCTCTGAGAGTCTCTGCGCGCCCAGGGTCCCTAATTCAGCCGCCTCGGCCTCATCCGTATGGCCGACGATGATGACCTTGGCGTACGGCGTCAGGGCATGCCTGCGCGCCGCCTCTTCGACGAACGCCGCCGCAGTTTCGTCGAGAAATGACTCGCCGAAGGGGAAATAGACAACGGCTTCGGTGATCCGGGCGGAAGGCGCCGGCGCTTCCTCTATAACGGCGGGCGGGCATTCATCGCTTTGCGGGACAGCGGAGCCGTCCCAGCAATCCTTGAGCGGCTCGATCGACCTCAGGCGGCGTTTTCCGAATTCGTCGTAGGAAAATCCGATCGCCGCAAAATAGCCGTCGGGATCGGCCAACAGGAGCGGCGCGACCCCGGGCGCGCAGACGGCAAGCGCGTTCTTGGTCGAAGCGACGAACCGGTAGTGGCTCCGACCGTCGGACGCCGGCGCCAGCGCGCGCTCCGTTCCAATCGGCCTGTCAGCGAAGAAGCACGACATGTCGGCGATGACATTGCCGTTGGCCGAGTAATAACCGTGCCCGAACAGATCGGACGAAACGACCGCCGTGTCGATCGTCACGGCGCGACCATTGCCATGAACATAGGGGTCCTGCGTCGGGACGATCTGGCCGAGGCGAGTCTTGAAGCCGTTCACGAGCCAGGAGGTCGCCAGCGCGAGGTCGTTCTGCGAGGCGTAGATGGTGACGTCGGGCGTGAACCTCGCATCGTCGCCGTCATCGCCGCGCGCCGCCTCGGCCCGCGCCATCGCCGCTGAATACTCGTCTCGGGCGACGTCGGCGGCGGCGTTGACGATACGAAATTTCTTGATCCACTTGAGACGCACATGTTCCCGGGCGATGTCTTCGATCGCCCGCACAAGCACGCGATTGCCCATGGAGTGTACGACCAGATTGATCTCGTCGGCATCGGCCCACTCCATCATCAACGTCAGGAATCGCGTGAGATAGGGCGCCGACAGCGCCGCCTTCTCCTGGTCGGAGCAGTAGGCGCACAAGAACGCGCCGTTCGGCCAGCTGAACAGGACAGGCCTTCCAAAAGCGTAGGAGGGTTCGCCGAAATTGGGTTTGTCTTTTCCGACATTGGCCGGATCGTCCTTGTCGAAAGTGAGATCGACCGCAATCTGCGCGGCCCTAAGGACCGCGGTGTCAAAGCTCTGATTGTAACCGTGCACGAAAACCAGCAGCGCGTTCGTATCGGACTCGTCCAGCGCGTCATTGAGCGATGTGACGAATTCCTCCTCGCCGTGTTCATCAATCGTCGTAATTGAGGCGTATTTCGTCGTATCGTCCTTTGAGTCCGGCGATCCGTCCGGTTTGAGAACGACGTCGCCGCGCTTGCGCACGCCCGACTGGCCGTCCTTCTCCTCGCTCGCCAGCAGCGGCAAAGAGACATCCGCGAAACCGAGATGGAGGGCGTCATCGAATTCGCCGCCAAAGCCGAAATCGCGTTGCCCCTCCGCGCCGACGGGGCGTCGCGGGGTTCCAAAGTGCACGCGGATGCAATGCGCCGCCGGCGCCCTTCCGTCGACCTTTGCAAGGTCGGCGTGTATCGCGCGGCATTCTTCGCCGAAGCGCGCATGGCGGGTGTTCTCCGGCCGGAGAATATGCAGCGCGTAATCGGCCGCGCAGACAAGTCCGATGAGGACGGCGAGCGCCAACGCCGTCCTGACAAGACGCAGAATTCCCCTCACGATCGCCCCCTTGACCCCGACTGGCGCTTTTTTTTGTGAGCTCCTAACATCATTAGACTACGGCCCGGCTTGCGAGGGAAGGCGATGGAGTCGGCTTCGGGCCGCGCAAGGCGCCTATTTCTTCAAGCTATGGCCGCGGAAACACGCCCGACGCGCGGGGCGTCCGTTAACCTCATGCTAAGGCCTGACTTATCGCCCCCTTAACCATACCCCCGGCAAAATCTGCCGGTTGGTTGAGGGACCTGCGACATGAGCGGCGCTGAGCTTCTGGATCTTGCGCGTGAGGCGTTCTGGGTGGCGATTCTTGTCTCCGGCCCGGCGATGCTGGCGGGGCTCCTGATCGGCCTTGCCATCGCGCTGCTTCAGGCGCTGACGCAGGTGCAGGAGATGACGCTCGTCTTCGTGCCGCGCATCATCGTCATGTTCCTCGTCATCGCGCTGACGCTGCCCTTCATGGGCGCGACGCTCGG